>CASDXV010000043.1 GCA_949285255.1 uncultured bacterium | reverse complement strand
CGTTATCTCCCTTGCTGTTGCGGTTACAATCCGTATGCCTTTATCGCTCATACCGTCCAGCAGCGCGTCAAGCTGCCGCCGCCCGGTGGATTTCTCCGCATTGCTGTTCGGGAAGAAAAATTGATCTACCGAAATATGATACCGGGTTACAAGGTCATAGAATACCTGTAAACTCGGCTGTTGTCCCTTGTTCTCGATATTCGCAAGGTAGCGCGGGGAAATATATAACTCGTCGCTTACCTTTTTGCGGCTCTCGCCGTATTCATTTCTCGCGGCTTTTATAGCTGCCCCGAAAGCCTTAAAGTCGTACAATGGTACGGGTCTTTTTGCCATTTTCATTCACCCTGTTACATTTTACAGTTCACCTTTCTTTTTGGATATGTCCACACAATTCATATCATTAGGTTAAATACTTCCTGTTGTGTATTGACAGTAGACTGATTTTCTGATAAAATAAAATTTATGTAAAAGGAGGCGGCGTTTATGTTGCATAGCATGCGTATTAGATAAGCATTGAAAAAAAGGATTTTCCCATTTTCAACATGGGCTTTTTTGTCATGCTTATTTTGCGGATGCTATACAAAAAACTAACGACGTATAGATATAGTATAGACATAGTGCAAGCTATGCCTTAGTTTTGTTGTACTGCTCTGTGCATTATAAATGCAGGTCAATGCTCATGTTGAGGATTGACCTGCATTTTTTTGTGTAAAAAGGACGAGTGAAATATAATGCTTAAAAAATATTGGATAAAATGTCCGATTTGTAACGGAAAGACGAGAGTTCAAGTATTTCATAATACTGTATTAAAAGATTTTCCTCTTTTCTGCCCTAAATGCAAATTGACGCATATCATTGATGTAGAAAAATTAGAGATTGTAATCAAAAATACAGAAAAACAAACTTTTATTATTTAGAAGAAAGGATATAAAAATGAAACGTTTACCTAAATATACGCCTGCGGAAGTACGGAATGATCCATACGGATTTACTTACAAAGAAATGTCGGAAGTTATTGGCGAGAATGAAGCAAAAGCCTTATATGAAGAATTATATAAGCAATTACCACGCAAAAAAAATCTATCAATGTTGGTAAAAAATATTTGCAAAAGCAGTGATACTGAAAAGTATGTTTACGAACTGAAAGACAACAAATACATTGAAACGGTTTTTATCAAGCGGCGAGATGGTGGAACTGTTTGCGTGAGCACACAAGTCGGTTGTCCTGTTGGTTGTATTTTTTGTGAGTCCGGGCGAAATGGCTTTGTTCGTAATCTAACATCGTCAGAAATCGTACAACAGATTATATTGTTGCGTCGAAAAGTAAACCGTATCGTTTTTATGGGTATGGGAGAGCCTTTATTCAATTATGACAACTTGATAAAAGCAATCCATATTCTCCGAGATAGATATGGGCTCAACTTTCCAACCGACGGCATTACCATATCAACAGTTGGTCCGGTCGATCAATTAAAAAAATTGCGCGAGGAACATCTTAAAATTCAGTTGACAATATCTTTACACGCAGCAACACAATCTGCAAGAAATCGTATTATTCCTCACATGCGCATATATGCTATTGAAGATGTTGTTAAGCAAGCCTTATCCTATTCTGAAAGGCATAATCGCAAAATTGTCTTTGCGTATTTGCTTTTACCGGGTATAAATGACCGGCCCTCAGATGTAAGACAACTTGCAAAATGGTTTCGGGGCAAAAAAGTTATGATTAACGTGTTACAATACAACCCAACAAGCAATTCAAGAATTAAAGCACCACAGAAACGGGAAATAGTTGCATTCAAACATCAATTAGAGCAAGCAGGACTTGAAGTTACTATGAGAGTTTCTCATGGCAGAGAGATTAACGCGGCTTGTGGACAGTTAGCTAACACATATAATAAATTCAAAAAAAATGATTAAAAGTGCCAGACGCATAGACGCAGAGCCGATAACGCATTAGGTCAAAAAACCTATGTGTTATCGGCTTTTTTATTTAATATTGCGCAAAAGCCGCTGTTCCCTATTATAGAATGGATTGCGGGTAGTGTATTAAAGTCGCCCTTTTTTAAGGATACGGCCAAAAGCCGCTGTTCCCTATTATAGAATGGATTGCGGGTAGTGTATTAAAGTCGCCCTTTTTTAAGGATACGGCGGTATCGGGGAGGTATCGCCGTGTCTATTTTCATTTACTGCAACCCGCCTAATGCTTTGCAATCAAAAAAAGCCCTTGCGCTGCATGGGGATATTCCGGCTATGAATATGAACTGTCAATACATTTAGTTGCAGCTTACATTTCTTTTGCGCTCGTCCGCGTCTTGCGGGCGGGCGCATTTTGCTGTTCTCAAAAGTTTTTTCAAAAACTTTGCTTTTCCATTTGGCATAGACACGGCACGTCCGTGGAAGGCAGCCGAAAGGGGATAAATAACCCGCCCCCGGGAACGAGAGGGGGTGAGAACATGGATTACCCTGCTCGGTTTGAATGGCAAACGAGATGTGAGTTTAATGCGTACTGCAAACGCACGTTACGCAACGAACTGATTGACGCTTGCCGGGAACGCAAAAGCCGCAAGCGGCACGAAGTGAGCTTTGCAGACCTTACCCCGCAAGAAGAAAAGCAGCTTTATACCGTTGACAGATATTTTGTCAACGAGGACGAAGAAGCCTTTTGCGCGGGTGGCTTGAAGATCACCGCGAAACTGCTTGCCGAAGCTCTGCACTCCCTGCCGGACGAAAAACGTCAAGCCGTACTGCTGTACTACTTTTTCGACATGACAGATGTTGAGATCGCGGAGCTGATGAAAGTACCCCGCAGCACAGTACAGTACCGCCGGACAAGCTCTTTTGAACTGCTAAAACGATACTTGGAGGAACGCGCCGATGAATGGGACGAATTGTAACACCGACGAGCGCGGCTTATTGCCCTACCCGGTCATTTTAGCCGCGACAAAGGGCGACCCGGAAGCCATGA
>CASDXV010000042.1 GCA_949285255.1 uncultured bacterium | reverse complement strand
GCTGAGAAGAGTTAATTCCATAAATATCATTGTAAGTTATTTTTAAAATACTATAAAGATTTCTGCCCCCTGATCTGCCAAGAAAACTGATTGCATATTTGTCATCACTGTTAAAAGTTCTACCCACAGTTGAATACTGTTTCTTAAAAGCATAATCTGTGCCTGCTGCCATTTCTTCAACAGTAATTATCTCCGGCGAATAAAACAATGATATTGCACTTGCTGACAACTTTTTAGGTTTTTTTAATACATAGTCGTTTTGTGCAGTATAAAATTTTTGGGGCTTAATGTCAGGCAATCTGCGAACATAAGTTTCGTTGTTAAAATCCAGTTCACCTGTCACTGCAAAAGCAAGACAAGTGCTCATTGAAAACGTTAAAAGCAGTAAAGAAATTATATTCTTTTTCATTCACCCTCCTTTATAGCTAAAACTTAAAATCTCTTTCGCCTTGTTCGATTTTTTTAAGATTTTCTTTTACAACCTGTTTTATTTTTTCGTTTTCAATTAACTCAACTTCTTTTGAAATAAGCTCATTGCCAAGCTTTTTGGTTTCATCCGAAGCATAGTCTTCAAGATATTCCTTTAGTGTCATAATAGCGTTTGGCTGGCAGAAGTTATGTATTTGTTGACTTTTGCATATCTCCATAAACCTGTCCCCTGTTCGACCTTGCCTATAACAAGATGTGCAGAAGCTTGGCAGATAACCTAACTCCATTAACCATTTTATAACCTCATCCAAAGGACGTCTGTCTGAAACGTCGAATTGAGAAGAGTCTTCACTGTCAGGCATTGGTTTGAAGTAGCCCCCGACACTTGTTTTTGAACCGCCTGAAATTTGAGAAACGCCCAAGTTCAAAAGTTTTTCTCTGCATTCTTTTGACTCTCTTGTTGAGATAATCATGCCAACATAAGGAGCTGCAATTCTAATGCAGGCAACAATTTTGGCAAAAGTATCATCATCAATACCATTATCAAAAGCATCAGGGTCAATATCATCAGCATGTTTAATTCTTGGAACGCTTATTGCATGAGGCCCTACACCAAAAGCAGCTTCTAAGTGTTCAGCATGCATTAAAAGTCCTGCAAATTCGTAGCGATACAATTCTAAACCAAATAAAACGCCCAAGCTTACATCATCAATGCCTGCTTCCATTGCCCTATCCATTGCTTCCGTATGGTATGCGTAATTGTGTTTTGGGCCTGTCGGGTGAAGCTTTTCGTAACTTTCTTTATGATAAGTTTCTTGGAATAAAATATATGTACCAATTCCTGCATCGTGTAATTTCTTGTAGTTTTCAACGGTTGTTGCCGCAATATTAACATTTACACGGCGAATTGAACCGTTTTTATGTTTAACGTCATAAATTGTTTTAATAGAATCCAAAATATATTCAATAGGGTTGTTAACGGGATCTTCGCCAGATTCAATGGCAAGACGCTTATGTCCCATATCCTGAAGTGCTTCAACCTCTTGCCTTATCTCTTCTTGAGTTAATTTTTTCCTTGGAATGTGCTTATTTTTTAAGTGATACGGGCAGTAAACACAACCGTTTACACAGTAATTGGACAGGTACAAGGGCGCAAAAAGCACAATTCTGTTACCGTAATAATCTTGTTTAATTTCTCGAGCCAAAGCATAAATTTCCTCAACTTTCTCGGGAATATCGCAGTCAAGCAAAACTGCTGCTTCTCTGTGTGTTAAGCCTTTTTTAAGGCGGGCTTTTTCAAGTATTTTATCGACAATTTCAATATTATTCTTATTTTTTTGTGCATATTCAAGCGTGTCTAAAATTTCTTGATGACAGATAAATTCTTCTGCCTTGTGTGATTTTGGATTATACATTTTACTACCTCTCTTACAAGCATTATTATACCACTTAATAATCAAGGCAGCACAAGAAATTATCTTATTCGCCAGCTGTAATTAACATAAGCCGGATATGCGTAATTGCAGCAAGTGGTCATATGTGCACGACCTCTGCAATGGCATGGTTTTTTATATTTTGGATGATGCATTCTTGGAGGAGGGGGAGGAGGACAAGGTCTTGAAAGTGCATTAGTTGCAATCGCACCTATTGCAACGCCTGCTACAACACCGCCAATAGCTGCACCAACATTAGAGCATTTTGCATAAGAAGGGCCGGCAGACACAAAAAGAAATCCAAA
>CASDXV010000041.1 GCA_949285255.1 uncultured bacterium | reverse complement strand
AATCTCATACATTTTATTATTACTATCAACTCCTGCAACACGAGAAGCTGAACCTCCACCACCACCGGGTAGTGCTACCTTATACACTATATCAACTCTACCTGATGCTCCCTTGCCACCTTTAGAACAAGATGAAGCAGTTCTAACTCCTCTTTTACATGTCCCTCCTGCACCTGCAAAACCATATTCAGGTGCATTTTCTCCGCTGCTTACATTTTCTCCCATTTCTCCTATTGTTCCACCTTGAGTTGCTACTCCTTCATTTTTTAATCTTCCGCCGCTTCCACCTTGTAGTTCTGTTCCGCTTTCACCACTGTATGAAATTACCTTACATGTTGTATTGCCTCCAACAAAACTATCGGAAGTATCTTTCCTATTTCTGGCGTAACATGTACCCGATACTGTTGTATTACCACTTGCTGTTCCATTAGTGTAAGCTGCACCGTTAGCAGTAGTACTTGCTCCATTACCTCCTAATCCGCCTTTTACATAATATGTGCCTAATTCAACAGAACCTCTTTTATGAACAATCTTTGTAGTTCCTCCTTGACTTCCTTTAGTTCTTGCAGCTCCACCACTACCACCCGTACCTATTGTTATCTCAAATGTATCATTAGGTAATACATTAATTGTCTTTTCCATAACGGCCCCTGATGCGCCACCAGCACCAGAGTATTGAAACCAGTTATCAAGTTCGTATGCGCAGAAGACTAAATAGGCGTACATTCCGTCAGTCCTAGATGAGCCTATTGCCGGGTTTACACATTGTCTTCCGTCGTAATTATAATTATCAGCAAGCCACGCTGCATTTGGGTATGCATAACCGTTAATTGAACCAATAGCTGCACCATAACTACTCATATCTGACTGTGCCATTTTTGATACTGTGTATTTTGGTATGTCTGTATTATTGTTGCATCTAGGATTGTTGCCCTTTAGCCTGTAATAGCATACATCCCAGCTCTTTGCTCCAAGTGCATCTCTTTCAAATATTCTTAGCGCTTCGTTTCTTGTTATCAACCTTGCGCTTTTTTTAATATTGTATACATGCGGAAATGAAACAATAGTATAATAGTTTGCATAACTCTCGCACCAGCTGACTGCTGCCTCTGAAGTACAAACTGTTCTTTTGCATCCGCTAACTCCGCCTGCCGGAGAGTTGGTACAGGTGTTTTGAACTTCTGTCCAGCAACAATATTGCCCAGTGCAGCTTTCTCCGCTTTTCACCGTTGTAATATTTCCTGAAACTGACCGGTTCGGTGGTGACGGGTCAGAGATACACATATCCTTACCGTTATCTGCAAGCCAGTTATGCTTGTATGTCCCGCTTACACAATTCTCGCTTGCAGTTCTGGCGTTGCCTCCCCCGCCTCCGCCGCCTGAGCCTGTGATTGTTAGTGTTACTTCATTTACTCCTGAGGGTATTGTCCAAGTGGTAGAACTTGTAAAAGAAATATCTTTTTCAACATACGTTGAGCCAGCTCCGCCGCCTGCGCCTCCTGAGCCTTGAATAAAAAGCGTATTTATTCCAATCGGAACATCAAAAGTATAAGTACCGGGGTTAGTAAATATTTCAAGACCTTTCCTGTTATCAGTCTGTACTGTAATATTTTCTTTCATTCTTTTTGTTATAACAGGAGCAAGCGCTACCATAATAACTGATATTACAAGCACGGCTGTTAAAAGTTCAGCCAAAGTAAATCCCAAATGGGCTTTGCGATTGTGTCGCAGAGTCATTTTAATACCCTTTCATATCTTAATTCTCATTATTGTTGAACATTAAAAAAAGTAAAATTTTAATGTAGTAATTTAAATATATAATGTTGTGCGATAAAAATCAAGAAAACTTAACGTAAAACATTGTGTATTTTGTTTACAAATGATTAAGAATATAGAAATGAACCAAGAATACGACATAAAAAAGAAACTCGGGGACAGGATAAAATTTTTAAGAAAGCAAAAAAACTTTACACAGGAGTTTTTTGCGGAAAAAATTAACATTGAACCCCAGAGCTTAAGCAATATTGAGCGCGGGAAGTTTGCCCCATCGATTGAAACGCTGCAAA
Source organism: uncultured bacterium (assembly GCA_949285255.1). Classification (GTDB taxonomy): domain Bacteria; phylum Cyanobacteriota; class Vampirovibrionia; order Gastranaerophilales; family Gastranaerophilaceae; genus Galligastranaerophilus. The sequence goes on along the minus strand of CASDXV010000041.1, from coordinate 1,562 downwards.
AAATAGCAACGGCGCTTTGCGTGCAGCCCTATGAACTGTATTTGTTTAATACGCTTACTCCTATAAAAGAGATAAAAAATGAGCTTATAGCGGCAATTAACCAGAGTGATGCTTTAGCTATTGATTTATACAATCATTATATTTCTCAAAAACCAAAAGCACTCCGTTAATGAGGCGGAGTGCTTTTGATAATGGTTAAATGCAAACTATTTTTGAGCTAATTTGTTAATTGCTTTTGTTAAGCGAGATTTTTTTCTTGCAGCAGTGTTTCTGTGAAGAATACCTTTGCTTACAGCTTTGTCACAAAGTTGGTAAACTTTAGAAATTGCTTGTGCAAGTTCTTTTTCATCGCCTTTTACTAAAGAAAGCGCCTTTTTAACCGCAGTTTTGATAGAAGATTTAAAAGCAACATTTCTTTCAGTGTTTCTTTTAGCAATTAATACTCTTTTTTTTGCAGATTTGATATTTGCCATTGTTTTTTCCCTTTCGCATAATAAACTAATGTTTTTCTGCAGAGGATTAGTGAGTCAAATATATAATACTTAAAAAGAAAAATTGTTGCAATATATCATGTAGAATTTTTGGGCAAATATAAGTGAGGCTATAAGGACGGATATTACTGCAGAAAATAGTACCGCTCCTGCTGCGATGTCTTTTGCGAGCTTGGCAAGTTTTGCCCAGCGCCCTTTGTAGTATGCGTCTATTACAAATTCAAAAACCGAGTTAAAAAGCTCACAAATCAAAACAAGTGCATTTGAAAAGATTAAAAGACAAAATTCTACAATGCTTACCCTTAGAAACAGTGCAATTGAGAGTACAAAAAGAGCAATGATGATGTGTTTTCTAAAATTGCGTTCCGATTTAAAAGCAAGTCTAAGCCCGTTTAGAGCGTACATTGCACTTCGCATAAAGCTTCTGGATTGAAATTTTTTCATAAATTTTTAACTACAAATTCTTGAATCCCTACAACAAAATCATAATCTTTTTGCTCTAAATGGTCAAATCCAAGCAGGTGCAAAATGCCATGTGTTATAAGCGTGTAGAGTTCTTTTTCAAGTGTATTATTGTTCTCTTGAGCTTGCCTTATAAGAGTGTCTATACTTATAATAACTTCTCCAAGCTCAATTGTGTCATTTTGCACAATTGAATTTTTGTCATCCGCAAAAAGTGCAAAAGTTTTCTGCCGGATAAAGTTGTCTGCATCATCCGAGAAGCCACTCTGAGTAAAAAGAGCATCTCTTTCCGTCAGTGTACCTTCCGATCCAAAAGATAATTGTCCTCTCCCCATAGATACACTAGCCTGCAATTTCGCCGCATAAAGTTTGCTTCTTGAATCAGAATTACTGTAAATATCTTCCTTACTTCCGTCTTCAGCATATTGACTGGTACTCAACTGATTATTAAGGTAATCTGCATTAAAATCAATCATCCACCTTCCCAATTCACCCACATAATAAGCATTCACAGCATGGTTCAACCCGTTTTTAAACTGAGAAATCTGCTGAAAATTTGAATTATCTACTTCTACTCCATTGCAGAAAGTTGTCGTTTCACCCCAAGAT
>CASDXV010000040.1 GCA_949285255.1 uncultured bacterium | reverse complement strand
GCAAGAAATGAGTACTTGAGTGCAAAAAAAGTCCCCTACATCTCAATACTAAAAAACAGCCTCAATCGTGCTGTCCGTTTGATTTTTTATTAAATTTTCTCTGTCTCAATGTCCCAGAAACCTATTACATTTCTCCATTTGGCAAATTTTTACTATATAAAAGTTGCTGGTATTTTCTCAAAGTCGGGCTCCATATATCAGGGTCTTTACAACTTTTGCCAGATTTGAAATCTTCCCAATAATGGGGAGTATCAGTTGTAAAATCAAAATTAATATCAATAGCTTCAAGCATAAATACCTCCATTACACCGATTGTAAATCCAAAATATTATTTCAAAAACTTACTTTATCTATTAAAAAAGACAGGTATAAAACCTGTCTTTTTTAATCTGGGCCGCAGTGGACTCGAACCACCGACCTCACCCTTATCAGGGGTGCGCTCTAACCACCTGAGCTAGCAGCCCGCAACTTACTTTTTTTATTATTTAGTTTTCAAATTTTCTATATTTGGCTGCAACTTTTATTATCCTTTAGCCTGATTATTGCTTTACGCTACACAGTCACTGCACTTAATTTTACTTCGTAAAATTTCGTTTGTTTGTTCCGCGATTCTTCGGCATTACACTCGCTTTGCTCGTTTCAGCCTACGCAAAATCAGTCTCTAACCACCTGAGCTAGCAGCCCATATTTATTTTTCAAACTGAGATTGGGCTATCTACTGAATTTAGTCGACTGTGCTTTATCTCTCAACGAGTAACCTGTTAATTCCTCGCATGTCTTACTTTATAATAAACATTTTTTAAAATCAAGACTTTTTTAATATTTTTTTTACTTTTTATAGTCTTAACGGAAATTATATCGCAAGTTCTACAAAAAAATCAAAACTCCGTTATACTGAGCGTTAGCGAAGTATCTCAATATAATAAAGCCTTTAGAATAACAGATTTTAATAGTATCTTTGGGATTTGCGATATAAATCCCATCCTAAAATGCTTTACTTAAATCTTTGTGTTTTGTAAAATAGACTTGCAAAGTATACGTTACTTTAAAAAGGAGAGAAATTTATGAAAAAATCAATTCACGATTTAGGCGACATTAAAGGTAAAAGAGCTCTAGTACGTGTTGACATCAACGTTCCGTTGGACGCAGACAAAAACGTTACAGATGATACAAGAATTCAGGCAATTTTACCTACAGTTAAATTTTTGAAAGATAAAGGCGCTAAGATTATTCTTATGGCGCACCTGGGCAGACCGAAAGGTGAATGGAACATGGAATTTTCTTTGGCACCTGTTGCAAAATATTTGTCTAAGGTTCTTGGCGAAGACGTTCTGTTTGTGTCTGAACCTGTAGGTCAAGGCGCTGACAAAGCTCTTGAAGCACTCAAAGACGGTCAGGTGGCACTTTTGGAAAACATCCGTTTTTACAAAGCAGAAGAAGCAAAAGATGATGACATGACATTTGCAAACGAATTGGCTAAACTCGGTGATTTCTATGTAAACGATGCTTTCGGCGCAGCTCACAGAAACCACACTTCAACTGCTAAGTTGGCTAAAGTTCTTAAACCGGCAGTGTCAGGTCTTTTGATGGAAAAAGAAATCAGATGCCTGTCACAAGCACTTGATAACCCGACAAGACCATTCACAGCAGTTGTAGGCGGAGCAAAAGTTTCTTCTAAAATCGGTGTTTTAGAAAACTTAATCGACAAAGTTGATAACTTAATTATCGGCGGCGGCATGGCATACACATTTGTTAAGGCAAACGGCGGTAAAATTGGTAACTCTATTTGCGAAGATGATCAGTTAGAAGTTGCAAAAGCTATCGAAAAGAAAGCTGCTGATAAAGGTGTTAAACTGGTTATGGCTACTGACGTTTTAGTTACAGATGATTTTTCAGGCAACGGCACAAATAAATTCGTCAAAATCAATGAAATTCCTGACGGGTTTGAAGGTGTAGACGCAGGTATGGAATCAAGAAAAGCATTTGCTGATGTTCTTAAATCTTCAAAAACAATCCTGATGAACGGACCTGTAGGAGCGTTTGAAAACCCGGCATTTGCAGAGGGAACAAAGGCTGTATTAGAAGCTATAGTAGAAGCAACTAAAAACGGTGCCGTATCAGTTATCGGCGGCGGAGATTCAGTTTCTGCAGCTAAGAAATTCTGCAAAGCAGAAGATTTCACCCACGTATCAACAGGCGGCGGAGCTTCTCTTGAATTCATTGAGGGGAAAGTACTTCCGGGTGTTGCTGCATTGGATGACAAGTAGAAATAAGGTAAACTCTGATAATAAAGAAAAGGCGGGTATTTCAGACCCGCCTTTTTTGTATATTTGAGGGTTAGAATGTAAAAAAATGTAACGATTTAGTAAAAACATTAAATTTCTCCGGCAAAAATTCCGTTAGTAATAAATGTAA
>CASDXV010000039.1 GCA_949285255.1 uncultured bacterium | reverse complement strand
GGCAGAAGCTCCATTGATTTTTCGACAATATCTGTTGTGGTTCCTGCGATTTCAGACACTATTGAGATGTTTTGAGAGGTTATTCTGTTTAAAAGTGAGGATTTGCCGACATTTGTTTTGCCGAAGATCCCGATATGAAGCCGCATTGATTTTAATGTTTTCATATAAACTCTTGCCCTCTCTTTTGATACTAAAAAAGGCCGTCGGATGACAGCCTTTTTAATTGTCGTTTCTTTTCGATTAACCTCTGATACCAAGCTTTTTAACAAGTGCTCTGTATTCATCAAGGTTTTGATCTTTCAAGTAAGAAAGTAATCTTTTTCTTTTACCTACCATCATCAAAAGACCTCTTTTTGTTGCAAAGTCTTTTTTGTTTGCTTTAAGGTGTTCTGTAAGTTCAGAAATTTTCTTACTCATCAAAGCGATTTGTACGGCTGCAGATCCTGTATCTTTTTCGTTTGCGCCGTATTCTTTGATTATTTCTTGCTTGTTTTTAAGATTGATTGACATAATTTTTTTCCTTTTCTTGTTGAGTGATTATTGGCGTAAGCACTCTACATAAAGGATTTTATTATATCAAAAAAAAATTGCAATACATGAAAATACTCATGTTACGTATAATTAACTTTTTATATTAAGATAGCCTTGACCTATTATGCCTTTTTGCAAACCTGCACGCTGGCTGTCTACTGCCATATAGCATTTGCTCAAAAGTGCTCTTGCTGTCATATCAGCGTCAGAGGTGTTTTTGATTGTGTCTGTTGTATAATTTGTTTCACGTCTTATAGCTAAGTCTTGAGTGCTGTTTAGGGTTTCTCCTCCGTTTTCGGCAAGTGCGTTTTGATAAGCACTCGTGTATTCTTTTTGTGCTTTGCTTTCTATTCTTTTGAATTCGTAATAAGCATTATTTGCCTGAACATACATCTCATGATATGTGTTCCAATCTGCTTTTGCTTTGTTATAATCTGCCCAAACATTTGTTGTGCCAAGGTTTATGTTATGGTTTTTACAATACCTTTCTGCGGCTTCATAACTCATAATGTTTACAGCCGAAATATCAACGCCGGTTTCTTTAGCGAATTCTTTCTTTTGTAACTCGCTCATTGTAGCTATTTGCGCTTTTATCGCTGATATCGGATCTACTTGACCTTGGTTGCCCATAACAAACCCTTTCTCTTTTTATATCTTATATATATAAAGTATTTATTCCCTAAAAAATTGCCTTTTTTGTTAAGTTTTGTTGCGATATTAAGGTGTTTTTTGTGTTGGGATTTTATTTAATTAATTTAAAAATATGATATAAAAATAAATTGTTTTGGGTAGAATAAAGTTATGTATGACTATATGCCTGAAAATGAGGATAAAGATTTACGTGCCGTCGGCTTGGAGCTAATGTTTATGACACCGGAAAAAGGCTCCAAAGAAGAGGGTGTAACTGCTGTTGAGCTTGCTAAGATGGTTGAACTTCCTCTTGAAATTGTTAAAAAAAAGCTTACTATTCTAAAAGATGCAGGTATTGTTACTGTTAAAGGGATTAATCCTAAATATTGGAAGTTCGATAATTATACTTTTCAGCGAATGGATGAACATGATGAAGTTTTTAAACTTTTGTGCAGTTTCGATGATGTGGATTTTGATAAGTATTTTCAGTATTAATTTTTAAATTTTTTATATAAAAAGAGCGGCCTTGTGTGGTCGCTCTTTTTTGCAAACTGTATTTTTCATTAATTAGTCAAATACGTAATCAATGATTGCTGCTTCACGTGCACGTTTGATTGCTTTTGCTATCATACGTTGGTGTTCTGCACAGTTGCCGGTTATTCTTCTAGGAATAATTTTGCCTGCTTCTGTTAAGTATCTTTTTAGTTTAGCGGCATCTTTGTAATCGATAGAAGTAACTTTGTCTGCACATAGTGAGCAGTTTTTACGTTTTTTCTTATCTTGTTCTTGTCTTGCCATTGTTTTAATTTTTACCTTTCTATTGTGCGCTTGCGCGCTCGACCTTATTTTTTTTCTTTTGTTACGTTTGCTAATATTCTATCTGCTATTTCTTCTACAATTGATTTTCTGTAAACATTTGCCATTGAATTACGGCTTTTTACAAATAAATCAGGAGTGTCATCCAATTTTATTCCGTTTTGATAATGTTTATAGAGTGACTTGCTTTGTAATTGTTTGTTTTTTTGTGTTTGAGTTGCTATTTGACAAGCTACTGATAGGGCATATTTTCCTGTCTTACCCATTATTATAAATTCCTTTCATTTACTAAAACGGAATTTCGTCTTCGTTAATCAGCTCATTAGACATGTCATCAGATTCAAATTTTACAATGTCCTCTCCGCCAAAATCAGCACTTGAAGATGCGGTAATTTCTCCCCATCTTTCAATCGTATTAGCATCGATTTCGTAAATTCTTTTTTCAGTTCCGTCATCAGATTTTACGGAAGCTGTCTGAAGTCTGCCTTCAACAAGAACTTTGTCGCCTTTGTTTAGTGATGAAACAAGGTCATCCAATGCAGTTCTTTTAGAAATTACTCGAATAAGTATTTCATCTCTGTCGCCGATGTTCATAACAAATGCTGAAACTCCAACATTATTTTGTGTGAAGCGCTTTTCAGGTGCTCTGTATATTGTTCCTGTTACTACTGATTTTGCTAAAGACATTTTTCCCTCTTTTTGTGGCTTTTGCTATGGACTACTTAACAGCGTGTGCTTTCGGTGCTTCCATAAACATTGTTCTTAAAACATTGTCATTCAATCTTAATTGTCTTTTGAATTCAGCAACTTTATCTGCCGGTATTGACAAGTTCATTGTTACGAAAAATCCGTCACGGAAGTTTTGGATATCGTAAGCAAGTTTTTTTCTGCCCATTTTGTCTGTGCTTTCTACAACACCTTCAAAATTTTTAATGATATCGTTTAAAGCCGAAATCTGTTTGTCAACTTCTTCTGCATCAAGATTTGGTTTAAATACGGCTAATAATTCATAAGTTTTCATATTTTCATTTCTCCTTTTTATTTATATTTGGCTGTATGCCAATAATATCATGGAAACAGTAATTTTTACAAGATGTAATCTGCAAAAAAGCTGTAATCAGCTCGTCCGGTCATAAAAACGTGTTCTTTTAAATTGTCCTTATTCCCGCACCATTCAATGATTACGGAGCCTCCTGCAAGATTTACTTTAACTTTATTTTCTGTTAAGTTATTTAAAACTGATGCCACAACCGTTGCACAAGCTCCTGTTCCGCAAGCCAATGTTATACCGCAGCCTCTTTCGTAAACACGCATTTCAACTTCGTTGTGCGAGAGAATTTTTACAAATTCAGTGTTCGTTTTTTCAGGAAAATATTCGTGCTTTTCAATTGATGGACCGTATTTTTGGGCAAGTTCAAGCGGTTCTTCTTTCGTAAATATTATGCAGTGAGGATTGCCCATTGAAACTGGATAAATCTCAAATTCTTTATCTAATACTTTTAATTTCCTTTCGCCCTTAAACGGAATTTTTGCATCTTCTAAAATCGGGGCGCCCATATCAACTTTAACTTGCCCGTTTGAAAGAAGTTCCGGTTTGATAACTCCTGCAAGGGTTTGTACGCTGAATTTTGTTTTGTTTACAAG
>CASDXV010000038.1 GCA_949285255.1 uncultured bacterium | reverse complement strand
TTGTCCATGCGTCCAGTGCGTCTTTAACCATCTGTTTATATTTATAAGCCTCATGAGAACCTTTGGACTTATACCACCTGTAATCCGCGATATGCACGTTTAGAGGCATAACTTCCTGAGGCCAGCGGGAAACTTTACCACCATGTAAAGAATGTTGCAGATATGTTATTCTTTTCATAAAATAATAATACCATATTAATATTTAAGGGGAGAAAACAAATGAATATGATACAAATGATGCAGCAGGCTCAAAAAATGCAAAAGAAATTTAAAGAAACTCAAGATGAGCTTGCAAATATAGAAATAACAGGTCAAAGTGCCTCAGGTGCAGTTGAAGTTATCTGCAACGGTCAAGGCAAATTTAAAAGCATTAAATTAAAACCTGAGGCAATTAATCCGGAGAACCCAGAGTCTGTTGATTCTGATACACTTGAAATGCTTGAGGATTTAATAATTGAAGCAATAACATCTGCGACAGATAAAGCTACCGCTCAAATGGAAACAAAAATGAAAGCTATTACAGGCGGTATCAGCATTCCGGGATTATTCTAATGGAATACACAAAACCGTTGGCAAAGCTCATTGAATGCTTTCAAAAGCTTCCCTCAATAGGGCCAAAAACCGCACAGAGGCTTGCCTTACACCTTGTTAAAATGCCAGAGTATGAAGTTGAAAAATTTGCCCAGACAATGGTTGAGGCAAAAAATACAATTTCATACTGTGAAATATGCTTTAATATGACATCGCAGAGCCCTTGTGAGATTTGTTCCAATCCTACAAGAGATAAAAGTACAATTTGCGTGGTATCAGAAACAAAAGACCTTATAGCAATAGAAAAAACAAACGAATACAAGGGGCTCTATCACGTGCTACAGGGGCTTATCTCGCCAATTGACGGCATAGGGCCAGATGATATAAGAGTAAGGGAACTTTTAAAAAGAGTACATGACAATGACATAAAAGAAGTAATACTTGCACTTAATCCATCTGTTGAGGGGGAAGCTACAAGCCTTTATTTGACAAAATTACTAAAGCCCTTTGATATAAAAGTTTCTCGTATAGCTTTTGGTTTGCCCTTGGGCTGTGAGCTTGAATACGCGGATGAAATGACACTTGTAAAAGCGCTTGACGGCAGGGTGCAACTGTAAGTATTAAGCAATTGTTAAAATATATTTTTTTTAATGTTATTTTTTTATGAAGTGCTAAGATATAGGTATGTCCGAGATAAAAATAGACAAAGAAAAATGTAAAAGCTGCATGATTTGCGCAAGCGTATGTCCCAAGGGACTTATCAAGCTAAACAATGAACATGTAAACCATGCCGGCAATAAATATGTTGAATTTGTTGATAAGAACAATGAGTGTCTCGGATGCGCACTTTGCGCAATGAGTTGCCCTGATATGGCAATATATGAAGTATTAAAATAAGCGGATAAAAATGTCAAAAATATTAATGAAGGGGAATGAAGCCATAGCACAAGCTGCGATAAATGCAGGTTGTCAGTGCTATTTTGGTTACCCTATTACTCCACAAAATGAAATCGGCGAGTATATGAGCTCAAAGATGATTGAAATCGGCAGAACATATATAAGTGCCGAGAGCGAACTTGCAGCCGTTAATATGTTAATTGGTGCAGGTTCAACCGGAACTCTTGCAATGACATCATCATCAAGCTGTGCTATAGCGCTTATGCAAGAGGCTATTTCATCCATGGCGACCGCTGAAATCCCCGGAGTAATAATAAGCGTTATGCGCGCAGGCCCCGGATTAGGGGATATTACACCATCTCAAGCAGATTACTTCCAATCGGTTAAGGGCGGCGGAAACGGCGACTACAGGACAATTGTCCTTGCCCCCTCAACAATTAGCGAGGCAGTACTTTTAACACAAAAATCGTTCTACCTTGCAATGAAATACAGAAACCCCACCATGCTCCTTGCTGACGGTATTTTAGGGCAAATGATGGAACCTGTTGAAATGCCTGAGGGCAATGCTTTTAGCACGGTTAATACCGATGAATGGGCGCTTGACGGTACAGGAGAAGGCGCGCAAAAAAGAGACGGCAGAAGCCTTATGTCACTTCATATGGGCGATGATATACTGGAGAGACTAAACCATAGAATATTTAAAAAATACGCCCAAATCGAAGAAAAAGAGGTGATGTATGAAAACTACCTCTGCGATGATGCCGACATAATAATTACGGCCTTTGGAACAGTAGCACGTGTTGCAAAATCAGCAGTTAACGCGGCCAGAGAAAAAGGTATCAAAGTAGGGCTGTTTAGACCAATTACCCTGTGGCCATTCCCATCAAAAGAACTTTTTGCAACGGCAAAAAACAAAAAGTGCGTTCTTGATATTGAACTTAATATGGGGCAAATGATTCAAGATGTAAAAATTGCACTAAACGGCTCAGTACCGGTTGAGTTCTTTGGAAAAACAGGCGGTGCGATAATCAATTCATCAGAAATTTACAACAAGATTTTAGAACTATCAAAAGAGAAACAATATGGAACAAACCTTGCAGCAAGTATTTAAAAGGCCTGAGCCTTACAAGAAAAATTACAACTACCCTTTCTGTGCAGGATGCGGGCATGGGGTTGTACTGAGGCTTATAGCAGAAGTCCTTGAAGAGCTTAAAATACACACAAAAACAATAGCCACGGCTTCTGTCGGCTGCTCCATAAACCTTGATAAATTCTATAACCTTGATATTGTAGGCGCCGACCACGGCAGAGCCCCTTGTGTTGCAACAGGGGTTAAACGCTCTAAGCCCGATAAAATAGTATTTACCTACCAAGGTGACGGTGACGCCGCTACAATAGGCTTTAATGAACTTATGCACACAGCACTTCGCGGTGAGAATATCACAACAATATGTGTCAATAATACAAACTTCGGCATGACAGGCGGTCAAGCAAGCGCTACAAGCATTTTAGGGCAAGTTACCGCAACAACCAAAAACGGCAGAGACCCTAAAATTTCAGGTTACCCTGCTAAAATATCCGAGATGATTTCAAACTGCGACGGGGCTGCTTTTGTTGCAAGGGTGGCAATATTTTCACCTCAAAGCATAATAAAAGCAAAAGCTGCTATTAAAAAAGCATTTGAATGCCAAATAAAAGGGCTTGGCTTTGCTTTTGTAGAGGTTATTGCAGCGTGTCCTACAGGCTGGAAACTAAAACCTGTTCAGGCATTAGAATATATTAAAAACGAAGTAACAAAAGTCCACAGACTTGGAATTTTTAAAGATTTTACGGAAAGTATGGCATAGAAAATATGGAAAAAAGCATAATAATAGCAGGATACGGCGGTCAGGGAGTACTTTTTTTCGGTACAACTTTGGCTCAAGCTGCAATGATAGAGGGTAAAAATACCACTTGGATTCCCTCTTACGGCGCAGAGATGAGAGGTGGACATGCAAACTGCTCGGTTAAAATTTCAGATAACGAAATTGCCTCCCCTATCATTGATAACGCTGATTATGGCATATTTTTAAACGATAAAGCCATGGAAAAGTTTGAAAAAACAATGGCAAAAGGCGCTCTTGTTATCGGGAACTCTTCAATAATTGAAAAATCTCCCTCAAGAGATGATGTAAATTACCTTATGGTAAAACTTGGCGACTGTGCTCAAGGTATTGAAGGCGGACTTTTAAACATTGTAACCTTTGGTTATTTTGTAAATAAAACACAAATAATTAAAAAAGAAAGCGCCCTAAGTGCTCTTGAATTTGTTTCAAAAAAGAAAAACCCCGCATTTTTAAAAAGAAACATTGACTCTTTTGAAGCAGGATATAAGCTTTAATTTTTTTTAAAAAAAATTTTCAATTAAAAACGGCGGGTGAAATCTCATCCGCCGTCAAACTTATGTCATATTACTAGAATATGATTAACAGCTCTTCACCGGGGTTAAGGCTTGAAGCATTAGATAAGCTTGGAACGATTAAGTAAACAACTTCATCGCCAATTTCATAAATTACACCAAATACACCGCTTATGATATTTTTACAAGTATCATAAATACCCTTACCAAGTGTAATAAATGAACTTCCAAATCTCTTAACACCTGCTACAGGTTGTAAGCAAAGAGTGTCAACAAATGTATCAGATAACTCATCTCCGATTTCTTCAACACCGTTTGCAGCGATATTAACACCTGTACCTACTGTTCTTCCTGAAAC
>CASDXV010000037.1 GCA_949285255.1 uncultured bacterium | reverse complement strand
CGTGGCTTTTTAGTATGTATCTTTTTGCGTGTATTTAATCCTTAGAGCAAGAGTTTACTCTTGCTCTGACATATCCCACCTTATCCTCAAATAACCACTAGACCCGTTACCACCTGAACCTTGTTCGGCAGTTTCTGCTACCACTCCGGCTCCACCTCCTCCACTGCCTCCAAATTCATTATTTGCAGAGTCGTGAGTTTTTGCGTTATTTCCGGATGTAGCTCCTGATGTACAGGTATAATTCTGCGCATTTGTAGTATCTCCATAATTTGCACTTATCCCGCCGCCACAGCTTACCGCTGCCGTGACATTAGACGCTCTAATGCCAAAAGGCGCTCCTCCGACTCCACCGTCAAAGCCATAACTCCAAGGGGTTTGATTTACACTTACTTGTGAAGATGTGTTACCGTCCTCTCCCTTAAATGTTGTCGGGGTAAAATTAAATGTTGTATTAGAAGTATTTGAAATCAAAAGTCCAAGACTTGTGGTTTGGATTTGGTTATCTGTAGATACTACTGCAGACCTTCCCCCCTGAGGTTTCCAGGAAGCATTATTTAAGCAACTGCTTATTGCCGAATTACTTGCTGCATTTTGAACACAATCCCTTATATTATCTTTTTGCTCTTGTGTTACTGTCTTGCCGCCTTCACCTGCCAAAAATATTATTTCATTTTTACCTACAATAGTTGGAGTGCCGTTTGAGCCGTTTTGTCCTGCAGAGCCGCCGGAGCCTCCCGAGCCAACTTCTAATACTATTCTGTCACCTTCTTTTACTTTATATTTGATTTCATAGCTTTTATTAGTTCCGCTTTCTTGCCCTCCTACACGTGCTCCTGAGCCACCACCTGCTCCGGGTAGTGCAAGCTTATACAGTATCTCTACTTTTCCGCTTGCACCCTTACCGCCTTGAAATATATGACTTGTCGAACTTGCCCAAGTCGGAGTCAATCCTCCGCCTCCTCCAAAGCCATACTCGCTTGCATTTTGTCCTTTTGCATAATCTGCCTCAAGTGTAGTGTTTCTGACACCAAAAGCTCTTGCTGGGTCATCATATACTATTCCGCCCGAAGAAGCTTCACCCGGGTTAATAGTACCTGTATTATTTACCATACCTCCGTTGCCGCCTTGTGTGTCACTTCCTTCTTTGCCCGAATAAGAAATAATATTACACTGTGTATTACCTCCGCTTAGAGTATCTGCAGCACTTTTTCTTGATGTTGCATAACATGTGCCAAGCGGTGTAGTTTCAGAACTTGAAGTTCCATTTGTATATGCACTGCCATGAGATGTACTTGTTGCAGCTTTACCGCCAAGTCCGCCTTTAACATAATATGTCCCAAGTTCAACCCCGCCCCTTTTATGCACTACTTTTGTTGTTCCACCCTGTGAGCCGTTTGTTTTTGAAGCTCCTCCATTACCTCCTGTGCCTATTGTTATTTCAAAAATGTCATTTGGTAATACACTGACGGTTTTTTCCATGATTGCTCCGGATGCTCCGCCTGCACCCGAAAATGCGCTGACATGTTTTAGAGGGCGTGCGCATTTGGCTTGCATTGCGTATGTGTCGAGTGCATTATTTACAACTTTATTAATACATGTAAAAGTTGCAAGCGAATGGTATGAGCCTTGCCCCCAGGTCATATATTGTACACCCTGAGACATCCCTGCAGAATTTATGATTACTCCGTTGCATATGTAATCAGATGGTACATTTGCAGGTTGGTCGGGACAGTAGTAATTGTCATTTGTGCCACATATATTCAGCTTGTTATAAAGACTGGTTATATTGTCTCTAATGTATTTTAACTCATTATATGTTGGCAATCTATATGTTGTTCTTTCTGGGTTTGAAGTATTGATACTTATTGATCGGGGGCTTGGGTAGTAGCTGCACATATCACTTGCTGCGATGTATGTGCATATTGCACTACCTTTTTTAATATTTTCGGGCAGTATTCTCCAACAACATTTTCCTGCTTGGCATGTTATATTATCCCCTACTGTTAGGTTTTGAACAGATCCCCAGTTTGGGTATCTGCCATCTATGGATTTTGTAAACATACACAAATCGCCGCCATCATCAGCCCCTCTTACTATTTGATATTCAGGTATAGGGCTTAGTCCGCTTCCGGAGTTCCACTTGTCCCAGTCGTAGCTTTTGCAAACCTTTCCTGTAGCGACACCATTTGCACCCCCTCCGCCTCCTCCTGCGCCTGTGATTTTAAGAGTAATTTGATTTACCCCTTTTGGCACCGTCCAAGTTGAATTAGCGGTTTTTGCGATTGAAATTTCACTGCTTAAGGTCGCACCCCCTCCGCCTCCGCCGCCTCCTGAACCTTGAATAAATAAAGTATTTATACCAACAGGAACATCAAAAGTATAGGTCCCTGGGTTAGTGTATATTTCAAGACCCTTTTTATTATCAGTTTGTACAGCAATAGAGTCTTTCATTCTTTTTGTTATAACAGGAGCTAAAGCTACCATAATAACTGATATTACAAGGACTGCTGTTAATAATTCAGCCAAAGTAAATCCTCTAAATTTTTGCGCAGCGCAAATATTCTGAGCCATAAATCGACTCTCCCTTCGTATCTTAAAAATATCAATATCGATATAATTATATCAATATTGATATAACAAGTCAATTAAACACGGATTTTATAGAATATTAGAATAATGACAGAACAAAAAATAAGCGTCAGGGAAATAGTCAAAATGATGCTTTTAAGGCGCAATGTATCGCTTAGTTCTCTGGCAAAAAGCTTAAACGATAAATACGGATATAACATAACTCAATCCAATCTTTCAAGAAAACTTATCAACGAAACGGTCAAATGGAGTGAGTTTCAGGATATTGCAGCAATTCTTGGTTACAAAGTAAGATTAGATGAAAATAAAAGCTGGAGCGGTCTTGGAGCGGAGTAAAAATTCCTTGCTTGATAACTTTAGCTTGTTGTGCTAATTTTAGATTATGATAAAGCCTTGGAATGAGTATTTTTTAGAAATAGCAAAAACCTGTGCTTCACGCTCAAACTGCCTAAGAGCTCACGTTGGAGCAGTCATTGTCGGTGAAGATAAAAAAATAAAAGCTACAGGCTACAACGGTACACCCTCAAAAGTGGTTTCTTGTGCCGAACTTGGTTTCTGTTACAGGATAAAAAATAATATCCCGTCAGGCACAAGGTATGAAACCTGCCGTTCAATTCATGCTGAACAAAATGCCATAATTCAAGCAGGGCAAGACAGGTGCAAGGGCGCAACGATGTATATCTGGGGTCATAATTTTATCTGTATTTTGTGTAAAAGATTTATAGTTCAGGCGGGAATAGAAAAAATTTATCTGCAAAAAGACGAAAACTCCCCGATAGAGTTTGTTGATGCAAAAACTCTTCGCGAGGAGCTTTCAAATTCATTTATGGTAAGCGAAAAAGACTGTGCTGCTTGCACTAATGACCCTGTAGCCTAGTCTATTTTAAGCTTTTTGCTTTCTTCGGTTTTTTCGGGTTCTTTTTTATCAAGGATAATCTTAAGCACGCCGTGTTTAAATTCGCTTTTTGCACTTTCGGGGTTTACAGGATGCTCAAAAGGTATTGTCCTTGTAAAATTACCGTAGCGAAATTCGCTTATGTGAATATTTTCTTTTTCTTCCTTGTTTTCGTATTTTGCCTGAGCATTCAGGACTATGCCGTTTTCGTATAAATCAACGTCAATATCTTCTTTTTTAACACCTGCAAGCTCTACTTTGATTTTGTAGTTTTTGCTTGTTTCTCTTACCTCTATAGCTGGTCTAAAAGTCATCTCTACAGGTAGATGCCCCTTATCCATAAATTCCATATCACCAAAAGTATCTTTTAAAAACCTTGTTAAATCTTCGTGGATGTTGTTAAAAAAGTACGAAGGCTCCCTTTTTATAATGCTGAATTTCATATTTTCCCTCCTTTTTAATATTTTGCATTTTCCCTTGCATAAAAGGATTTTTCATTGCCGAGGTGTGTAAAGTTTTGTTAACGCGGGTGCAATTTTTACGGCGGGAAAGTTTTTATTTATATGTAGAAGAAAATAAGGAATAATTATGACAACAATTGGCCCTGTAGGCGGTTATGATTATGAAATGTACAAACAGCCGGTAAATTATACGCCGGGTGTAAATCCCTCTGCCCCTCAGGCGGGCGGCTCGGGCGGTATTTCACGACGTGAAGGCGGCGAGTCTTATGAAGGACAAAACGATATTCTGGAGATAGGCGCCAATAAGGCACAAGGTTACCAAAACGGACTCGGGGGTACAAATAACCCTGTAGACCCTGTTACGGGAGAAAAGTGCAAAGTCTGGATAGGGTAGCTGTATAAATATATATAATTATATAAAGAATAT
>CASDXV010000036.1 GCA_949285255.1 uncultured bacterium | reverse complement strand
GCAAACCTATTAAATTTTCAACTTCCCTTGTTAGCTCAGTTGGTGAAATTTTCTTATTTTCTTTGTTTCGTTTCACTCAACAAAGGCTAACGCGGCAAAGCCGATAGGAATATAATACCAGCTCAAACTCACAAGTCAACAAAATATTTTATTTACGTGTTTTACTACAATACAAACATTTTTACATAAGGGAGGTAATATGAAAATAAACAGTGTTTCAAATGTCAACTTTGGGTCAAACGTAAAATTTACTGAGGACTTCAAAAAAACACCGGAAGAAAAACTCGGCGGGATTAATTCCTCAATTATAAAAAGCGCCCTTGAAGAGCTCGAAGAAAATGGCAAAGATGACACAGTCAAAGTCTTTATAACAGACGGCTGGGAAGATTATATGTTGGCAATGAAAGTCGAAAAGGAAATTAACGGACAAAAATACGAAGGAACAGCTAAAATGTCCCTCTTTTATAAAAATTTAAGCACAAAAGATATACACAAAATATACGATGAAGCAGCCCAAAAAGCCGAAAGTATGAAAACTCCTGCCAAAGAAAGTATTTTTAGCAAATATATGTAACTAATTCTCCAATAAAACCTTTATAGCTTCGCCATTTTGGTGCATTTCAAGTGCGCGTTTTGCGTACTTCATTTGCATGGTTTTAGTTATTAGTTTTTCAACATCCACTTCCCCGCTTGAAATAAGCTCAAGCGCGCGCCTGAAGTACTTTGGCGTATGGTGAAATACGCTTATAATATTTACTTCATCATAATGCAAGCGTCGTGTGTCAATATTTACGCTTGTTCCTGACGAACACCCGCCAAAAAGATGCACCGTGCCGCCTCTTCTTACTAAAGAAAACATACTCTCCCAGATTTCAGGCAAACCGACACACTCTATTGCAACGTCTAACCCCCTGCCTTCTTCTGTCATAGTCAATATTAAATCTTTTGGGTCAGGGTATTTTTTAAGGTCTATAACCTCATCTGCCTGAGCAAATTCATGCGCCATTTTGAGCTTTAGCGGGTTTCTGCCCATAGCAATAACTTTTGCACCTTTTAATTTTGCAAGCCTTGCAAACATCAACCCTATCGGGCCAATACCGACAATACCAACGGTATCACCCTTGTTAATTGGAGTTCTTTCTATCCCATGCACTACATTTGCCAAAGGTTCGCAAAAAACCGCACGCCTAAATGGCACTTCATCAGGTATTATTAAAAGATTTTTTTCTACAATTCTTTTTGGAATAGTAATGTATTGAGCGTAAGCGCCGTTTAACAGGTCAAGATTTTCGCACAAATTTTCTTCCCCGCGCCTGCAAAAAAAGCACTCTCCGCAAGGTGCGGAATTTGCCCCCACTACTCTATCACCTATTTTAAAGTTTTCTACACCCTCGCCTAATTTTACAATCGTTCCGGCAAATTCATGCCCGAAGCCCGAGGGCGTTTTTTTTATCAAAACAGGATGCCCTCTTCTATAAGTCTTTACATCCGTTCCGCAAGTAAGAGCTGCCTCAACTTTAACAAGGACTTCACCCTCCTCGGGCATTTTAACATTCACTTCTTCATAGCGAATGTCTTTAGGGGCATAGTATCTGACAGCTTTCATTTTCATATTTTTATATACGCCTTAAAAATCTTTCCGCAAATAATATCTTCAACCGCCGACGCCAAATTGTCAAGAGTATAAATGGTACTTACATCATTGACTTTTACCTTTTTGTCACAAAGCAGTTTATACGAGATTTCATAATCTTTTGGAGAGGGTGAATAACTTGCAATTATGCTTAATTCTCTATAGTAAATATCATTATTTTTATAGCCCTCTTCATTTTCAATTGATGAAAATACTATAATTTTCCCGCCGTTTCTAACATGCTCAAGCGCTGTCGGTATGGCTTTTGATGAGCCTGAAGTCATAAAAATCGTGTCATATGTGTCTTTTTTATACTCAATACCATACTTTAGAGCAAAGTCGCTGCGCTCTTTATTTATATCAAAACCATAAGCATTCACTCCAAAAGCCTTAAGAGCTTGCACAGTGATAAAACCAATAGAGCCAAGCCCCAAGACAAGAGCGTTTGATTTTGTATTGTCAGAATTTAGCTCATACCCTGCTCTTCTTATTGCTCTAACCACACAAGCTAAAGGCTCAAGAAAAGCTGCTTCCTCGTATTCTAAATTATCAGGAACACTATAAACAGTATATTTAAGGTGGTTTTCATCCACTTTAATATACTCAGAAAATCCGCAAGGGAAGATGTTTGAATTTTTAAATGTCTGACACATTGAATATGCGCCAATTCTACAGTAATCACAGTTAAAGCAAGGATAGTGATGCCCCAGAGCTACAATATCCCCTTTTTTATATGAAGTATTTGTATCTATTTCAACAATTTCACCTACCACCTCATGCCCGAGTTTAATATTTAATTCGTTCTCTTTGGTAGCGTGTTTAATTTTTACTATATCAGAACCGCACAAGCCGCAGCCTAAAACCTTTATAATCGCACCTTTTGAATCAAGAGAAGGCTTTTTTGTTTCAATTATATTAACTCTTAAATCTTTTAAAACCGCGCTTTTCATTCATCCCCCTTATGGTGTCATAGGCGGCACAACAACCGTATTTGTACCTGAATCTTTAACACCGAAAGTCGCCTGTTGTTCTATTCCTTTTAGTTTAAAACTGTTGAGAAATATACTTATAAAAATCAGTACAAACGCAACAATTAAAGTAAATTCAAGAACAGATTGAGCTTGTTTCATAATTGAATTATACTACAACTATGAGAGATAAAGAAGTAAAACAAAATATTTTAAAGTGCTCTCGCTGCGGGCTTTGTCAGGGAGTATGCCCCATTTATGAACAAATAAAAAGCGAAAACTCAACTGCGCGCGGCAAACTTATGCAGATTTTAGGCTTAAAAAAAGGAGAACTAAAGTTAAACAGAAAAATTCTTCAGAGTCTTGATTTGTGTTTAAATTGCGAAAAATGCAAGCTAAACTGCCCCTCAGGCGTTGATACGACAGGTGTATTTTTTAAAGAAAGAAAATTGTCTTTTATTGGCAAAATCCTAACCTCAGATTTTGTATTTAAGCTTAAAATATCAACTCTTAAAGCTTTTTCACTTTTTAAAACCGCTCCTAAATACAATAAAAATTCAAACATATTATACTTTGAAGGCTGTATTACAAAAGAACTAAAACAAGAGCTCAAAATCCCCACAGTTAAGCTAAAAAACGGAAACTTCAAGTGCTGCGGGCTTCCTCATCTGACTAAAGGCAGAGAAGACATACATAATAATATGGCTGAATTTAATGAAAATATTATAGAAAATGCCAAACTTGTAGTTTTTGACTGCGCCACTTGTTTTGATACGGTTAAAAACTATCCGTTTAAAAATCCGAAAAACAAAGACAAACTGGTATTTTACACAGATATTTATAAAACTCTTCCTCTGAGTTCAAAAAAACCTCTAAAAGTTACATATCATATGCCTTGTCATATGCAATCTTCAGGCAAAGATATAAAAGAAATTGAAGACATTTTAAAATCTATCAAAAACATAACTTACACAAGGGCAAAAAACGCTCAGGACTGCTGCGGCTTTGGAGGGGATTTTTTTATCAGGCATCCAAAACTTGCATTTAATATTGCAATAAAAAAAATAAAAGGCATAATTGAAACAAACTCTGATATTGTCCTGACTTCTTGTCCTACTTGCCTTTGGAGTTTAAAGTTTTCAATTTTTGCAAGCAAATATATATACAAAAATAAAAATAAGATAAAAGCGATGGATATGGCGGGGTTTTTAAATAAATACTGCTATATAGAAAATAAAACCGCGCAAAAAGAAAGAAAAAGAACTAATCAAGATGTAGGTATGTGTGTATAACTTTTATTATTTTATCAAAGTGATTAATTAAACACACAACAACCATAGAAACAACAAGACCAATGAGCGCTTTTGTAAGGTCTTTTACTACGTGCTTGTAGACTTTTTTCTGAGTTTCAAATCTCAACCTGTTATACATTGCTATTTCTCTACCCGCAAGAAGTCCCAAAAATACCCATGTGGTAGACATTGGAACATTATTTACATATTGAAAATACAGAAGAATTGAAGCATAAGTAACATCGATTATCGTAGCAGAGCGGATGTCTTGAGTATTCGTTTTTAATTTCACGATATTTTGAATTTCCCCGCCGCGCTTGTAAACTATCCAGCCAAGGAAAGTGACAAAAATTCCAAGAGTTACTATCATCTGCGCAAAATCAAGTTTTCTTGGCAGATAAACATAAAGATTTGCCGCATCCTGCATAAGCCACATAGACCAAAGGTAAGCAGTTGCGCTCCACTTTGTAACATACCACCATTTAGAGATTTTTTTGCCCTTGGTGTACAAGAAT
>CASDXV010000035.1 GCA_949285255.1 uncultured bacterium | reverse complement strand
TATAACAGGAGGAGCAGGTTTTATTGGCTCTCATTTGGCAAAAAGATTGCTTGATGAGGGTAATTTTGTTATTTGTCTTGATAATCTCTATACGGGTGATTTAAAAAATTTAACACCTTGTTTTGAAAATGAAAATTTTAAGTTTGTTGAAGCAGATGTTATCGACCCTTATTTTTTTGAAGTTGATGAAATATATAACCTTGCCTGCCCTGCTTCACCTCCGCATTATCAAAAAGACCCTATATTTACCTTTAAAACCTCTGTTTTTGGCATTATAAACGCACTTGAACTTGCAAAAAAAACAGGTGCAAAGTTGCTTCAGGCCTCAACTAGCGAAGTATACGGAGATGCCAAAGAATATCCGCAAAAAGAATCTTACTTTGGCAATGTTAATCCAAACGGTATAAGGGCTTGTTACGATGAAGGTAAAAGGGCAGCTGAGACTCTGATTTGTGATTATATCAGAAAATATGGTATTAATGCTAAAATAGCCAGAATTTTTAATACATACGGCCCTAATATGAGTCCTGATGACGGACGAGTGGTTTCAAATTTCATTATACAGGCGCTTTCAAATGAAGATATTACAATATATGGTGATGGTACTCAAAGCAGGTCTTTTTGTTATATAAGTGATTTGGTTGAAGGTTTAATATTGCTTATGCAAAGCGATTATCAAGGGCCATTTAACCTTGGAAATCCTGATGAGTTTAAAATAATTGATTTTGCAAAATATGTATTAGAACTGTTAAATTCAAATTCAAAGCTTGTTTTTCTGCCGTTGCCATCTGATGACCCGACGAAAAGAAAACCGGACATCACTCAAGCTAAAGAAAAACTTGGCTTTAATCCAAGAGTAACAATACAAGAGGGGCTTAAAAAAACTGCCGAATTTTTTACGGAGTTACAAAAGGCATGAGAGTTTGTGTTATAGGAACGGGTTATGTTGGTTTAGTTGCGGGAACTTGTCTTGCCGATATGGGTAATGATGTAGTCTGTGTTGATAAAGACAAAAGCAAGATAGAAAATTTAAAAAATGGAATAGCGCCAATATATGAGCCGCTTTTAGATGATTTGCTTTCTGAAAACATAAAAAGAGGAAGACTGGAGTTTAGTTGTGACATTTCATACGCAGTTAAAAAATCTTCAATATGCTTTATTGCTGTTGGAACTCCCGAGGGGGAAAACGGTAGTGCGGATTTGTCTGCGCTGTGGCAGGTGGTAGAAGAGATAGCTAAAGCGCTTGATGAATACAAAGTAATTGTTAATAAATCAACAGTACCTGTTGGTACAGGGCATAAGTTAATTGAATATATTAAATCAATTACAGATGTTGATTTTGATGTTGTTTCAAATCCTGAATTTTTAAAACAGGGGGCAGCGGTTGAGGATTTTCTGAAACCCGATAGAGTAGTTATCGGCTCAGACTCAAAGAAGGCAACAAAAATAATGCAAGAGCTCTACGCTCCTCATATACTAAATGGGAATCCTGTTATGGTAATGGATTTGAAATCGGCTGAGATGACAAAATATGCGGCAAATTGTTTTTTAGCTCTTAAAATTTCATACGCAAATGAAATAGCAAATATTTGTGAGAAAGTCGGAGCAAACGCTCTTGTTGTAAAAAACGCCGTTTGTGCGGACAGAAGGATAAGCCCCAGCTTCTTATATGCGGGTATTGGTTTTGGGGGCAGTTGTTTCCCAAAGGATTTAAGAGCGCTTATAAATACTGCTAAAGAAAACAACCTTGACCCTTTAATACTTAATGCCGCTTACGATACCAATTTAAAACAGAGAAAAATATTTACGGATAAAATATTAAAGCGATTTGATAATAATATTGAGGGTAAAACTTTTGCAATATGGGGACTTTCTTTTAAGCCACAAACAAACGATATGAGAGAAGCTCCCTCTATTACTATTATAAATACGCTTCTTAAATGTGGCGCAAAGATAAGAGCTTTCGACCCGCGCGCAATTAAGGAAGCTAAAAGAATATTTGGAGATAAAATTTATTATGCAACAGATAGTTATGATGCACTTAAAGATGCTGATGCGCTATTGCTTCTAACCGAGTGGCATGAGTTTAGAATGCCTGATTTTGAGAAGATGAAAGGTTTATTAAAACAGTTGATTATTTTTGACGGCAGAAATCAGTATGACCCCAGTATGATTGCAAAAGAAGGTTTTGAATACTATTCTGTCGGCAGATAATGTAAATAATTGTAAAAAAAATAAAAAAATGTCAATTTTTTGTTTCTATATATACTTTATATATATAAAGCATATATAGGATACAAAATGTCAGTAGGACTTTCGACAGATTTATTAAATACTCAAAACGCTCAGACATCATCTGCAACAAAATCAAAGGATTGTGCAATAGATACTCGTTTTATGGCGGGTTGTGATTTGGAACAGTTCAGACAAAAGGTTGAAGAAGGTCTTCAAGGAGAAGATAAAGAGTTTTTTGAAAGAATAAAAAACAGAGGCATAGAAAGAACCTTTGAAGCATATGACACCGATGGAAACGGCAAACTTTCTGGCGAAGAGGCAATAGGTGTAAGCGCTGTCGGAATTGACCAGAGAAAATTTTCCAAGGCAATAAACGGCGGTGGGCTGGATGAGTATCTTCAAAAATTGCTTTCAAAAATGAGTACAATGAATACATCAGGCGCATATTCAAGTATATTGTCTTCCCTGACAGGTTCATTGACGGGCGCTGCGGCTGGAACGGGAACATCATCAGCTGCTGCGAATTTTGGTCTACAATACAGTGGTAAAAGTGCTGCTGATATGTCAAGCTTAATGAGCTCAACAGGTTTTCACTCAGGCGCTTGGTGTGCTGACTTTGTTTATTATTGTCTTGTAAATGCAGGAACTGTTCCTGAGGGTTATGATTCAATTAACCATGCATACTGTCCTTCAATTGCATCTTGGGCAAGACAAACCGGAAGAGCTTTTAGCGACCCCAGTCAGGCAAAACCCGGTGACTTGCTTATTATGAACTCAGAAGGTCATATTGGTATTGTTACAAAAGTGGATTCTGAGGGCATACATACTATAGAAGGTAATACTTCAAACGCAAGCGGTGCATACAACGGCCCCGGAGGAGGCGGTTGGGTATGCGAAAAAGTTCGAGATTTTAGTTGTGTTTCAACATTTGTAAGAATTTAATAAGTTTATTTTTTGTCTTTTAAAAAAGAAAGGGGCGATGAGCCCCTTATTTTTATTCATATTTTTGTTCAACAACAAAGAAGTATGATTTAGGATGCGAGCATACAGGGCATATCTCTGCTGCATTTTCTCCGTCAAATCTAAAACCGCAATTAGCGCATTCCCAAGTAACCTTTTGTTCTTTTTTAAATACTTTATCTTCTTCTATGTTTGATAAGAGCTTTTTATATCTTTCTTCATGGTGTTTTTCGATACTTGCAACTTTTTCAAAAAGGAAGGCGATTTTGTCAAAACCTTCTTCTCTTGCTTCTTTTGCAAATTGAGCATACATCTGCGTCCATTCGTAGTTTTCGCCTGATGCTGCTTCTTTTAGGTTATTCAGTGTATCTCCAATAGAGCCTCCGTTTAATAGTTTAAACCAAATTTTAGCGTGCTCTTTTTCGTTGTTTGCTGTTTCTTCAAAAACTTTTGAAATCTGTACAAAGCCGTCTTTTTTTGCAGCCGAGGCAAAATATGTGTATTTGTTTCTTGCCCCTGATTCGCCTAAAAACGCCTCCAATAGATTTTTTTCAGTCTTTGTGCCTTTAAGTTCTTTTTCGGTGTTTGACATAGCATAGCTCCTTTTTAAGTGTATTAAATAAGAATACATTTTTAAGTCATACTTGTCAAAAAAAATATTGTTTACTTTTTATAGTGTTATATAATTATAAAAACAAACGGTTGCTTATGAAAAAGATTTTAATTTCTCAGATTGATATTAAAAAACCCGACTACAAGGCATCTTTATTGTCAAAAGAAAAAACTGTCCTAAAGTGGCTTATAGATTATGTTACCTCATCCCTTAAGAATGGTAGTATCTCATATGGAATGCTTTTGCCCTCCAAAACTGAACTTGCAAGTTATCTTGGCGTAAGTATAGGTACTGTTCAAAACGCCATAAGGCAGGCCGAGGATATGGGGTATTTTGAGTCCAAGCAATCAATAGGAACGGCGGTTAAAAATCCTAATTCAAGTAGTGCCAAATTTGAAAAAATGCTCTCGAAAAAAGATATCGCTGTTATTAAACTTAAAAATTATATTGTGGATAATAAAATCAAAACAGGTTCTCAACTTCCTAATGTGGCTGTGCTTTCTTCGATTATAAGTCTGCATCAAAATACTCTGCGTCTTGCGCTTGAGTGTTTAGTGCGCGAAGGAATTTTATTAAGAGTTGAGCTTAAGGGTAATAAGGTTTGTTGGATTTATCAAAATAAAATCGAACAAAAAACACAAAATCCAAAACATGATAATACTGTCACCACTCTTATTGATAAAACAGTTGAAAGAATAAAAAAATATATTGAGGACAACTGTGTTTTAGGAGAGCGTATACCATCGAATGAAGATTTTTCAAAAATGCTTAATGTTAGCATAAGGACGGTAAATGAGGCGACTCGTATATTAAACGAGCAAAGCATAATTCTCTCAAGACGCGGTAGATACGGGACAATATATCTTAACGACCCGCAAAAAATAAAAAGACAAAAAGAAAGAGAAGAGAAATCTCTTTTTATGAGCAGAGGTCAGAAAGAAAGTCTTAAAACAACTTATTTGTATAGTTGGGAAAAAACACTGGATGCTCTTAAAAAATACATAATTCAAAACTATGAATCAGGGGATAAAATTCCCTCTATGATAAAACTTGCTGATATACTGTCTGTAAGTACTAATACAGTCAAAAAAGCTGTTTCAATACTTTGTGATGAGGGCTATCTTATAACTCAAAGAGGTAAATACGGCGGTATTTTTGTACTGGAAATTCCGCAAAAAGAAGCAGAAGCATTTACTTGGCTGGCGCTTAATCCTAATGTAGTAAAGGTTAAAAAATAATAAATAAAGGGGCTTATGCCCCTTTATTTACTCCTGCTCACTTGCATCCCACCTTATCCTCAAATAACCACTAGACCCGTTACCGCCTGAACCTTGTTCAAAGGAGTCACCTACTACTCCTCCGCCTCCGCCTCCGCTTCCTCCAAATTCATTGTTAACAGGGTCATGACTTCTTGCATCATTTCCTCTA
>CASDXV010000034.1 GCA_949285255.1 uncultured bacterium | reverse complement strand
GTTCTTGCATTGCTTGAAGACCGGCTGCAGCGTCAGCGTGACCTGCGAATTTAGATGTAAAAGCACCGGTTCCTGTTAGAGTTGAAACATGAGCGTCATCAAACACGCCTGAAATTGTAATGGTGTCAACAGCAGAATTTGAACCTGTACCGATTTGAAGAGTTACTTCTGTATCAGTACCTGATTTTGTATGGTCAGTACCACCAAACAAGTCAAATGTGTTAAATTTAGCACCTGTTGCAATTCTGTCAATTTCAGCTAAACGTGCTTGTGCTTCTTCCTGCATAGCAACTAATTGTTCGTCTGTTTGACCACCGTTCATAGCTTGAAGAGTCAAGTCACGAATTCTCATGAAGTTATCTTGCATAACAGCAAGGTTACCTTCAGCAGTTTGCAATAAGTTAACGCCTGATTGAGCATTACTGTTTGCAACTTGAGTACCACGAGTTTGAACTTCAATACCTTTTGAAATTACCAATCCTGCAGCGTCGTCTGCAGCAGAGTTAATTTTCGAACCGGTAGTCATTCTCTCCATAGCAGTGTTCATTGCATCTGTAACTCTGTTCAAGTTGTTTTGAACCTGAATGGATTGAACGTTTGTGTTGATAACGATTGCCATAGTGTGTAAATCTCCTTTTTTTAACTTTACTTCCTTGTTTTTTTGGCATAAAAACCTTTGTCAGAACCACTTTAAAGAAGTTTTAACAAAACTGATAACTATTCTTATTCAAAGGTTTACTACCTTTGACAGGTCATAATTCACTTAGAACCAATAAAGTAATAAGCGGGGAAATATTTACTGTCATCTTGTCAAAAATCGAAATTGTCTTCCTTGTCTTTGACACTATCATATTAATGTTTTTTAAAAGGGAAATACATTATAGCAGTGTTTGATATTTCTTATACTAAAGTATGGTATTTTTCTTAACAAACTCAATTTCATCATTAAAGTTTGAAATAGTTGAATCTTGCGCAAGTTTAGCCTCCAGCACTTTATCTAACATAAGTCCTATTTGCTTACCCTCGCTATATCCTAAATCTAATAAATCAGAGCCTTTTATGTTTAATTTAATATCTTTTAATTTACTAAAATACAAAAGCGCCCGTTCGTCCTTAGTATTTGCGTAATATACGCAAATTTCATCAGTGCTGAATTGTTTAAAATATTTATAAATCTCAAGTCGGGTTTTTAACTTAGGGACATTCAAAGGCTCATCAAATATATATTTTATAAGAACTTTTGAGTAGTCTTCTATTTTAAATTTCTCAATTGCATCAAAAATCTTCTTGCAAGATAAATCTTTATTATCAAATAAAATTCTATAATATTTTTTATCGATAAATTCCCTAAAAGCCTCTTTAGCTCTTAGATTTGAAGAAAAAAGCTTATTTAGAGTTAAAATAACCCTATCAACACTTAAACCATCACGAGACGGGTTTTTTAGATATTCATCAATCAACTTTTTATCGTGTTCACTAAAGTCAAAATCAAATCTTAGTTTAAAATCCAACCCTCTTAAAATTCTCGTGGGGTCATCAATGTAGCTGTTTTTATGCAGTACTTTAAGGGTGTGGTTTTTAATATCATCACAGCCCTTAAATTTATCTATAAGTCTATAGTTGCCGTCTGCTAAAATCTCAAGAGCTATGGCATTTATTGTAAAATCTCGCCTTACAAGGTCATCTTCAATAGGGCAGCCAATTTCAACTACATCAGGCAAACAACCCGATAGAGGGTAAAATTCTTTTCTTGTTGAGGCAAAATCAATCTCAATGCCCTCGATTTGAGTTTTTATGGTACCAAAGTCTTTATGAACGGATTTAATATCAACAAAATCAAGCGATGAGATAAAATCAATTGCGTTACCCTCAACCAAAATATCAACATCTAAAGGCTCAATACCCATGATAACGTCACGCACAAGACCTCCGACAAAATAAATTTTAACCCCGAAGTTTTTTGCTTCAAGGGCTAAATTTTTTATTATTTTGTCAGTTTTTTTACTAAACTTTATTTTCAAGGTCTTTTTCTCTTACGAAGCTCTTTTCAAGGAAACTTGTATTGAATTTACCGCTTATAAATATGTCATTGTTTAAAATTTCACGATGAAAAGGAATGGTTGTTTTTATTCCCGTTATAACATACTCATTCAACGCTCTTAACATTCTAAGGCGGGCGTCCTCGCGGTCTTTACCCCAGCAGATTAGTTTTCCTACCATTGAATCATAATACGGAGGAATACTGTAGCCTGTGTATACGTGTGAATCAACCCTTACACCAAAACCGCCGGGGGCAATATAGCCTTCAATTTTGCCTGCAAAAGGCATAAAGTCACGGTCAGGGTCTTCTGCATTAATACGGCATTCAATAGCATGGCCTCTTAAGCAGATGTCATCTTGGCTGACGCTCAATCTTTGACCTGCTGCAACTCTAACTTGCTCTTTTACAATGTCTACACCTGAAATCATCTCAGATACACAGTGTTCAACCTGAACACGAGTGTTCATTTCCATAAAGTACCATTTTTTATCTTTAGGATTAGACTCATCCAAAAGAAACTCAATTGTGCCTGCACCCTCGTAGTTTATAGCTTTTGCAGCGTTAACCGCAGCTTGTCCCATTGCTTTTCTTATATCTTCACTTATAGCGGGAGATGGAGCTTCTTCAAGGAGTTTTTGATGACGTCTTTGAATTGAACAATCGCGCTCACCCAAGTGTACTACATTACCGAATGAATCAGCCAGTATTTGAACCTCAATGTGGCGAGGGTTTTCAAGATATTTTTCAACATAAACTTCAGGGTTGCCAAAAGCGTTCTTAGCTTCATTTCTGCATAAGTTAAACGCATCTTCAAGCTCTGAATCCTCGCGGACTATTCTCATACCCTTACCGCCGCCGCCTGCGGTTGCTTTAATAATTACTGGGAAACCTACCTTATGAGCAAAGTCGCGAACTTCTTCCACTGTCTCAACAAGACCTGTACCAGGGGTAACAGGAACACCTGAGGCTATCATTGTTGCTCTGGCTGACGCCTTATCGCCCATAGCACGCATAGCTTGAGAACTAGGGCCGATGAATTTTATATGGTGCTCGGTACAAATATCAACAAAATCAGCCCTTTCAGCCATAAAACCATATCCGGGGTGAATGGCGTCCGCACCTGAAGTCAGCGCTACGGATATTATTGCAGGTATGTGCAAATAGCTTTTTGCGCTCTGAGCAGGCCCTATGCAGTATGCCTCATCTGCAAGAGAAACATGTAAACTCTGAGCGTCCGCTTGAGAATATATTGCAACCGTTGCAATACCAAGCTCTTTACACGCTCTTATAATTCTGAGGGCAATTTCCCCCCTGTTTGCTATTAATACTTTCTTAAACATAACTTCTTAACCTTAATCACAGGTGATAACAAATTTAAAAGTGCCTCAAAAAAGGCACTTTTAAAATACTATTCTATATACATTAAAACTTGTCCGTATTCAACGCTTTGACCGTCTTCAACGCAAATTTGAGTAACTTTGCCTGATACCTCGGTCTCAATTTCGTTCATAAGTTTCATAGCTTCAACAATACAAACAACCTGACCTGCGCTAACAACATCACCAACCTTAACAAAAGGTTTTGCGCCCGGTGATGGCGCAGCGTAGAACGCACCAACCATGGGAGATGTAACAGGTGTTCCTTTTGGAGCATTTGATGTTTCTTGAGGAGCTTCTTTAGCTGCTGCCTGAGGAGCTGCTTGAGGAGCTGCTGCGGCAACTACGGGTGCTTGCGCTTGTACAACCGTTTGATTTATTTCTCTTCTGATTGTAATTGCTTGTTCGCCATCCTCAAGAACAATCTCGCTAAGAGATTTTTCATCTATTAAATTTGCAAGTTTTTCAATGTATTCTACTTCAAAATTCATAATTTAATTCCTATACCCTGTCTAAATATTCATTAGTCCTTGTGTCAATTCTTAATTTATCACCTACGTTAATAAAGAAAGGAACATTCACAACAGCACCGCCTTCAAGTGTAGCGGGTTTTGTACCGCCTTGAGCGGTGTTTCCTTTTTCTGACGGAGGAGTATCAACAACCTCTAACTCAACAAAGTTAGGAAGGTCAACACCTATTATTCTGCCGTCATGCATTAAAATTTGAACATTCATATTTTCTTTTAAATATTTAATGCCGTCACCGATTGCAGCTTCGGGAACAGGCAGCTGTTCGTATGTTTCTAAGTCCATCATAACAAAATCGGAACCTTCTTTGTAAAGGTATTGCATCTCGCGTCTGTCAAGCATGGCCTTTGCAACTTTTTCACCTGCGCGAAAAGTTCTTTCTACAACCTGACCTGTTTCGACGTTTTTCAATTTTGACCTTACAAAAGCAGCGCCTTTGCCCGGTTTTACGTGCAAGAACTCTACAACCGACCACAAACCGTTATCAAGCTGCAGTGTTAAACCTGTTTTTAAATCGTTTACTGAAATCATAAAGTATCCCTATAACTACTATCTTTACAAATTTTATCATAAACCTGATTTTTTACATAAAAATTTTCATCATTTTTCAATTTCTGTAACAATTCTTTTGGAGCATTAGGAATTTTAACAAGAATTTTCGCCGTTTTCTCCCTTATCGTATAATCAAGAAAATATGCCGTAGTATTGCATATTTCAATAATTTCATCAATATAGGGGCAATTATTGTCTAGCGTTTCACCAAGTGCCTCAAGACACCAGTAAAGGTTAAAGAGTTTTTTGTTTTTTGCGTGATTTTTTCTGTTTCGCATTTTATTTGAAATACAAGCGCCAAACTCTTTTTCATATATTTTAAAATCATCAAGAAGTTTTTTTATTCTTTTAATATTAACAGGCATAATAAGCCTCGCTAAGCGCTCATTTGAACTGATAAGAGAAATTATTGCCCGACAAACATTGGGGTTAATATCACAAATTGCATCCTCAAGCGTTTCAATGTGACTTTGCGATTTTATAAAATTAATACCCTCGGCGTTTAAAATGCAGTGTGCGCAAGCCTCTCTTGTGGGGCTCTGATGATTTGTAAGATGAAACATTATTAAATCCGCCTCAGCATCATTTTTTATTTCATCAATATTAATAAAAGCAAGAGGCTTTAGCGTTTCATCTTCACCCTCAAGCACGCTAAGGGCGTCATTGCGCGGCATATCAATAGCATTTTGGACTATTAAAAAATTTTCATTAGACTTATTCATAAGATAAAATATAACATAAGCGGCAATTTAAAGCAGAGTTCTTTA
>CASDXV010000033.1 GCA_949285255.1 uncultured bacterium | reverse complement strand
ATAAAATAAGAAAACACTCAAAAACCAAAGTTCGCTTTTCTCCAAAGTTTGAGGATGATAATTGGGATTTTGAACTAAAGAAAATAAGGGACTTTTTTACAAATAAAAAAGACAAACTGCCAAGGGATATTTACGAACCGTGCAAGTTTCCTTTTTCAAACATAATAATAAACCCGCGCGGCGATGTTTATCCTTGTCTTTCTTTAAAAATCGGTAATGTTAAAGACAAAAAGATAATTGATGTGTATAATGAAGCAAAGTTTAAATGTTTCAGAAATAATTTAAAATATTCAAAATCATTCACATCTTGTCAGATGTGCTGTGAACTAAAGGTAAAAAATCAGGGGGATAATATATGAACTATGCAAAAAAAATAAGCGCACTTTTAATATTATTTTTTGTATTTGCTTTTATTCCGCTGAGCGCTCAAGCTAAAGACTACGTTAGCGAAAAACTAAAGAGCGGGCAAAACGTCATTGTAAAAAAAGTAAGTGACAATCCCACTGTTACAATAAACACTTGGATAAAAACAGGCTCAATAAATGAGGACGATAAAAACTCGGGCGTTGCGCATTTTCTTGAGCATTTATTTTTTAAAGGAACGGAAAAAAACCCTACAGGCACATTTGACAGAATACTTGAGAGCAAGGGCGCTATTACAAACGCCGCAACAAGTAAAGACTTTACGCACTATTACATAACAATTCCTTCTAAAGACTTTGACCTTGCGCTTTCTCTGCATTCTGATATGCTCTTAAATCCTCTTATACCGAGAAAAGAGCTTGAAAAAGAACGCCTTGTTGTACTGGAAGAAATCTCTAAAGGAAAAGACAGTCCGCAAAATGTTATGTGGGAAAATCTTTTTGCCTTGGTTTACGGGAACTTTGACCCTAAACACCCGTATTTTAGACCTGTTATAGGTAAAAAAGAAGTAATTGAAAAAATTACAAGAGAAGAGATTTTAGATTTTTATAATAAATTCTACGTTCCTGCAAATATGACAACAGTTATTGTAGGCGATGTTGAACCTGAAGAAACAATCAGAAAAGTTGAAAAATACTTTGCCCCTCAAGGGGAAATAAAAGAATACCAAGAGCCCCAGTATCCAAAAATTCAACCTCTAAATAAAATTATCAGAGTAAATGAACAAATGGATATAAACAGGGCTTATATGACAATGGTCTTTAAAGCTCCGAAGTTTAAGGAAGATAAGGATAACTACGCACTTGATGTTTTAGCTACGATTTTAGGGGATTCAAAAAGCTCTAAACTCAATCAAATACTAAAAGAGCAAAAGCATTTGGTTTATAGTATAAGCGCTTCAAATTCTTCTTATATGGATGACGGGTTGTTTTCAATAACTACGACACTTGACCCTAAAAATATTAACGACTGTGAAAAAGAAGTACTGAATGAAATCAAAAAAATCCAAAGCGGCGAGTTGACTCAAGCTGAGGTTAACAAAGCAAAAAATATGATTAAAACAGATACTTACTACTCTCGTGAGTCAATTTCCAATATATCCGATGAAATGGGCTATCTGACACTATTTTGGGGAACAAGCGCTTATTATGATAATTACTTAAACAACATAGATAAAGTTTCAAGAGCTGATGTTATAAAGGCTGCAAAAAAATATCTGACACTCAATAAATACGCGCTATCAACCGTTGTTCCAAAAGAAGAAAATCTAAAAGAAGTGGCACACGTGGCAGCTGCAGCTAAAGTCCCTGTTGAGCCTAAGATTCTTGAACAAAATAAAAATACGGTAAAATATCTTCTTTCTAACGGGGCAGAGCTTATAATAAAGAAAAATACTTCAAATTCAATTATAGCAATAGATATCGAGGCCAAGGGTTCTAAAATATTTGAAAAAACACCCTCGGCAGGTATGCTTGCTGCAGCTACGGTTAAACAAGGTACAAAAAAATACTCAAACTCGGAACTTGCAAATCTTCTTGATGAAAAGGGTATAAAGCTTGCCCTCTCATCAGGCGCAGACACTTTTACAATTGCTATGCAAACAACTTCAAACGAGCTTGACAGCGCGCTTAATGTGTTGGATGAAGTTGTTAATAATCCTGTTTTTTCAACCTCTGAAACAGAAAAAATTAAAACCCTAAAAGAGGCTGATTTAAAGAAAGTTCAGGATAATGCAATGTCAATCGGTCTTGATGAGTTTAAAAAAATAGCCTTTGGCGGCACATACTACGGTCAAAATTCAAAATTCCTGCTTGATAAAATCCCATCAATTACCCCTGATGATTTAAAAGACTACTACGGCAATATTTTAGATGCTAAAAATATAACAATATCGGTTGTAGGAAATGTGGATGACAAAAAAATAATTGAAAAAATGGAGTCTGTTTTTTCTTCTAAATCAGCAAGAAAAATTGACTACAAAAATGAAAAAATGAACACTTTTGTCCCGCAAAAAAATATTGATGCCACATTTACAAAACCCGATACTCAAACCGCATGGGTCTTTGTAGGGTATAAAACCTGCCCTGTGTATGATGAAAAAGACATAGCAACCCTTAAAGTGATAAATGCAATTTTAGGTGAGGGTATGAGCTCAAGACTTTTTCAAAATCTAAGAGATGAAAAGGGTCTTGCCTATACTGTCGGTTCAACTGTTCTGCAAAATATTTTAGATGGTGTATTTGTGGCATATATTGGTACAAACAATCAAAGTGTAAATGTTGCAAAACAAGGTATGCTAAATGAAATTGCAACGCTTAAAAGTGAGTATGTTTCTCAAAAAGAACTTCAAGAGGCAAAAGACAAGATATTAGGTAATATTATTATTTCAATAGAAACAAATATGGATGACGCTTCACTCCTTGGCTACTGGGGTGTAAGCGGCAGAGATATAAATTATCTTGAAAAATACAAAAAACAAATAAGCGAAGTAAGTCAGACTGATATACTTGAATTTGCAAATAAATATTTCTCAAAACCTTATATATCGGTTGTTGTAAAGGCGTCAGATTCTGTGTTAAAATAAAAAAACAATGTACGGATTTGATTTTGAGCTGGATGATTTCCAAAAAGAGGCAATCGAGCATATAAAAAACGGCAAAAGTGTTGTTGTCTGCGCCCCGACAGGTGCGGGCAAAACCTGTATTGCTCAAAGCGCCATTCACTTAGCGCTTGAAGGTGGCACAAGGATTTTCTACACTACACCTCTAAAGGCTCTGTCCAACCAGAAATATTTTGACTTTTCGCAAAAATACGGCGAGCAAAATGTCGGGCTTTTAACGGGTGATACGACAATTAACCGTGAGGCTCAAATTGTCGTTATGACAACTGAAGTCTTTAGAAATATGCTCTACGGTACAACTTTTGGTACACTAAAAGACAACCTAAAAGATGTCAGATATGTTGTTTTAGATGAAGTTCACTATATGAACGACGAGCAAAGGGGCACTGTTTGGGAAGAGAGCATTATTTATTGCCCTACAAATATTCAAATTATAGCGCTTAGTGCTACCGTTCAAAATTCGCAACAGTTAACCAACTGGATAAATACCGTCCACTCCGGAACAGAGCATGTTTATACGGACTTTCGCCCAGTACCCTTAAGGTTTTATTATTATGACAGTTCTAAACCTGACACCGTGCTGCCCCTTTTAACGCCTGAGGGCAAGCTGAACAAAAAAATTAAGCCTGAGAGCAAGTATAAATACTTTAACAAGAAAAATGCCGTTAAAAATCCTGTTGCGTCAATTACTATGGCGCTTAAAGAAAAAAATATGCTCCCTGCGATATATTTTACTTTTTCTCGCAAAAAATGTGACGAAAATGCTAAAAAATGCGCCACTCTTGAGCTTTTAACAAAAGAAGAAAGTATTAAAATAAACACACTTGTTGATGAATATATTAAAGAGAACCCCTACCTTGAAAATAACCCTCAGGTGGAATTGATTAAAAAAGGTGTAGCCTCTCACCATGCGGGTTTATTGCCGGGGTGGAAAGTTCTTGTAGAGCGTTTGTTTCAACAAGGGCTGATAAAAATGGTTTTTGCTACGGAAACTCTTGCGGCTGGAATCAATATGCCTGCCCGTACAACCGTTATAAGTTCAATTTCTAAAAGAACTGACGAGGGGCATAGAATGCTAAGTGCAAATGAGTTTTTGCAAATGTCAGGGCGCGCAGGCAGGCGCGGTATGGACGAGATTGGCTATGTCGTAATTGTGGGTACACCTTTTCAAACTCCCGAGGAGGTTGCAACTTTGGCAACATCTGAAGCCAACCCGCTTGAGAGCAAGTTTTCTCCCTGTTATTCAATGGTATTAAACCTTCTGCAGCGCTTTAGCTTGGATGAAGCAAAAGAGCTTATACTAAAGACTTTTGGCTATTATTCTTCATCAGATAGAATTTCTCCTCTTTTGGCGCAAATGGAAGAGTATAAAAATATAATAGACGCGCTAAAAGACTATAAATGCCAATATGGCTTAAAAAATGAGGATTTTATCGAATACAACAAACTAAAAAATATGTATGTCGAGACAAGGAGTATTTTTAAAACCCTTAAAAGACAGGCGCACAAATCAGGCAAAAAAGACGCCCCTGAGGTCGCGGAATTTGGCAGAAAATCAAAAGAACTTTTAAGAAAAATTGAACTTTTTAGTTGTAATCAATGCAAGGTTTATAAAAAACACAAAAAAGAGCTCGAACTCCTTGCTCGTTACGAAAAGAAAATGCGCACTCTAAAAAAAGAAATAGAGTTTCAAAAAGACATATACTGGCAAAAGTTCCTTGCGCACAAGAGTATATTGGAGCTTACGGATAATCTTGTCGATGATTTTCCAACCGAGCGCGGCAAGGTTACAATGGCACTTAGGACGGAAAACGAACTTTATCTTTCAGAGATTATTTTAAGCGGGCTTTTGGATAATCTTGAACCTTATGAACTGGCCTCTGTCATCTGCGCCATAGCTTGCGAAGAGATGAGAACAAAAGACGAGTGCGTGACAAATCCTCCAAGCCAAAACGTAAGAAAAGTTTTAAATAAAATAAAAGATTTAAGAAGAAAAATTTATATTCTTGAGCGCGATTATCATATAGAAAACCCGATGAATCTGCACTCGCATTTTTGCTATCTGATTGAATACTGGGTAAATTCAGATAATGAAGACACTTCAGCTATTGTTGCTTGGGATGAAATGTTTAAAGACAGCGAGTTTTCGCAAGGTGATGTCGTAAGAGCATTTAAGCGCACAATTGATATTTTGCGTCAGATTACAATCATAGAAGGTGTTAGCTCGAACCTTGTTGAAAATGCTAAAAAAGCAATTCGCTCAATTAACAGAGAACCTGTAAATGTAGATTAACCTACACATTTAATAGCTCGAGGTCCTTTTCGGTTTCCCCCTTTGTTTTCTTGGCGACTTTTAGCTCGTACCCCAAAAAGTCAAGAATTTCCTGTACTTTTGTAAATTTTATAGACTC
The DNA here is from genome assembly GCA_949285255.1 of uncultured bacterium. Taxonomy (GTDB): domain Bacteria; phylum Cyanobacteriota; class Vampirovibrionia; order Gastranaerophilales; family Gastranaerophilaceae; genus Galligastranaerophilus. Next base: position 549 of record CASDXV010000033.1, on the reverse strand, counting down.
GGTTTTAAGCATTTTTGAAAAACCGCCAATTGTCATTTCATGATATCCTGCTTCATTCATTTTTTGTACGAGTTTTCTCATAGAAAGCCCATTTTTAAGAAGCAAAATTCTTATCAAATCTTTTACGTCATACATACAATATTTACTGTAAATTATTTGTCTGCAATTTGACAAATTTGTTCTAAATTGTTATCTTATAGTTGACAATAAGATACGAAAGTTATACATACATTAAGGAAAGATACGAATTTTATGATTACCTGGAAGTTTTCTGCCAACTCTGGTGTTGGTAAGCGTGGGTTTACTTTAGCTGAATTATTAACAGCCGTGCTTGTAATATCAGTTATTATGGTGGCACTAGCTCCTGTTATAACAAAAAGGATGAAAGAAAATATTACTGTACAGACTGATAATAAAAAAGGACTTGAAATATACACTAACCCCGGTACTTATACTTTTGATGTTCCGATTGGTATTAATACATTATTTATCCAAGGCTCGGGCGGTGGCGGAGCTGGAGCAGGTTCAACGTATGTTGAAAAAGACATT
>CASDXV010000032.1 GCA_949285255.1 uncultured bacterium | reverse complement strand
TACTGTTGTATCAGACGAACCTGTACCGTTAGTGTAAGCACTTCCATTAGCAGATGTTGTTGCCCCATTACCTCCTAATCCGCCTTTTACATAATATGTTCCTAATTCAACACTACCTCTTTTATGAACAATCTTTGTTGTTCCTCCTTGACTTCCTTTAGTCTTAGCAGCTCCACCATTACCACCAGAACCTATTGTTATCTCAAATGTATCATTAGGCAGAACATGAATAGTCTTTTCCATAACAGCTCCTGAAGCTCCTCCTGCTCCTGAGTATTGAAACCAGTTATCAAGTTCATATGCACAGAAGACAGACATTGCTGTTTTTTCACTTGATTGTGTTTTTCTTAGCTTTGGCGCATCGCACCTTCCGCTGTATGATTTCATATCATCAAGCCATGCGTCAGAGGGGTAAGCATATCCATTACTTGAGCCAAGGGCTGAGGTTTGCGTACCAATATCGCATTTTGCCATAGTGCTTATTTTTAAATTATTTTTATTGAAATAAGGATATGGGCCACAGGTGTATGCATCATTTGAAATGCACAAATCCCAGCTTTTTGCTCCAAGCGCGTCTCTATCGAAGATTCGTTGGGCTTCAGTTATTTTAATAAGTCTTGGTTGTTTCTTTGTGTTATATGTAATGCCAAAAGTTCTTGAACCAACCGATGAGTCATACGGGCCACCACACCAACTGGTTGCAGCTTTATATGTACACACTGTTCTTCCACAACCGCTTGTACCGCCTGCAGGTGATGCTGAGCAGGCCGTGCTAACATTTGTCCAACAGCATATATCTGTATTGCATATCTGCCCACTTTTAATTGTAGTAACATTTCCGCTATGTGCCAAATTTGGTGGTGATTGTACTCCTGAAATACACATATCTTTCCCATTGTCTGCTAGCCAGTTGTGCTTATATGTTCCACTTACACAACTGCCGCTTGCAGTTCTGGCGTTAGCTCCACCCCCTCCGCCACCGGAACCGGTAATAGTAAATGTTAATCCATTAACTCCGGCAGGTATTGTCCAAGTTGTTGAACTTGTAAAAGAAATATCCTTTTCAACATACGTTGACCCTGCTCCAGCTCCGCCACCCCCTGAGCCTTGTAAGAAAAGAGTGTTAATACCGATAGGGACATCAAAAGTATAAGTACCGGGGTTAGTATATATTTCAAGACCTTTTTTATTGTCGGTCTGTATACTAATATTTTCTTTCATTCTTTTTGTTATAACGGGAGCTAAAGCTACCATAATAACTGATATTACAAGGACGGCTGTTAATAATTCAGCCAAAGTAAACCCTCTAAATTTTTGCGCAGCGCAAATATTTTGAGCCATAAATCGACTCTCCCTTCGTATCTTAATTTAAAATTATCTTATTACACTCTATCACGTTCGTGAACGTGATAGAAACATATTACACTTATTATTTAGAAAATGCAACAAAACGAGAATAAAAAAATAATATCTCAGGCTGTGGGTAAAGTCTTAAAAGACTTAAGAGGGGATAAAAGTAACTATCTTTTGGGGGCAGAGTATGATATTTCAACCTCGCTTTTAAATCACATAGAAAGAGGTATTAAAGACCCGCAACTCACAACCGTTTTTAAACTCTCAGAAGCTTTAGGGATAAGACCTTGGGAGTTTGTAAAGAAAGTTGAAGAAAATCTGCCTGATGGACTTTCTCTGATTGATAATTAAAATTTTAATTTAGATGTAATGGGTTGAATGTACTCGGCTCTATTAATAGAGCGAGAATCTACAATCGGTCCCGGAGGCATTATTGACCATTTGAACTGGGCAAATTGCACTCTTTGGGCAAATTTTTGCAGCCAGAGTTTTTTCTGCTCAGGTGTAACAGGGTGTTTTTTCTCGTACAAAAATACTTCCTTGAGCATTTCATCCGCTCTTTGTTGAAGATTTTCTAACCTCCAAATAACTTCATCTAGAAATTCATACGGCATAAGCGCTTCTTCTGCAAGCAGCGGTTTACCTGTTTTTGGATTTATTGCAAGCTCAGCTCCGGGGGGTTTTATAAGAATAGCCTCAGGGATTGCGTTTTTTACATCTCTATTTTTGTTCATCCATCTTGCAAGTGCAAAGAGTTTTGTCTTTGTAACGTCGCAAATCGGTGCAAAGCCGCCCGACATATCGCCGTTTATTGTAGCGTAACCCATATAAAGTTCTGACTTATCGGATGTTGCGATAGGCAGAGTGGAGGAAAATTCGTTTGATATACCCCATAGTATCATTGCTCTTGAGCGGGCTTGAATATTATCAAATGTAAGGGGTGCTTTGTATCTGTATTCCCCCCAAACGCTTTGGATTTCATCAAAGACTTTATTAAAGGTGTCAGATGATGCGTCTGTCATATCTTTTATAGGTATTTCAAAAAAGTTTATGCCAAGGTTTTGAGCAAGTTCTTTAGCGTCATTTTTGCTTTGGGAACTCGTTATTTTTGATGGCATTGATACACCTGTGACATTTTCTTTCCCGAGTGCGTCAGTCAACAATACTGCACAAGCTGAAGAATCAAGACCGCCCGAGAGTCCTAAAACCGCACGTTTAAAGCCGTTTTTTCTAAAATAGTCTTTTATGGCAGTTGTTATTGTTAAATATGTGCGTTCTAAATCAGGCTCATAGTCCAGCGAAAATTCTTTTTGAGAATTCAGAGTTTTTTCAAGTCCTTTTGGCAGGGGTTCAATTCTGTTTTGGGTATTATCAAAAATATTTACCTCAAAAAAGTCCTCTTCAAATGACTTTGCCCTTGCTATGAGGTTTCCGTTTTTATCATAAACTCTTGAAGTACCGGAAAATGTTATACAATCAGTGCTTCCTGATTGATTTACATATAAAACGGGCAGTGAGTATTTTTTGGCACAATTTATGAGCATGTTGTTTAACAGCTGTTCTTTTTTTGTGCGCGTGGGGGAGGCAGAAAGGTTTATTAGAAAATCAGGTTTTTGTTCTTTTATAAGTGTTTCAACAGGGTCGATTTTATAAAGAGGTTTTTTAAAAAAGTCAAAATCGTTCCAACTCTCTTCGCAAATTACAACTCCTGCACGAAGTGAGTTGAAATTTATAATTCTATCTTTTGAGATAAATTCTGCTGTCTCAAAGTATCTTGATTCGCTAAATTCCGAGTATGTGGGCAAAAGCGACTTTCTCATTATTTTTTCAATTTTGGTATTATTAATGTATGCAACAGAGTTAAAATATTTTTTTCCGTTTTTTTGTTTGTTAAACTCGCAAAAACCGATAAGAACGCTTATATCTTTGCACTCAAGCGCAAGTTTTTCAAGGTGTTTGATATTTTCTTCAACAATTAAGGGATAGCGCTCGATGATATCTATAGGAGGATACCCTAAAAGAAATAATTCAGGAAAAACAACGAGTTTTATACACTTTTTTTGAGCTTGTTTAATGCACTCAAGTGCTTTGTTGTAGTTGTATTCAATATCTGCAACTATGGGATTTAGCTGCGCAAGAAGTATTGTGTTATTTTGCATAAACAGATAATACTACAAAAATACCCATGCGAACAATTAAAGAATATTTGCTCGGGAGGTAAAATTTTATCTGAGGTTATTTTATGAAAAAAGTTTTATATATTTTATTTTTTATTTTTATATTTTCAAATTGTGCTTTTGCTGATGTGCAAAAAAGTATTTCGAATTCAAAAGAGTCTATAATAAGCACACAAAAAGATAAATACTCGGAGCTGAATCTGACTCAAGAGCAGAGGGAGTTTTTTGCCTATATTGAAAAAGAAAAAAGAAATGAACTTTCTTTGATAGCTTCAAAATTAAAAAGAAAAAATATGGAGCTTGAGGCGCTTATTTTAAGTCAGGTAAGTACTGATGATTTTTCACTAAAATCTAGGACTTTAGAGAGTGAAATTTCTAAGCTATGTCAGGATGCGCTTAATGTAAGAAAAAAAACGGAAGGAAAGCTCCTTGCAATACTTGATGAAAAGCAAAAAGAAGCTTATAAAAAAATATATTCTAAAAATGTTGTTTCGACTCAAACTGGCGCAGCGTCAGATGTACAGCAGTTTAAGTATGAACCTTGTAACGGCGAAAATGGGGTAGGAGCGTGTAAAATTGAAGATTTACTCAAAAAGAATGATAAAAAAAGTAATTAATTGCCATGATTAAAACGCTATACTATAATCTTCATATAAATAGTATGGAGATTTTTCATTATGAAAAAGAAGAGCGGTTTTACACTTGCCGAGTTAATGATTGTACTTACAATTTTAGGTATTGTTGCAGCAGTTTTAACACCTATTATTTTTAACGCTGCACCTGATGAGAATAAATTAAAATTTAAAAAAGCGTACTATACGTTGCAGCGTACAACAGATGCCGTATTGAACTCTGATACATACCCTGAGGGTGATATGAGTAGAGTTACTAATGCTGATAAGACTTTCTGCTATGCATTTTCCGATATGTTAAATACAATGTATGATAACTGCGAGGGTACAGGTGCAATAAAAGTAAATTCAGGAAATGCTTTTGTGTATAATCCCTCAAGTGCTTCAACTTCACTTGATACACTGGATGGTTATTGTACGGCAAAAGCTGTAGCTGACCCGCTTAATGGCGGTAGTTCGGATTTGCCAAAGTTTATTACCCAAGATGGCATATTTTGGTGGGGTTTTGATTTTGACTTTGACCCCGATGATGCAAGCTATAGCTCGGGTATTAGAACTGATTATGCCGTAGTTTGTGTTGATGTGGACGGTGCAGGCGAGGAGCCGGCTTTTGCTTTTGGTATAAGATATGACGGTAAAGTAATAGTTGGCAATAAAGCCAGAGAGTGGCTAAAAGAAGGCGCAAATTCGGTAATACATTCGGAAAATTAGGATAATAAAAATGGAAGATAATAAAAATTTAGCAACAATAGGAATATTTGGCGGTTCAGGATTTTATAAATTTCTGGACGATATAGAAGAATATACAATTGAAACTCCTTATGGTTTAACAAGTGATAAAATTGCAATAGGCTCTGTCGCAGGCAAAAAGGTAGCTTTTATGCCTCGTCATGGCAGAAACCACCATCTTGTGCCGCATAAGGTAAACTATAAAGCAAATGTTTGGGCTATGAAGCATATCGGCTGCAAAAGGGTGATTTCACCATGTGCGGCAGGCAGCTTACAAAAGCATGTTAAACCCGGTGATATTGTTTTTTGTGACCAGTTTGTCGATTGGACAAAAGGCAAAAGAGAAGATACTTTCTTTGAAGGGCCCGTTGTAACGCACGTGAGTGCTGCTGACCCGTATTGCCCTTATATGAGAGAAGTTGCAGTAAAAAGTGCCGAAAGTTTGGGTTTGAGCATTCATAAAACAGGTACTGTTGTTGTTATAAACGGGCCAAGATTTTCAAGTAAGGCTGAAAGCAAATTCTTTACATCTCAAGGTTGGGAAGTAATTAACATGACACAGTATCCTGAGGCTTACCTTGTTAAAGAAATGGATATGTGTCCTTTAAATATTTCTTTGATTACTGATTATGATGCAGGGCTTGTAGGTGATTGTGAGCCGGTTTCACATGGTGCTGTTATGGAAGTTTTCAAAAATAACATTTCTAATCTTGAAAAATTACTCAGGGTTATTATCGAGAATGTTGATGAAAATAGACCTTGTAAGTGCCATACTACAATTAAAGACTCAAGATTTTAAAAAAAGGAGTAAAAATGAGCGTATCAATGGCGGTATATAGGCTTTTTGACCTTATAATGCTCCTTATGCTGGTGAAAATATTTTTAACTTGGATACCTAATATAAATTGGTACAATCAGCCTTTTAAATTTCTAAATGAATTTACCGAGATTTTCTTTGGAGTTTTTAGGAAGATTTTACCTCCGTTTGGTATGCTTGATTTATCTCCGATATTGGCTTTTATTGTTATGCGAATAATTCAAGTGGCACTGACCAGAGCACTTTTTGCTCTGGGTTTATAAAAATTACTTGCAAGCATGTTATGTGTGTGGTAAAAGTTATATATGTTATGCCTTGATAGCTCAGCTGCTAAGAAAGCAAACAGCTTTCTTATAAAACATGCAACTGTTGCTCTATCCGGCGGTAAGACGAAAATTAAATAATAAAATGCCCTGGTAGCTCAGCTGGATAGAGCAACTGCCTTCTAAGCAGTAGGTCATGCGTTCGAATCGCATCCAGGGTAAATAATTAGAGAGCACAAGCTCTCTTTTTTAATGCTTTCCCCTGGGCGATTCGCCCGCTGTTGTCTTTGAC
>CASDXV010000031.1 GCA_949285255.1 uncultured bacterium | reverse complement strand
TCGAACCTTTTGAAACATTTGTTTCAAACCCACGGGTTCAAAACGTCCCTTCTTACCACCACTTAAATATAAGAGAGTCGGTGGCTCTCTTTTTTAATGTGCTTATTCTTAAATATGATTTTAAATATCTATACAATAAGGTTTATGTTTTCTATAAAGTTTTTGTTTTTATTGTTAAAATCTAATGCCTTGTAGAACCCGCTAATAACATCTTCTTCTTGAATCTTGTTTAATGTATTTATTTTTGAACAATCTATATCTTTTTTACTGTCAATATATGTTGCACATTTTATAAGTCCGGAGTTTGTGAGATGAATGTATGGTTCAATCATTCTGCCGTGTTTTCTGGGTGTGATGAAATTTATGGCATTTCCGTTGTTTAAGAAAAATAAACCTTCAAGCATGTTTAGTTTATAACCTGTTTCTATTGATTTTGAAAAATCCATTTCAAATTCATCGTCAGACGAAGTGCAACTTGCTATGTATGCACCTTGCTTTATTTTTGTCAGGTCTTTTTTAGTAATTGATTTATTGCCGGTCGCACATATTATAACGTCTGAATCAGCCAGTAATTCTTCCTTGCTTTTATCTTTGTATCCATGTTTTTTAATTTGTTCTTGCACATCTTTTGCATGGTCAAAAATACTGACATCTATACCTAAATAATGCTTCAAGTAATACGCAGCGCCTTTACCAACCTCTCCATAACCTATAATACCAATTTTTTTATTTTTTATATTTATCCCATTTTTATTAAGTGTTCTAAGTGTTGCTTCTGCAATTGAACGGCCTACAAGATAGTCCTCATAACTTTTTACGCGGTTTCTTGCAATAGAGTATATCGGTATGTTGTTGGCTGTTTTTCCAAGCTGCTTCTCGTATTTTTGATAACCGTTTTCAGTATCTTCAACTATCCCTTTTGCAGTTTTTATACCATTTAACTCATCCAATGAATATGCAAAATAGCCCCCTACATCAAATATAATAAGAGATTCATCCGGTTTTATTACTGGCATTATTTTATCTTTTATCACTCCATTTTGTTTGAGTTGTTGCTTTGATAGTTTTATAAACGGTATGTTTAAACTTTTAATATAATCGTATGTTTCAGGAATAATAGAATTTGGTTTTGCTACAATTCCTGAAATTCTTCCGTACTTGTTTAGTGCTTTGATAAATGGAATTGAATTTGGAACGACATGGGAGACTATTATGAATGTTTTTTTATCGGTGCTAAAATCTTGCCCAATTGTTTCCATGAAATCCTGGGCTCTTTTGTTTATTTGCGCTTCAGATAAACCTGTAAAATTTACACGGAATATTTTTGGATTATTTTTTGCAATTTTTTGCTTATTGTATTTTGGAGCGGTTGTTTCTAGGATATTTAAACGCATATTCGTGTAACAACTCTAAATTGATATTTTTGCTATAATTGTTTTAAAAAATATATTTGGAGATTAATTATGATAATTGTAATGCGCCATGGTGCAACACAGGATGATATTAATAAAGTAATAGATTTAATTAAATTAAAAGGGCGCGAAGTTCACCTCTCTGAGGGTGAATCTCATACAATAGTCGGCGCTGTCGGGGAGAAAGTTATTGACCCAAGGGAGTTTGAGCTTTTAGACGGCGTAAAAGAAGTTATAAAAATCTCCTCCAGCTATAAACTCGCCTCAAGAATTTTTCAACAGGAAGATACAATAATTGAAGTTAACGGGGTAAAATTCGGTGGCGGGTATACAGGCATGATAGCCGGCCCTTGCACTATAGAAAACGAAGAGCAGATTTTTGAATGTGCAAGATTATTGTCCCAATCAGGTGTAAAAATTATAAGGGGTGGTGCTTTTAAACCCAGAACCTCACCGTATTCTTTCCAAGGATTAGGTGAAGAGGGACTAAAACTTATAAGAGCAGCAGCTGACAAGTATAATCTTGCAGTTACATCTGAGGTTATGGAGATAAGCCAGATTCCTTTATTTATTAAATACGTTGATATTCTGCAAGTTGGTGCAAGAAATATGCAGAACTTTAACCTTTTAAGAGAATTAAGCAGGGTAAATAAGCCTGTAATAATAAAAAGAGGATTATCAGCGACAATTAACGAATGGTTAATGGCGGCTGAGTATATTTTATCTGGTACAAATAGAGAAGTAATCCTTTGCGAGCGCGGTATAAGAACTTTTGAAGTTGCAACAAGAAATACTCTTGATTTGTGTGCAATTCCTGTTGTTAAGAAAATGAGCCACCTGCCGATAATTGTTGACCCGTCTCACGGCACAGGGTTAAGGGATAAAGTTGTGCCGATGTCTTTAGCCTCAGTTGCGGCAGGGTGTGATGGTCTTATAATAGAAGTTCATAACAAACCGGAGTGCGCTCTGTGCGATGGTGCGCAGTCACTTTACCCCGAGCAGTTTGATGTTTTGTTTAATAAACTAAAGAAACTTGCTCCTGTGGTAGATAAAACAATGAATTAAAATTATGTTATTTGTGCAAGGTTGTTATATATAAGTCTTGTGGTATAACTTTTGCTCTCGCTGCCATCGGGGCTTAGAGTTTCAATTATGGTTTCATTGCCGTATTTGCCACGGTTGTACCTTACATTTGTATATTTGCCGTCATTTGTAAGGAATGTTTCTTCTGTAAGTATACCTTCTTGGTTGTATTTTCTCAAATGAGTCTCGTTTGAAGTTTTTGTTTTTATTATAAAGAGTTTGCCATCTTCATCATAAATGTTTTCTTGTCTTGTACCGTCAGGTTTTATTTCTTCCCAAGATATGGGCTTTTGGTTTTCATCTACGTATAAAACAGCTCTTTTCCCATTCGGATAAAATTTTGAAGCAGATGTTAATTCACCTTTTTCAAAGTATTTTACAATAATTGTGCCGTCGGAGAGTTTATCCTGAGTGCACATTACTCTGCCTTTTCTGTCTTTTATGGTTATTGGATAAAGCGGTTTATCGTTATTTGTTTTAATATTTGCTCTATACATGCCAAGATTATCAGGGTTAAGCTTTGCCTTTTTTTGTTGGTATCTTGTATAGGGGTGCTGCGCTTCTTTTTTTGCAAGACGTTCTTCTTTTTTATCTTTTTTCTTTGATGCAAATACAGTTTTTGCGTTTGTGTTAATTGCTGATATGCGCATTTTTTACTTCCCGTCGTCTAATGTTATATAGTATTTTTCATCAAGGTTAAGTTTTTCGCCTCGATACAAAATAGCATCTAATAGGTCAAAGAAATATTCTCTTTTAGCATCAACAAAGTCCTGACCTTTTTTCTGCCAGTTAGAGCCTGCTCTGTAGTGCAAAATAAAATCTTCTATTGCCTGTATGCTATACTCATCATCATAATTTGCTCTGAATTTTTCGGGCAAAACGGCAATTTTATCACCTTTTATATGAAAAGTATGTTTAATATGTTTTACTTTAAGCTCGGGGTTTCTTAAAAGCCATTTAAAGAGCTTTCCGCCCGTGTCTGTTCTTTGTGTTTTTGTTTTGTATATAGACATTGAAAAATAATTTTTATCGGGCAGTTTTTGACCTCTGAAGATTAAAATACCGTTCCATAAAAACTCTACTCCGCCTCTGAATTGGTGGATACCGCAGATGTCATTATCGCCTAAATATTCGTTAAATGATATGTCATGAGTTAGGAACATATCAGAATCAATCAATACATGGATTGTGTTTTTTTCCCATCTGAAGTGTCTGTGAAAACCGTAGTTTATGCCATAAGCCGTTATATAGGACGCTCCTGAAACAAGAGTCCTAAAGGCTACATTCAGGCACTTTACGTTGTTTTTTTTGCAAAATTTCTTTATTTCTCTTTGCCTGTCAAATTTAAAAAACGGTACATTGTTAAATACCACAAATTCCCACTTGGGGTCTTTTACAAACTTTTTAAATGTTTCATACTGTTTGTATAAAAGTTCAGGTGTCTTATCAGCCCATGTATATATTTTTACTTTATCCATAGCGCTAAAATATCACATACAAAGCATTTGTGCAACTTAATTATAATTCCTTGAAAACTACGAGAGAATTAGGATTTAGCACATATTCAAGACCAAAAAATGCCTTAGGCTCAAATGTTAAATGTTCTTTGTTTGATGTATCAAAAATAATGTACCAGTTTTTGCCCTCTTTAGCGCTTGGAAGTTTAAACTTGTAATCATAAGGGTGTTTAGAAAATGCTATAAAAAATCCTTCATTTTCATCATCAACCCTTATGCCAAGGTAGTTTTTTGAATAATCAAACCAGAAGTTTTCGCTGTTTTCATCTAAATCTTGAGCATGCTCATTGTAATACTTTAGTTTTTCATCGTAGTTTTTAAGTGAGAAAACGTTATGCGATTTTCTAAAATCTGCTAAACTTCTGCAAAATCTAAAAATCCTATTCTCAAAAGTTCCGTTTATGTTCGCTGCTCTAAAGTCATAATAATTTGTTTTATCATCAAGGTTGTAACTGTTGTTATTTGCGCATTTTGAATGCATTATCATATCGCCTATTTGCATCATAGGCACACCTTTTGATAAAAACAACATCGCAAGTTCTTTTTTTATGGAGTTTTCTTTGATTTCTTCCCTACTATAGTTATCAAAGCATATTTCCCAATCCGAACCGCCTTGAGTAGTGGGGTTTCTTTTTGAAAAACTGTTGCAATCGTAAAGGCTAAAGCCGTCATGGCAGCAGATATAGTTTATAGCGCCGTATTTGTCCTTAAATCTGCTTTTTGTACCCTCAAAAATATTTTTTACATCATTTAAGTTTATATGAGTAGGAAAAAGCGCACTTCTTCTTATTGTATCTCTTGAAACGTCATTCCACTCGAGCCAATTTTCTGGGAAATTTCCTAACTGATAGCAGTTAGCCCCTCCGCAAGTCCAGGGTTCTGCTATCAGCACAACACCATCTTGAGCTTTTGTCGGCTCATCAGTTACGTTTATGCCTCTTTTTTGAAGTTCTTTGGTTAAATCAGCGCATAACCCTGTGTGGGTGCAGTATATAGCCTCATCTTCTTTTGATGTATCCATAAGAGATACCGCAAGGTCAAATCTAAACGCATCAACTCCCTGTTTTGCCCAAAAAGCAACTGAATCTGCTACAAGGTTGCAAAAGCCTATGTTTGTCGAGTTTGTATCGTTATGGCAGCCCGAGTTTTGTCTGTAGTAGTTTTTTTCTTTTGTCACAGGGTTTGTAACAAGTTTATAATAGCTGCTATTGTCAATTAAAGCGTATGAAAAAAGACAGCAGTCATCGTTGTCATTATTGTAAATTCTTGCTTCGCCCGTGTGGTTGTAGACTACATCAAGACAAACTTTAAGCCCGTTTTTGTGAAACTCATCCACCATAAACCTAAACTCTTCAAGGGCTTTGCCGTAGTTTTTATTAAAGGCATATTTTTTTGCAGGCGCAAAGAAATTAAGCGTCATATAGCCCCAGTAGTTTCCTCCATCCTCTCTGTGGTCAAATTCACAAATGGGAAGAAATTCGACCATGGTGAAGCCCATTTTTTTAATAGCCGGAGCAAATTTTGCCGCCGCAAGGTATGTGCCTTTTTCCTCAATGTTTAGATTTTGTGTTAAATCTTTTATGTGAACTTCGCCTATAACTTCCTTACTAAAGGGTCTTGGTTCAATTTTTGTAATGGGGGCGGTATTATTATTTATAAAAAATACCGATTTTGGTGCATATTTAGCGTTATCAACAAGGTAGTAATCATCCCCCGAGCGAAACATCTCAAGGTTTTCTGACATATCTGAGGGCAGGTGGCTTAACTCTTTTGAATACGGGTCGTAGGCGAGTTTATTGGGGTTAAAGCGATTACCGTTCTCATCTACCTTGGATTTAAACCCGACAGATGTGCCTACTTCAAAATCATCCCGATATTCCCAGTTTGGCCCAAAAATCCTGTACCCGTAGAAAAAAGGCTCTTTAAGGTCTTTTAGAGCATATGTTTTAACCGATGTTTCCCAGATGTCTTTGCCTTCTTGTTTTTTCATAACAAGATTCATAAGCGGGTCTTGCCCTTTTGCCTCATCAAAAATGCACAGTATTACCATTGTTGCGTTTTTTGAATAAAGGCTAAAGTTTACTTTTTTGCCCTCATTATCAAGGTTTGCCCCCAGATTTGTTTTTAAATCCGGCATGAAAGACATTTGTGACATATGAAATCCTTTTTATTTGAGCGGATTAATCACAATGCCGCTTAGAAGTTTTGGATAGAAATAAGTTGATTTTTGCGGCATTCTGTACCCTTGAGAAGAAATGTCAACAATATCTTTCATTTTAGGATAAGCCATAATGAAAGATGCTTCCGCTTTTCCTGAGTCAATCATATCAAATGCTTCAAACTCTTGTTTGATGTATTTGATACCTTGTTGAGCCATTTGTTCTTCCTTAGAGTATCCAAGCTCTTTGGTGATGATTAAATCGTGCAATACGGTTAAATCAAGTTTTTTAAGTACATCAGGCGCATCTACAAGGTCTAACATGCCGTCTTTGAGTTTTAAAAGGTAAAACTTGTTGACGTTTTTCATATAAAGACCGACAGATATAACCTTTTCGTTACTTTTTTCAATAGCAGCAAGGAACTGCTCTTTTACTTTTTGCTTGTTTGTACTGTTAAATACAAACTCTTCCATATCAAAGTATTTTTTAACAGCCTCAAGCAGTACATAAGGTTCGATGAATTTTGTA
>CASDXV010000030.1 GCA_949285255.1 uncultured bacterium | reverse complement strand
CCCATAGAGGGGCGTGCTGCAAGTACTACAAAATCTGACTTTTGAAACCCCGCGGTTAAATTATCCAAATCCACATATCCGCTTGGCACACCTGTGTAAGAGCCTTTATTTGCGCAGCGGTACTCGATTTTTTCAACGGTTTCCATAAGCAAATTAGTCAGCTGCTCAATTTCTTGTGAGCTTTTTTGCTGCGCTATATCAAAAATAAACTTCTCAGCCGCTTCAAGAGATTCCTGAGCGTCAGAGTTTTTGTATGTTTGTTCAATTATATTTGAGCCTGCGTTTATGAGTTTTCTTTTTATGGCGTTTTCTTTGATAATATTTGCGTAGTATTCGATGTTTGAACTAAGTACGGTATCGCTCATCAAATCGCTTAAATACTCTGCCCCGCCTATGTCATCAAGCCTGTTTTTGGATTGAAAATAATCGCTTACACTTAGGGCATCTACGGGTTTATTTTGGTTATAGAGTGTAAACATTGCATCATATATCATTCTGTTTGACGGTGAATAGAAAAAGTCCGCCTCAAGAATTTCAACTACCCTGTTCATGCTCAAAGGGTTTATTAATATTGCCCCCAAAACCGCCTTTTCTGCGTCTGAATTGTGCGGGGGAAGCCTTTTTGAGATGTTTTCTTTAACTTGTGTTGCCATTATTCCATTCCAAACTTTTTAGTCAATTATAGCGCACATAAGATTTTTGCTCAATAAATTATACTTCGGTATGAAGAAATTCTAACTTTTTTATAATTCTAAAGGGGTTGAAAACCTTGTATATTAACAATGTAGTCAATCACCAATTACTTTTTTAAAAGATTGTAAATTGCCTCATTAAAAAAACAGTTACACCATCACATATTAGTTAGAAAACGGCAAAAAGGATTTGCGCCGTCAATTGAAAGGAGTCTACTTATGGCTATTGTTGTAAACACAAATGTTGATTCATTAAGAGTGCAAAGAAATTTAAACCACGCTACAACTAACATGTCAAAGGCAGTTGAGCGCTTAACTACAGGTTTAAAAATTAATCAGGCGGCTGATGATGCTGCAGGGCTTGTAATTGCAAAAGGTTTGGAAGCTCAGCAAAGAGGTTCGGTTGTTGCTCAAAACAACGCACAAACCGGTATTAACCTATTGCAAACAGCTGAAGGTAACTTGGATGTAATCCAAGACCACCTTTTAAGAATACGTGATTTGACTCTTCAAGCTATGAACGGCGGCTACAGTGTTGAAGAAGTTCAAGCAATGGAAGATGAAGTAGTTCAAAGAACTGCAGAAATAGATAGAATTTCAAACGGTGCAAAGTTTAATGAATTTCAACTTTTCCCTACAGGCGTAGCTGACCCTTTGGTACTACAAGTAGGTGCTCAATCAGATAAAGCTACAAATACTATCGAGGTAGAGGGTGTATTCACGGAAGCTACAGTGTCAGTACTTACAGGAAGGGTCGGTCAAGCAATAAAATTCATAGATGGCGGCGATATTATAGCCGATGCTGATTTTAGAACAATGTTAGACCAAATTGATGTCGGTATTAAGGAAATTTCCACAAGAAGAGGTACTATAGGTGCTATAACAAACAGATTGAACTCTGCTATTGATAGCTTGGATATTCAAAATGAAAACTTACTTGCAGCTAAATCAAGAATAATGGACGCTGATATTGGTGAAGAATCATCAAATTATACCCAGTATCAAATCCTTCAACAAGCATCAGCTTCACTATTGACACAGGCAAATCAACAACCATCAATTGCACTGTCATTGATATAAGATATACAACAAAAAGCTAAGTAGATAAAAAACAATCTAACTGGTGATGGCAATACAGTGGATCGGGAAACCGGTCCTTTTTTTTACGAGCGCAGCTCGAAGGCGTGAGCCGGTGCGATAGGACTTGCTTTAAGCAAGTCCGTGCACTACGAGCACGACTGTGCGCGCTGAGAGCAAGCGAGTCTATGGTGTGTGAAGTGCGCATGTGGCAAGTTTTATGCTAGAATTATTCTATGGCTAAAACAAAAACTAAATGGGTGTGTCAATCTTGCGGGTATGAGAGTTTTTCATACCTTGGCAGATGTCCTGACTGCAATAACTTTGCAACATTTTGCGAAGAAGTTGTGCAAGAGCCGACTGCAGCTAAGACAAACTCGGCCTCAGTTATTTTAAATGTTGATTTGTCCGCAAAGAAAATAAAAGACATAGAAAATGACGAAAAAATTCGCCTTAAAACCGACATGCAAGAGTTTGACAGAGTTTTAGGCGGCGGTTTTGTGGCGGGCTCTCTTGTACTGTTAGCGGGTGACCCCGGTATCGGCAAGTCTACTCTTATTTTGCAGACTTGCAAAAATCTATGTTCCAAAAAAGAAAATAAAGACCCGATTTGTGCACTGTACATATGTGCGGAAGAATCTCCCCAGCAGGTTAAATTAAGGGCGCAAAGGCTCGGGGTGGATGCTGAGAATTTATATGTTACAAATCAAAACTGCCTTGAAGAAGTTATAAAACAAATTGATGAAATTAAGCCTGATTTTTTGGTTGTGGACTCTATTCAAGCTGTGTATTCCTCTCAGATTACAAGCTCGTCGGGCTCTGTTTCTCAGATTAGAGAGTGCACAAATATTTTAATGCACATTGCAAAACAAAAAAATATTACAACAGTTATAATCGGTCATGTGACAAAAGAGGGAAACATAGCGGGGCCAAAGGTTTTAGAGCACATGGTTGATTGCGTTATAAACTTTGAGGGCGACAGATATAAAAGCTATCGGATTTTGCGCTCTATTAAAAACCGCTTTGGAACGACATCTGAGGTAGGTGTTTTTAATATGGAAGATGACGGGCTAAATGAAGTCTTAAACCCGTCTGAGTTGTTTTTAAACCCCTCTGACACTTCAAACTGCGGCTGCTCAATTATTGCTACACTTGAGGGTACAAGGGTTTTACTGCTTGAAATTCAAGCCCTGACGGGCTCTACCCCATATCCTAATCCAAGGCGTGTTGCAAGGGGCATTGAGTACAACAGATTGCTTCAAATACTTGCGGTGCTTGAAAAAAGAGTGGGTCTGAATTTATCAAAACAAGATGTTTATATAAATGTAATTGGCGGTATTGATATTATTGAGCCGGCAGCTGACTTGGGCGTAGCGCTTGCGGTTTTAAGTTGCGCAAGAGATATTCCTCTTAAAAATAAAACTGTTATGATAGGTGAAGTTGGCCTGTCAGGAGAAATAAGGGCTGCAGATAACCTTGAAAAGCGCCTCAAAGAGGCTCAAAAGCTTGGTTTTGAGTATGCAATAATTCCAAAAGTAAACAAAAATATTGCCCAAAAAATTGAAAAATTGCAGATAAAAACTATTCAGGTCACAAAGCTGACTGATGCTATAATTCAAGCCTTTAAGCAGGATTAATGTTTTTTAACTCTTCAATTATGCCTTTGAGTGCAATTTTTACATGCGAGTAGTTAAGCCCCCCTTGCATATAAACCGCATACGGAGGTCTTACGGGCCCGTCTGCTGAAAGCTCAAGCGTAGAGCCTTCTATAAAGCTTCCGCCTGCCATAATAAGCTTATCATCATACCCCGGGACACCATCGGGTATAGGGGTGAGGTAGCTCTCAACAGGAGAGTATTTTTGAAGTGCTCTGCAAAATGCTGCCTGAGCTTCAGGGTTTTCAAATTTAACCGTTTGAATTAAATCTGTTCTGTCTTCTCTTGAGCGGGGGTGAGTTTTAAAACCTATTGTTTCAAATACTTTTGCCGCAAGGCGTGCACCCTTATGAGCTTGTGCTACAACGGACGGCGCCATAAAGAACCCTTGCAGCATTACTCTTGTCTGATTAAACATTGCCCCGCCTTCAGAGCCTATACCCGGTGCTGTAAGGCGATTTGCGCACATATCCACAAGGTCTGCTCTGCCTGCAATGTAGCCTCCCGCTTCAACTATGCCGCCGCCGGGGTTTTTAATAAGGCTTCCTGCAATAATATCCGCGCCTACTTCAAGCGGCTCTCTATCTTCCACAAATTCCCCGTAGCAGTTATCTACAAAGCAAATTGTATCAGGGTTTTTTTCTTTAATTGTCAGAACTATCTGCTCAATTTCTCTTATAGAAATTGAATGTCTTAGGCTATATCCTCTTGAGCGCTGAATAAGAGCCATTTTAGTGTTTGGTGTAATTCTTCTTGAAATAGCTCCGTAATCAACAAGCGTATCATCGATTAAGGGTACTTCAATGTAGTCTACGCCGTGCCCTTTAAGCGAGCACTCGGGGTGCTCACCCTCTCGCGAGTGGCCTATTATTTCATCCAGAGTGTCATAAGGTTTTCCTGCAACTGACATTAAAGTATCTTGATACCTTAAAATGCCAAAAAGTACACAGGCAAGAGTGTGTGTGCCTGATACAAAATGCGGGCGCACTATTGCTTTTTGTGCCTTAAAAACATCCGCAAAGACATTATCTAAAGCCTCGCGCCCCATATCATCGTGTCCGTAGCCTGTTACGGTGTAGAAGTGTTCCTCGCCTATTTTATTTTTTTGAAAGGCGCGAAGAACTTTTTCCTGATTGTAGTCGCAGATTTCATCAATTTTGTCAAAATACTTTTTGACTTCACTTTCGGCTTCTTTAATTATTTCATTTGCAGACAGTCTGAGTTTTTTCATTATCTTGCGCCTATTTCTTTGTGTTTTTTAGCTATAGTATGGGCAAGTGCGTCAACTCTTTCGATATCTTCTTCTTTTGCTCTGCCTTTAAATGTTATATAGTCAAGTTTTTCTACCTGCAAGAGGTTTGTATTTTCTTCGATTTTGCCGACCAAGTTACCGCCCCAGCCGTATGAACCTATTATAGACATAAACTTAACATTGGGTCTTAGAGCATTTGTTAAATAAACTCCAAAAAATGCGTAAGGATGAGGCATTGCAAGCACCATTGACGCACCAAATACAACCGTTGCCGCATCAACAAGTTCAACCGCTAAATCGCCTATATCATCTGAAATTAAGTCAAACTTATGTACTTCGACATTTTCTTCTCTAAGTTTTTCAACAAGCCTGTCTACCATGCGCTCCGTGTTTTGATACATTGAAACATAAGGAATAACGACTTTATTTTTTGGTGTATCACAAGTCCATTCCTGATAAGCATCAAGTATAAAATCAGGATTTTTATAAATTCCCCCGTGGCTCGGGCAGATTATCGAGGGGTTAATTTGTCTTACTTTTTCAAGGTATTTTTTGCAATGAGGCCTAAAGGGCATCATAATCTCGGCGTAGTACCTTTTTGCACTAAGGAGATACTCTTGAGTTTCTTCGGCAAAAATGTTTCCGTGTTCGTAGGTAATGTGTGCGCCAAGATAGTCGCAAGTAAATAAGATATTATCTTCAACAAGATGAGTAAACATCGTATCAGGCCAGTGAACCCAAGGAGTGAGGTGAAATCTCAGGGTTTTGTTGCCAAGTGATATTTCATCGCCCTCATTTACTATATGAAATTTTTCCTGAGGAATACCGTATTGGTCAACTAAAAGTTCTGAGCACTTTTTGTTTGTGACAACTTTTGCATTAGGGTTCATTTGAAGTACTTTGACTAAAGCCTCAGAGTGGTCGCCCTCAGCGTGATTTGCAATAACGTAGTCAATAAATTCGCCCTTGCCGTTTAATTTATCCAAAAATTCTTTAATGGTTTTTGAATAGGATGTGTCAATAAGAGCGCGCTTTTGCGAACCTTCAATGTAGTATGAGTTGTATGTTGTTCCGTTTGGCAGCGGTATAAGCTGGTCAAAAATTCTTCTGCCAAAGTCGGCTACACCGCAGTAATATACGTTATCTTTAATCAGTTTCATATTTTCCCCTCGACTATTCTTAATATACTAAGGGCGTAAGATACGCCCTTAGTAAAAATTATAACACTTTTTCAAACTGGTCTTTACCTACTCCGCAAATTGGGCACAACCAATCTTCAGGAAGGTCTTCAAAAGCTGTTCCCGCTGCTACATCGTTAGCAGGGTCGCCTGCTTGAGGGTCGTATTCCCAGCCGCACACTGTGCATAGGTATTTGTCCATAGTTGTTCCTCCATTTTATTGTCTTATTAATTATACAATAAAATAGTTTCAATACAATTATACTTTATACTCTACAGTAGGGGCAGTTTTAGAAAATCTTGAACAAAAAATCCTGCAAACCCTTCGCAGTAGCCCGCATTTTGTTTTATAGCACGAAATCTGTTTAACCCCATAATGCCCGAGGTTAATTTTTCATCGTTACTGTAGTAAATGTCAAGCATTTGTTTTTTTGTGGATGAAATGTTTGTAATGTCTGCAAAATAGTCAATGTAAGATAGAGGGCAATCGCTTTCATACATAAGAATTTGCAGAGTTTTTTTATGCTCTTTTACTTTTAAAATCTTTTTAAAGTGCTCAATTAGCGCTATTGTATCAGGGTTAGAGTCAAACGGATTTGGTATAAATATAAAATCAGCTTCGCTTATATCGATTTTAGCTATTTTTTTGTATTCGTTTTTAAGCTCGCCTGAGTTAATGTCAAAAATCTTATAGCCCTTTACTCTGGCATGTTTCATAACATTATAAAACTGCTCTTTTTTAGTGTTTATAGATTCAATTCGGCTTACATTTTTTAAAACGGAAGAGCCGTTTGTAAGCGCAAGCACTTCAAAGTTTTTGGGGTACTGTGCTATAAGACCGCCAAGCCCCAGGGTTTCTGAACCGATGTAGGGCGAGAGGACAAGGCATTTTGTTTCTATTTTTACCCTAAATTGTCTTGGAGGCGTTTTTGTTTGATTTAGCAGCCTGAAGACAAATTTATTGTATTTCATTTTAAGATTGTATATAA
>CASDXV010000029.1 GCA_949285255.1 uncultured bacterium | reverse complement strand
ATATATCGAGCGAGCATAGCGCGACTGCGCTTGGCGAGCGAAGATATATGCCATGGTGTGTGAGCCCGAGAGGGTTTTGCGAAGGCAAAAGCCTAAAGGGCGAAACCGTACCTATCGAGCGAGCATAGCGCGACTGCGCTTGGCGAGCGAAGATATATGCCATGGTGTGTGAGCCCGAGAGGGTTTTGCGAAGGCAAAAGCCTAAAGGACGAAGCCGTACCGCATTTTAGTCAAGCTCTTTTATATCCGAGTTAAAATTTTCCCTTAAAGTATTCAGATTTTCGTCAAAATCTACTTGCGTCATATTAAAATCGGCAATTTCTTGCTTCATTTTTCTATATTCTCTTCCGCTTAGTTCTTTTTTAAGTATATTATCTATCTCTTCCCATTTTTTCTCACTGTGTTCTCTGGCGCAGTCTGCAGCAGCACTAAAGCCTGAAGTTCCGTATTTTTCTTCATACAGTTTGTCAGCTATTGTGCCTGGCTCATCTTTATTCATGCCATAGTGCGAGATACTTGATTTGCCCTCGCATATTTCTTCATAGTTTTTTGACAAATAATTTTTGTAAAACGGATTTATTTGGTCAAGAAACTGCGAAAAGTAGGAATATTCTCCGGTTTTTAGTGTTTGATTTTCTTCAAGATTAGGATTGTCTATATCCTCATTCCATATTTCGTCTTTATTGAAATTTATCCAGTTTGTGTGGGAATAAAAGTCTTGAATATTGTGAATTAATCTGCCAAAATCATAAAAAGCCTGCTCATAATACTCATCTTCATTAGAGTTTGCCTTAGCAGCCTCTATAAAATCATCGATTACTACTTCTTGAGCATCATCTAAGAATTTTTTACACTCTTCAAGAGAAGTTTTGTTAAAATGCTGTGCGCTTAGATTATAGCCATCTGATATGCCTATAATTTCATTTCTAAGCTCGTCTGAGTCTATATTTCCCTTATTGATATAGTTTATCGCATAACCGTTAAAGCTCTCACCAAGAGCCTCATTTGTTATTGAGGTATGATATTTGCCAATCAAAATTTTGCTCCCTATTCCTCTTGTATTAATAAAAACATTTTGCGGGAGAAAATTGACAAAAAAGTGCCCCTTTTAAAGGGGCACAAAAATTATTTTTTGAATAATGTTTCAAATCTCTTCATAGCTTCTTTGGTATTTTCTTGCGAGCCAAAAGAAGTTAAGCGGAAGAAACCTTCTCCGTTTTTACCAAATCCTGAGCCGGGTGTTCCTACTACTTGAATTTTTTCAAGTAAATAATCGAAAAATTCCCAAGATGTCATATTATTAGGGCACTTTAGCCAAATGTATGGTGAGTGTTTCCCGCCAACATGCCAGATATTGCACTCTTTTAGTGTTTGTGAGATTACTTTGGCATTTTCCTTGTAATAGTTTAAATTTTCTTTGATTTCTTTTAGCCCTTGTTCGCTAAATACCGCTTGTGCTCCCCTTTGGATAATGTATGGCACGCCGTTAAATTTTGTTGTCTGTCTTCTAAGCCAGAATTTATTTAGTTTATCAAGTTCTTTGGGAACTACGGTATATCCGCAGCGAGTACCTGTAAAGCCTGCTGTTTTTGATAGAGAACAGAATTCAATAGCGCACTTTCTTGCTCCATCTATTTCATATATGCTCTTTGGAAGCTCATCGTCTGATATAAAACACTCATAAGCTGCGTCAAATAAAATTACCGCATTCATTGAAAGAGCATAATTAACCCACGCTTTGAGTTGTTCTTTATTATAAACCGCACCTGTAGGGTTGTTTGGAGAGCAGATGTATATAATGTCTGCTTTTACATTTTTATCGGGCAATGGTAAAAATTCATTTTCACTGTTTGCATCTGCAAAAATAACTTTTCTGCCTGCCATTATATTTGTATCAACATAAACGGGATAAACAGGGTCAGGTACAAGCACGGTATTATCTTTTGCAAAAAGGTCTAAAATATTTCCTATGTCACTTTTTGCGCCGTCCGATATAAATATTTCATCAAGCTCAAGTTCAACATTGTGAGATTTGTAGTATTTTTGAACCGCTTCTCTTAAAAAATCATACCCCTGCTCAGGGCCATAACCTCTAAAAGTTTCTTGCACTCCCATTTCATCTACTGCTTTATGCATAGCGTCAACTACAGCTTTACACAATGGAAGCGTAACATCACCAATACCAAGCCTGATAATTTTTTTATCGGGATTATTTTTACTAAATTCATTTACTTTCTTTGCAACGGTTGAAAATAAGTAACTCTGCTCTAGGTTTAAATAGTTCTCATTTATATTCATGCTCTCTCCTTATCTTCTCAATTCCTGTATTATTATAAATAAAAATTATAAATATCGCACTATAAAATAAAGGCAAAAGTTAAGACTCATTGCAAGAATTAATACAAACGCAAGTTTTTTGTGTTTTTTCTTTAATGCGTATGAACATACAAATATGGGAAAAAGCCACGCTTGAGGCACAAATCTTGCCCACCAGCACTCAGGATTTATAAAAACAGATAAAAACAAGAGCGCAACTACTGCAAGGAAATTTTTAAAGTCTTTTTCTTTATATAAAAACAGTGTTACAATAAGGCTAAGACTAAAAATTAACCCCCATAAAATTCCAAAACCGCATACTCTTGTTTCGTGGTTTAGGCATTTTCCCTCGTTTTTTGTTATGGATAAGGGATTTTTTAAAATGACATCTTCATTGTTTGAAACTTGTGAGTAAGTTGAGATAATGAATTTTTTGACCGTATTTTTGCCTCTCAGTTTTAAAGGAACATCTTTTTGCGGCAGAATTTCAATATTTTTTGAGCCAATAGGGTAGATAGGGTTTTTGAACTTATAAAAATTTGTACATATCGGGTTAAAATTTAGCACCACAAGTGCAAACACAAAGGTAAAAAGGGTTGATATTGCATATTTTTTCTTCTCTTTATTGCAAACAAATAAAAATCCTCCGGCTATTATAATTAAAGTATACGCTATTGCGCTTAGCTTTATGCTCAAAAGCAGGCATATTGCCATGCATAAAAAAGATAATTTTTCTGTGGTTTTATTTTTTAGCCAGATAATTAAACTCGAGATTAAAATTATTATGCAGCAGGATAAGTTCCCATCAACCATAAACGTATGCATTTGCCCAAGGCAGATTGTATTGTATACACAAAGAAAAGCTATGAGCCCTTTGATTTGGACTTTGTTGCTTACCTTAAGCTTTGTTAGTGCACTATATGTCATAAACAAGGCACATATACTTAGGATAGAATTAAGTGATTTTGCTCCCCAGGCGCTATGTTTGGTAAATGTATTTATTAATGTAGCCTCAATTATCCAGCTGCCTTTTGAAAAATATTTTATCCACTCATGCTCTGCTATAAAGGCTTTATTTATATCAAAAGGATTCCACCCGTGTGCAAGCTGCTTAACGGCAGGGATGTGATACTTTACTCCGTCAAACGAGTAGTCTGTATAACCGCTTGCATAATTGAAAGAAAAACAAATAAAAATAGTGCATAAAATAAGATAAGCAAGTGTTTTAAATGGTGCTTTGTTGAAAAATACCAATATTGCCCAAGACAGTAAAAATGCGCATATGTAGTTTGCGGATGAAATATTAATATCAAAGAAAAACAAAAAAGAACTTACAAAAAGTATGGAAAATAAAAGCGCTAAAAGGGTTTGCGCAAAATTTTCTATAAATTTTTCTACTCTCATCTGTTAAACCTGTTTTGTAAGAACTTTTGCAATTATAACATATATTAGCTGTACTTATTTATCTTGTGTTTTGCTGTGTTAAAATGTTTTTATGATTGAAAAAAAGTTCAAACTCGTATCTGACCATAAACCCGCAGGTGACCAGCCAAACGCTATTAATTCTTTAGTTAAAGGCATAAATGACGGTATGCAAAATCAAACACTGCTTGGTGTAACTGGTAGTGGTAAGACTTTTACCATAGCAAATGTAATAGAAAAAGTGCAAAAACCTACTCTTGTAATTGCTCACAACAAAACTCTTGCAGCACAGTTGTACAACGAGTTTAGGGAATTATTCCCCGATAATGCGGTTGAATATTTTATTTCATACTATGATTACTATCAGCCCGAGGCTTATATTCCAAGGACAGATACTTATATTGAAAAATCTGCCACCATAAACGATGAAATTGACCGCCTGCGCCATAATACAACAAGAAGTTTATATGAGAGAAATGACGTTATAGTTGTAGCTTCCGTAAGCTGCATATACGGTTTAGGTTTGCCCGAGAATTATTTTAAAGGCTCAATAACTCTTAAGGTCGGCCAAGAAATTTCAAGGAGTGATTTACTCTTACACTTAGTATCGGTGCGATATGAGAGAAATGATGTAGAACTTAAGCGCTCAACTTTTCGCGCGCGCGGTGATATTGTAGAGATTATGCCAAGTTATGAAAAAATTATAACAAGGGTTTATTTTTTCGGAGATGAGATAGAAAAAATCTCAAGAATTGATTCTGTCACGGGAGAAGTTTTGGAAAATGTGCCCGAGACTGTTATATACCCTGCGGTGCACTACCTTGCCTACGATGATGATATGGAAGAGACAATAAGGCTTATTAACCTTGAGTTAAGGCAAAGGCTAAATGAACTAAATGCGAAAAATAAACTCGTTGAGGCTCAAAGGCTTGAGCAGAGAGTAAATTATGATATGGAGATGATTAAGGAGATGGGTTATTGCTCGGGTATTGAAAACTACTCAAGAATAATCGAGAGAAGAGCGCCAGGGACTGCTCCTGCCACGTTATTGGACTATTTTCCTAAAGATTTTTTGGTTGTGGTGGATGAATCTCACGTTACTCTGCCGCAGCTAAAGGGAATGTATTTTGGTGACCGCTCAAGAAAAGAAGTCCTTGTAGACTACGGTTTCAGGCTGCCCTGCGCAAAAGACAACAGACCGCTTACTTTCGATGAATTTTGGGGTAAGGTGGGGCAAAAGATATTTATCTCAGCAACCCCTGCCGATTTTGAAAAAGAAGTGTCAGAGCAGATAGTTGAACAAATTATCCGCCCGACAGGACTTTTGGACCCTGAAATTGATGTTCGACCGACACAAGGTCAGGTGCAGGATTTAATGCTTGAAATTAAAGAAGTGGCGAAGAAAAAAGAGCGTGTGCTTGTGACTACTCTTACTAAAAAAATGGCGGAAGATTTAACTCAATACCTTATTCAGCAGGGCATAAGAGTAAGATACCTGCACAGCGGCGTGCAGTCGCTTGAGCGGGTTGAAATTTTAAGAGATTTGCGCCTTGGCGAGTTTGATGTACTTGTCGGTGTAAACCTTTTAAGGGAGGGACTTGATATCCCTGAGGTTTCTCTTGTTGCAATACTTGACGCTGATAAGGAAGGGTTTTTGCGCTGCGAAACATCACTAATTCAAACAATCGGCAGAAGCGCAAGAAACGCATCGGGGCATGTCGTTATGTATGCTGATAAAATAACCGATTCTATGCGTATTGCAATAGATGAAACAAACCG
The DNA here is from genome assembly GCA_949285255.1 of uncultured bacterium. Taxonomy (GTDB): domain Bacteria; phylum Cyanobacteriota; class Vampirovibrionia; order Gastranaerophilales; family Gastranaerophilaceae; genus Galligastranaerophilus. The sequence goes on along the minus strand of CASDXV010000029.1, from coordinate 4,489 downwards.
CAGAAGAAAATTGCAGGTGGAATTTAACAAAGAGCATAATATCACGCCTAAAACCATTAAAAAATCGATTGAAAATAACCTCTTAAGCCTTGTTGCAAGTTATAGAAGTTTAGAAGATATTGTAGCAGAGCAGATGAGCGAGTTTAATATTGATAAAAAAGATATACCAAAGCTCTTAAATAAACTTGAAAAAGATATGCATAAAGCTGCTAAAATACTTGATTTTGAGCGTGCGGCGCAAATTCGTGACCAGATTAAAAAGTTAAGAGATTTAGTTTAAAAAAGCCTCTTTAAAAGAGGCTTTTTGTTTAGTTATTTTTTAGAGCGTCAAGCACTTCGTTTAAGCAGTCAAACAACTCTGCTCGCTCAATTTCACCAAGTTCCACAAGAGGACGTCTTACGTAGTTTTCTATCATTTTTAATCTTGACAAAACCGCCTTAACAGGAACTGGATTTGGCGCCATAAAGAGCTTTTTAAACAGCGGGAAGAGCATCTGGTGCATATTTCTTGCTGCTTTTACTTGCCCTGATTTGTAGTTGTGAATCATAGATTTTATTTCTTCACCGACAACATGAGAGGCAACTGAGATAACTCCGTGTGCTCCTAAAGATAACATCGGAAGTGTCAAACTGTCATCTCCGCAGTATATTACAAAGTCTTTAGGGCATTGAGCTTTAAGTTCTGATATTAAATCCAAATCCGAGTTACTTTGCTTTAGTGCAACAATATTTGAATATTCTTTTGCAAGAAAAGCAACTGTCTGAGGTAGCATGTTAACTCCCGTACGAGATGGAATGTTGTATAAAATAATGGGTAAATCAGTACTTCTTGCAATTGCTCCGAAGTGTTCAATCATACCTTGTTGGTTGGGTTTGTTGTAGTATGGCACAACGGATAAAATAGCGTCAGCGCCAAGGCTTTGAACTTTTTTTGTTACATCTACTGCTGTGCGGGTAGAGTTTGAGCCGGCGCCCATAATAACCTTAGCATCTCCGCTAACTGTTGCTTTTACAGCATACAAAAGTTCATATTCTTCTTCATGTGTTAAAGTCGGGCTCTCTCCTGTTGTACCTGCAACCAAAACGGCGTCAGAACCTGTATCAACTAAGTGTCTGCATAATTTTTCCACTGCAGGGTAGTCTATTTCTCTTTTTTCGTTAAACGGCGTAACCATGGCCGTTATAACTTCACCTGCGTCATATCTGATTGTCATACTTCTCTCCTTTAGTAAAGTCCCATTTCGATGACTTTTTGTGCAAGTCTTACAGTGTTAAGAGCTGCGCCTATTCTTAAGTTATCCGCTACGCAGAAGAAATCAATACCATTGTCAAAAGCGATTGATTTTCTTATTCTGCCGACAAATACAGGGTCTTTGCCTGCCGCATCTTTTGGTGTCGGGTAAGCATAGTGCTCAGGGTCATCTATAACGTTTACACCGTATGCATTTTTCAGAATTTCTCTTGTTTTGGCTGCGTCAATCGGCTTTTCAAACTCAATACTTACGGCTTCGGAGTGACCTATATAAACAGGAACTCTGACTGCAGTACAAGAAATAGGAACGGATTTATCCAAGTGAAGAATTTTTCTTGTTTCGTTTGTAACTTTCATTTCTTCTTTTGTATAGCCGTTTTCGCAGAATACGTCAATTTGAGGTATTACGTTAAAGCCTATTTCATGTTTAAAAGCTTTATTGTCAAAAGGCATACCGATAAGGTTTGTTTTTGTATTGTCTGTTAACTCTTGAATTGCGGCAAGTCCTGCACCTGATACGGCTTGATAAGTCGATACAATAAGTCTTTTGATTTTTGCATAATCATCAAGCGGCTTAAGGGCAAGCATAAGTTGAGAAGTTGAGCAGTTTGGGTTTGCAATTATACCTTTGTGCTTTCTTAAATCTTCATCGTTTACGCCTGCAATAACAAGCGGTACGTCTTCTTCCATACGAAAAGCGCTTGAGTTATCAATATAAACCGCACCTCTTTTAACGGCTTCAGGAGCTAATGCCAAGCTTGTTGAGCCGCCAGCTGAAGCTAAAACCACATTTACACCTTCAAAAACATCAGGCGTTGCTTCAATTATTGTATATTCTTTTCCTTTAAATTCTATTTTATTCCCTGCTGAACGCTTGGATGCCAAGAACTTTATTTCATTAAATTCCACATTGTTTTCTGCAAGTATGCCAAGTATTTCTCTTCCAACTACACCTGAAGCACCTAATACGGCAATGTTTGGTTTTTTGTTTGTCATAAAATGTTCTCCAATCCATACATGAAATTATTATTTTTTGCAACGTAATTTACAGCCATTATAACTCCGCCCATATAACATTCACGGTTAATGGAGTCATGTCTTATTTTAAGCGTTTGACCCATAGAGCCAAAAATCACTTCCTGAGATGCCACAAAGCCCGGCATGCGCACGGCATGGATGCTTATGTTTGCAGTATCAAAATTGCCTCCGCGAGCCCCCTTAATGAGTTCAACTTCATCAACATTCCCTGTTTTAAAGTTTGAATTTACTTGCGCCATAAGTTCTGCTGTCTTTATTGCAGTGCCTGAGGGCGCATCTTTCTTTTGATTGTGGTGAAATTCAAGAATTTCAGCGTTATTAAAATACTTTGCAGCCATTTGCGCAAACTTCATCATAAGAATAGCACCTGTTGAGAAGTTTGGCGCAATAAAGCAACCCGTGTTTTTTTCTTTGCAAAGTGATTCTATTTCATTTAACTGTTCTTTAGATAAACCTGTTGTTCCTATGACCGACTTAACGCCAAGGTTAAGGTATAGCTTAATGTTTTCAAAAATTGTATCAGGCTGAGTAAAGTCAATAGCGACATCCGGTTTGTGAAGCTCAAAAGCAGCTTTTATATCGCTTTCAACAGTCACATCATTGTGTACATTGCAGCCTGTATTATATTTGTCTATAGCGCAAACAAGCTCAAGGTTTTTATCGGCTATTACAGCTTTTACAACCTCTTGCCCCATTTTGCCCAGTGCCCCTACAACGGCAATTCTAATTGTCATAAATTTCTCCGTTAAATGATGTATTTTTGTTCAATGATTATCCCATAAAATCCCCATGATTTCAAGAAAATAAAATATAAAATAAAATTTTTAAAACTTTACAAATTGCCTCTTTTGCTTGACTTTCTTGCGTTTTTAGCTCATAATATGCGCGTTGTATTTCAAAAGTACGGGTTGTTTATTTAAAAAGAATAGGAGAACTGATGAGAAAGATTCAAAAACTTTTTGCAGCTTCTATACTTACCTTAGCATTTGCTACTGGTGCGGTTTTTGCGCATCCTTGCAAAGAAGGTAAAATTGAAGCTTACGCTCACCCAAGTCTTATGAACGCTGAAGCACAAACTCAGGTGGACGGTAACAAGGTTTATCAGGTAGGCGGAAAAATTTACAAGACAAAAAACAGAATCGGTATTAAAAATAAAGATTCCGCTTATGTTGATTCGTGGGCAAGAGACGTCCTTTCTTTAATTAAAGAAAGAAGCGGCGGAGAGTTATTTAATCCTAAAATGCCTATTCTTCGTTCAGAAATGGCGGTTGTGCTCTCTGAAGGTTTTGACATTAAGCCGGTAGGCAAAACAAAAAAATATACTGACGTTGCACAAAATTACTGGGCAAATGAGTGGATTGCAAGGGCAACTGATGCTAATGTTATGATTGGTTATCCCGATAAAAAATTCAGACCTGACCAACCTATAACAAAGGCTGAAGTATTTGCGGTTATTGCTCAATTAATTGATGTACCGATTGACAGAAGTCTTTTAGTACCTGAATTTAACGGTAAAACAATTGAATACATCCCATCTTGGGCAATAGCTCCAACTAAAGAAGTTGTTAAATCAGAACTTCTTGACCAAGTTCCTGACCCAAAAAGGGTTAATGATGATATGTATTTATCAAAAGAACAGGTTGCTTATTTGATTGGGACTTTAAGAACAAACTTTGCAATTGCTAATTCTAAAATTGCAAAAGATAAAAATGCTCCCGATTGTGTAAAAGCATACAAACCTGTTTACTTAAATGTTAAATTGGCAGACAGAATAAGCGCAAAAACTTCTAACATCGGGCAAAAATTTGCCGCTGTTACAACAAAAGAAGTTGAGATTAACAACAATGTATTCCCTGCGGGTTCAAAAGTAAAAGGTGAAGTTGTGGCAGTCAAAAGACCCGGACTTAAAAACCCAGGATTTATTAAAGTTAAATTCTTAGAAATTAAAAACGGCGACTGTGTTGTAGAATTTCCTAAAAACATAACGGAAGCTCAAGCAGCACAGATTAAAAATCCTAACTTTATTGCAAGGCTTCTTGGTGCACCTTTCTCAGCAGCAGCCAGAATAATAGGTGTTTCAGGTAGAACTGTAGGAAGCGGTGTTTATATAATGTCCTTTGCTTTTGATATTCAGTTAATGTATCCCAAGTAGATAAATTAATCATTTCCAATGCACCCGGAACTACTACATATGGTATA
>CASDXV010000028.1 GCA_949285255.1 uncultured bacterium | reverse complement strand
TTCTTCATCGTCAATAAGATAAACAACATTTTCTACTCCGTTGTCATCTGTTGCATCGATAAAAGGTTTTTGAGAAAGATACTTGGGCAGTATTTTGTTTTCTATGATTTTTTGCTCATCAGAGTACACAAGAAATATTTGGCTAAAGTTAGCTTCGCATGCTTTTGTAAGCTTTAATCTGTCCTCTTTTGGGCCGCCCATTGTGTATTCGTGGGGTAAAATTACTTTTGTTTCAAATTTTTCTATTTTATTTCTTGCAATAAAACCCTTGCGCTCAATTTTTCTGCCGTTTGGAGTTGTATATTTTTGTATAAGGTAGAAAATACAGGGTTTATCCGTGTGTACAAGAATATTTTCTTCCTGCCATTTTTTGAAAAATTCCTTGGCGTCTTCGTAGCGGTTTTCACCTTTTGTTAAAATCAGACGAACAATATTGTAGGGTGATTTTTTGTACAATTCATCCTGATAAGCGCTTGTAATAACATCATAAGGCGGCGCTATAACTTCATTTATATTAACTTTTTCCTGATTATAAACTATCGCGTTAAGGGGTTTAATTTCCAAGGTATCCTCCAAAAATAAAATGCTTCCTGTAAGTTTATTGTAGTAAATATAAGTCTTTATGTAAAGAGAGTATTTGGGTCATATTTTTTTGTAAATAAATATTAAAAATTCTCTTTATATAGCAATTTAGTCAACTAAAAATACTTTATTTATTTGTGGAAAGGTTTTAAAGGTTAGTATTATTATGGGTGCAATAGCAACCGCAATTTATGATTTTAGAAATATAAATAAAGTTTCGCACGGTGACACCGGAAGAGTCGGTGCTGCAGCGGCTCAGACAACTAATCTTGTTAATGCGGCTTCGACTTCATCTATTGAACCTCTGCAAAAAGGTGCTAATACTATATTGGGTTATGTTGATGATGCAGGAAGATTTATAGGTGTTACAAATGCTGCATCAAAAGTAACAGGTTTTGCTTCAAAGGCGGTAAACCCTCTTTTGTGTGTAGCTTCAGGTGTCAGAGTTTTAAATGACGATGACCAATATGCAGCTTTAGTCGAAGAATCTTGCGCTATGGGTGCGATGTTTGCATCAGAAAAGCTCTTTAAAAATTTGGTTGCAAATCCGCTTACGGGTAAAGAAGTTAAAACAACATCAAAATGGGCAACAAAAATAGCTGATACTGTAGCTGATTTAAGTAAAAATGTAAAAGGCAGCGGTAAGAAAAAACTTCTTGCAATAGCGGCTGATGTTGCTCTTGTGGGTGTGTCTATTCTCACTTTTGACCTTGGTAAAAAAATAGGCAAAAAATTATCCGGCAGGGATGATGAAGCTCAAAGCTTAAAAACAACCTCGGGCTTAGATTATAACTCTTAAGCTCCGCAACTTAAACCCGCACAAAGGTTGATTGACTGTCCCGTAAGACCCTTAGCATCTTCTGATATAAGGTATTTACAAAGCTTTGCTATTTCTATGGGTTCAATAAATCTTCTCTGCGGGATAACCTCAAGTGTTTCTTCTTTTTCTTCTTTGCTGAGTGCTTCATCACTTAATTTTGTATCTACCCAGCCTGGGTTAATCTGATTTATTGTTATGTTATATTGTGCCAGTTCAAGCGCAAGTGATTTTGTAAGACCGCTTAGAGCTGATTTTGTAGCACTGTATAGTGATGCGTTTGCTTCACCTACCGCACCTGAAATTGAGCCTATGTTTACTATTCTGCCCCACATATTTTTTTTCATATCTTCTGTAACATAAGAGCAGAGTAAAAAAGCGGATGTAAAATTGAGATTTATCATTTTTTGTATGGTTTCAAAATCTGTTTTTTCAATAGGGCAATAATCATACATCCCTGCGTTATTTATAAGTATATCAATATCTCCTAACCCCTCTTTTGCCTTCAGATACAATCCTTTAGCATTGTTTGGATTTGATAAATCAATGCTTAAAAAATTTTTCTTATCGCACTGTCCTCTTGCGCAGCCAAAGACCCTGTAGCCCGACTTTTCAAGCTCAAGGGCTATTTGCCCTCCTATTCCTCTTGTAGAACCTGTTACAAGGATATTTTTCATAACAGGTCGGCTTCCTTTGAGTGTCTTAGTACAATATCAGAGATTTGATTTATCAAAGATTCTCTTTGTTCTTCGCTTAAATCCCTAAGAGCTTCAACTGCGGCATGTAAATTTGGGTTTTTATCATACCATCTTTGGTATTCTCTGGGGTCAAAGTCGGCAACAATTTTTATAAATTTTTCGTAATCTTTTTCTATAATTTTTGGCACTTTTAAAATAATATCAACTGCAACTTCGCACTGTGCCTCGGGGTCTAAATCCTCTAAAAGCTGCATAAAAGCGCTTAAATACTTATCTTTATCATACCATCTGACATATTTTTTCATATAAACATTATATCAAATTTTATATGAAAATGCACAAAAAGTAGTAAATATTTAAAAAAGTACTTGCCACATGTCAAAAAGCCTTATATAATCACAGATGATAAAGGAAGGAGTTCACAAAATGAACAAAGAAGAATTAGTACAAGAGATTGCAAAAAAAGCTAAAGTTACTCAAAAAGAAGCTGCTGAAATTTTAAACGGTTTTGTTGAAACTGTTCAAAAAAGCGTTTCTAAAGGTGAAAAAGTTACTTTAGTAGGTTTCGGTACTTTTGAAGCCAGAAAAAGAGCAGCAAGAACAGGCCGCAACCCTCAAACCGGTAAAGAAATTAAAATCGCTGCAAAAACAGTTCCTGCTTTCACAGCTGGTAAAAAATTCAAAGAACTTGTTAACAAAAAATAGTTTTTTGATTTTGCAAAAATTTTGGCGAACTCTTGAAAAAGTGTTCGCCTTTATTTTTCTTTTTACATTAAAAACCCGACTTATTTAAGTCGGGTTTTATGTTATTCAACGATTGTTTTTCCTTTTGTTTTTATTTCATCAAGCAGGGCATTAGTGAATTCTTCAACAGGTTTTGTACCTATTTGACCTCTTCCTCTTGCTCGAATTGCAACGGTTTTATCTTCTATTTCCTTATCACCCACAACAAGTACGTAAGGGATTTTCTTTTGTTGTAAGTTTTCTCTTATTTTGTAGTTCATGCTTTCTGACCTGTCATCTAAAAGTACTCTAACACCTTTATTTTTAAGTTCGTTTGCAATTTTTGCCGCTTCATCTGCATGTCTGTCTGCAATCGGAACTATAGCGACCTGATGAGGCGCAAGCCAAGTCGGGAAAGCGCCTGCATAGTGCTCAATAAGTATGCCGTGGAATCTTTCCATAGAACCAAATATAACTCTATGCAGCATAACGGGAGTTTTTAGCTGTCCGTCTTTGTCTTGGTATTTGATATCAAATCTTTCAGGCAGGTTAAAATCAAGCTGAATAGTAGCGCACTGCCATGTTCTTCCTATGGCGTCTTTAACTTTAAAATCGATTTTCGGGCCATAAAACGCGCCGTCGCCTTCATTTATTTCATATTTCATGCCGCGTCTGTCCATGGCTTCTTTTAAACCCGCCTCTGCAAGTTCCCAATTTTTAAGCTCACCTACGTAGCTTTCGGGTCTTGTTGAGAGTTCAACTTCAAATTTCATATTGAAAATATCCATGGTATCTGCCACAAAGTCAATGATAGCGTTAATTTCATCTACCAATTGCTCGGGTGTACAGAAGATGTGAGCATCATCTTGAGTAAAGCCTTGAACACGAGTAAGACCGGCAAGAGCGCCTGATTTTTCTTTACGGTAAACAGTTCCCAACTCCGCCATTCTTAGGGGCAATGAGCGGTAAGAGTGCCTGTTTGCCTGATAAATTAGAATATGAAACGGGCAGTTCATCGGTTTTACTATGTATTGGTCATCTTCTTCGTTTTCTTTTTGAATGAAGAACATATTTTCCTTATAGTGGTCAATGTGACCTGAGAGTTCCCAGAGCTTAGATTTTGCTATTTGAGGAGTGTTAACAATTACATAGCCTCTTTTTCTGTGCTCCTCTCTCCAGTAGTTTTCAATTTCTTCTCTTACAACGGCAAGATTAGGATGCCAAAGAACAAGCCCTGCGCCTATTTCATCTCTTACGGAGAATAAGTCAAGCGCAGCTCCGAGTTTTCTGTGGTCACGTTTTTTTGCTTCTTCAAGCATTGTAAGATATTCATTTAACTCTTCTTTTGTTAAAAATGCAGTTGCATAAATTCTCTGCAGCATTTTGTTTTTTTCATTGCCTCTCCAGTAAGCACCTGCAACCGATAAGAGCTTAAAGGCTCTGATTTTTTTTGTATTTTCAAGGTGAGGGCCGGCGCAAAGGTCATTAAAAAGTACATTTCCGTCTTTATCTTTAGTTAAATATAATGTCGGGTTGTCGTTTTTGTGTTCTTCTAAAAGCTCGGCTTTATAAATTTCACCCTGTGCTCTAAATTCGTCAATTTGTTTTTGAACATCGGGAATTACATATTTTTCAAAAGTGAGATTTTGCTCAACAAGTTTTCTCATCTCTTTTTCTATGTCTTTAAGGTTGTCTTCATTGAGTGTTACGCCTTCTATATCAAAATCGTAATAAAAACCGTTTTCTATCGCGGGGCCTATTGCAAGTTTTGCATTAGGGAAAAGATTTTGCACCGCTTGCGCCATAATATGCGAAGTCGAGTGTCTTAAGATTTGCAATTCTTCGTTTACTTCCATAATATCCTCTTTAACTGTAGTGTTTGTAAATATTTTACCACTAACAGTATTTAATATAAAGAAAAATTTAAAACCCCGATAGCTTTTATCTATCGGGGTTATACTCCTTTATCCGTTAATCGTGTTTTAAATGTTTATCTTATGCAATCTTTTTTGTACCAAAGTTGATAACTGCTTTATTGTTGATAGCTATTAATTCCATTGAGCTCCAAAATTCGTTGGGAGAAAGTGTTGATTTAGCGTCAAGATTTACTGTTACTTTTTCTAAGTATAATTGAGCAAGTTTTTCATCTAAATCGTTTACTGCTGATAACATATTTTATCTTCTTTCTCTTTTTGTTGGCTGCTTACATATATATAAAGTATATAAAAAGTATGTAATTTCAAGTTGATTAAATAATGTTACATTCCTTTACAAATATTTTTTGTTTGTGCTAAAATTGCCTTAAAGCCAGTTAATTAAAGGAAGAGGATATGAAAAAATACAGAATAGGTGTAGATATAGGCGGTACAAACATAAAGATTGCTCTTGTTGATATGCAGGGCAAAATTGTTTATTCAAACACTACGCCTACTCGCGCGGATATGGGATATGAGTATTCAATAGCAAACATTAAGCAGGCAATATCTGACTTAATGAAAGAAACAAATTCGGACAAAACTACAATCGAAGCCATAGGTTTTGGTTTCCCGGGGCAAGTTGACTATAAAGAAGGCATTGTCCGCCTGCTTACAAATATGCCCGGATGGGTTGAAATACCTTTTGCAAAAATTATTGAAGATGAGTTTAGTATCCCTGTGCGCCTTGATAATGACGTAAGGGTGGCAACATTGGGTGAACTTAAATACGGTGCCGGCAAGGGTTGCGAGAACCTTGTTTGTATAACGGTAGGTACTGGTATCGGTTCAGGTCTTGTACTAAACGGTAAGCTTGTTCGCGGTGCAAAAAACGCTGCAGGTGAAATTGGCCACATTAAAATGACAATGGGAGACGGTCCTTTGTGCGGCTGCGGCGACTATGGCTGCTTTGAAGCATACGCGTCAGGCCCTTCTATTGTTGCTATGGCAAGAGATTACATTAGAGGCGGTAAGTCATCTAAATTTAAAGAACTTGCAACGGAAGAACTAAGCCCCTATATCGTTGCTCAAGCAGCTTTACAGGGTGATGTTGTTGCAAAAAGAATTTACACAAAAATGGGTGAGATTATAGGTATAGGCTTAACTTCTGTTATTAACCTGCTTAACCCTGAAAGAGTTATAATAGGCGGCGGTGTAGCGGATGCGGGCGATATACTTTTTGACCCGATTAAAGATACAATTGCGCGTCGTGCTATGCCTATTCAAGCGGCAAGTGTAGAAGTTGTTAAAGCTCAGCTTGGTAATACTGCAGGTGTTATCGGTGCAAGCCTTTTAATAGAAAGTTAAAGGAAATCTTATGCCCTTATATTTTTTCTGGGGTGAAGAGGATTATTTAATTGAAAAAGAAGTCAAAGCTCTCAAGAAAAAAATCTTAGGGGAGAGCTTTGATGCTCTTAATTATAGGGTTTTGGATAACCCTGATTTTTCTGCTTTTGATGAGGCATTAAGAACATCATCAATGTTTTTTGGAGATATTCTCTATATTATAAAAGCAGATAAATATTTCCTTGAAACAAAAGGAAAAATTAAGCTTGATGACGCTCAGGTTGCTATGCTTTGCGAGTCTTTTAAAAATATAGCTCAAGGGGTGCACGTTGTTCTTTTATGCCCTGTTGAGCGAGGGGACAAGAAAAAACCAGACAGCAGAAAAAAAATCTACAAAGCTATAGCGCAAAGTGCTAAGATAGAGGAATTCCCCGCATATAAGGCATATGAGGACTACAAAGTTGCACCTATTGTAAAAGAGCTGGCAAAAGAAAAAGATATAACGCTTCAGGGTGATTTGGCAACGCTTCTGGTTCAATACTGCGGTACAAACATACGTGATTTGGATATGCACTTAGAAAAGCTCAAGCTATATGCCTATCCTGATAAAAAAATTACTCCCGATATGCTAAAAGAGGTGTGTCTTTTAGGGGAAGATATTTTCTCTATCCCTGATTTAATACTTAAAAAAGACTACACGCTGGCGCTTGAGCAGATTTCAAAAATCCTTCAAAAATCCCACTATCTTGAGATTTTAGGCTTTTTGCAAACAAGTATTACAAACCTTTTAAAAACAAAAGTCTATTCAAGCTCTTGTTCTTCTTTTGATATTTCAAGAAAAACAGGCCAGCATGAGTTTGTTGTAAAGAAAAATCTTGAAAAGCTCAAAAAAACGGATACAAAAGAGCTTTTAAGATTAAAACTTAATTTAACCCAAGTAGAGTATATGCTAAAAACAGGTCAAATCGACCCTATGGGTGCATTTTGTAAAATGTTTACGGAGGAGCTTAAATGATAGCAGAAAACTTATCGCACGAGTTTCCTTTTATAACAAAATACTTTTATACCCTTTTTGAGCTTGAGAAAAATCGCTTTCCTCAATCTATTGTTTTTGAAGGACTTGACCCCTATGCTCAGCTTTTTTACTCGCTTGAACTTGCTCGAGTGCTAAATTGTCTTGAAGATAGGGATACTGACTGTCAGTGTCTTAACTGCAAGTGGATAAGAGAGGGCAAACACCCTGCGATAAATTTTGTTTCTCAATTGCATTTTAAAAGTTCTGATGACGATTCAAAGACTGTTATTTCTGCTATTCAAGCTAAAAATATTGAAAAATCTTTAAGAGAAACATCTGATTACCACAGGTTTTTTATATTTTTCGATGCAAAACCGACTGCCCCGGATAATATTTCAAACGAATCAATTCAAAAATACTCGCCCGAGGGCTATAGAATTTTTGAAGAAGAATGGAGCTTGGGGCATATAAACCAAAAGACATTTAACCCGACAACACCCAATATTCTTTTAAAAAGTGTAGAAGAGCCTCCTGAGAGAACGACATTTGTATTTTTGACAAAAAATCGCTCGGATTTAATAAATACTATTGTTTCTCGCTCGCAGTGCTTTAAGCTTCCTACAAGGCAAAAAAAAGAGGATTTTTCTTTCGTTGCGCAGATTTTTTCTTCTTACCCTGATATAAATCTTGAGGGTGCATTTTTAATAAGTGAAAATTTGCAAAATTATATAAAAGATTCTCAAATCCCATCATCTAAAGTGCTTGATAGTTTGCTTGCTTATTTAAGTAACGAAATAAAGCAAAATACCGATTATGCCTATTTAAAAAAGCTAAACAGGGATATTAACTTTGTAAGTGAGGCAAAAAAACAGATTTTATCCTCTATGTCAGATAGGGTTGTATTTGACACTTTGCTTCTTAAAATGTCAGGCGGTACAAGATGAAATACATTGCCTTTTCACTGCCGACGGGAATTGGCGCTCAAATTGGCGGGTATGCAGGCGATATCGGTTATATTGTAAGAGAGTATTCAAAATATTTTAAAGTAATAGCTAATCCTAATGCGGTAAATGGCGGTATTTTTAGCGCAATAAATAAAAATATTTTCTACACTGAAGGGTATGCTTTTGATGAGTTTTTATGCGGAAAAATAAGATTAAAAGAAACTACGGAACAAAACAAGCTGGGTGTACTTTTTGACTGTTCTATTCCTCAGGATGTTTTAAATGTGCACATAAATACAATCAACGCGCTTAAAATGGTTAAAGGACTTGATATTTTAGAGCCGATAAAAACAAAAGAACCTGTCGGGGTAGAGTTTTCTATAGCAAATAACATTTCTTCAGGTATGATAAAAAATTCAAACACACTTCTTGAGGCTGCAAAAAGTCTTATTTTAAGCGGAGCTAATGCAATAGCGCTTGTTTGCTATTTTGGTGAGGATGCTGATGATATTGATTACTCGTTAGGTATTGGAATTGACCCTATAGGCGGGGTTGAAGCCATTATTTCCCACCTTGTTGTAAAAGAGTTAAATATTCCCTGTGCCCACTCGCCTGCGTTTTTTGATATAGATATTTCTAAAAAAATTGAAAACCCAAAAGTGGCTTCAGAGTGTGTTTCATCCACTTACTTACCTTGCGTGCTTGAAGGGCTTGAATATGCTCCAAGTTTTTCTTGTGATGATGGTTTAAGCGCTTGTGATGTTGAATATTTAATAGTGCCTGATGGTGCGCTGGGGTCTAAAGCGGTATTAGGGGCGCTAGAGAATAATATAAAAATTTGTGCGGTTAAAAACCCGTCTAAATTAGATGTAGGATGTAGTAAGCTAAAAATTAGTGATATACTCTGTTTTGATACATACCAGGATTGTCTGAAGTACATAAAAAGGAATTAGTATGAAAATTTATAAAAACGCTTGGACGATGGCAGAGCTTGTTGTTGCCATGCTTGTTTTAGCTATACTTATGACGCTTTCAATACAAAATATAAAGCCAAAAAAAATAAGAGTTTTACCCTTTGCTTATGCTTCGGTTAAAAACCTAAATGAAGCAGCCAGATTTGTGCTAAGCGATAATTTACTTACAAAATTGCCGGATGATATTGTTGATTCGCCCGAGGCAAATTCTAATAAAACTTGTGTACAGATGGCGGAGGCACTTAGCCTTGTTGGCAGTTACACATGCGTTAAAACTGCTGCAACCGCTCCTGCAAACGGAAGAGGTCATACAGGCAAGCCAAATTTTCAAACTTCAAATATGATTTCATACTCAGGGCTTGAAAAAGATTTTACATCAACCTACAGGGGAACTGCATCTAATGCAGGTAAATGTGCCACTGTTGCGGTTGGTATGAAAGATATCATGATTGATATAGATGGAGATGACGGGGATAATAAGGTCGGAAAAGACCAGTTTCCGCTTAAGCTTTTACAAACAGGTGAAGTAATCCCTGGCACCTGTAGTGATATTTCACCCGGTTCCACTCCAAGTGCGTGCACTGGTCAAACTTTTCAGAATCCTACGTTTACAAAACACCCCTCTTGCGGAAGTGTTACAACTAAGTTTATCAATGAAAACTATCCTTTTGCATACACTGTTTATCGTTCAAGAAAAGTAACTGAAGCCGAGGTTGACTCGGGAGAGTACAGGGCAGATGATAGAATAACGGAAATTTTAAGAATAGATGATAGGAGCATGGCGGAAATTAGTTTTGCAGAGGCTGATTGTGTCGCAAGAAATAATGTTTTAACAAGAACTCAATGCCAGGCTCTTGGTTATGAACCGCACACGCTCTGCATTGATGACGGGGCGTTTTGTCTTGTAAGACAATCCCGACCGTTATCCATGAATATTTTTGCTCTTCCGTATTAGAGCATGGGTTTTTAGCATGAGAATGAGTCGTATTTGCTTTACAAAAGTAAGTTAATTTATTTTTTGGAAGTTTGGTAATATTAGCCAATAGCAAGTATTTCAAGTCTTTTTTAAGATTAATGAAGAATTATTTATGTTAATTTTGATGTATTTGAAAAAATCCTTTAAAAATACGATGATAGAGAACTTCTACAAGTGTAAAATGTATAACAAAAGGGAAAATATGAATTTATCCGTTGCCTAAATACCAAGTTTTGTTTTACTATATAAGTGTACTTAAAACATTAAATAAAAAATTCGGTTTAGGTGATTGCGGTAGGGTCATAAGACCTTGTGGAGGCAGAATTGTTAGAAAACGGTTACATTCAGATTTATACGGGAGACGGCAAAGGTAAGACAACGGCATCTTTGGGTCTGGCTTTGAGAGCATTGGGTCATGGCTGGAAAGTTATGATTATACAATTCGCTAAAGGCGACCAAGGTACGACTTACGGCGAAATTGCTTCTTCTCACCGCTTCAGCGATAACCTTGAAGTTAAACAGTTTGGGCTGGATAGAGTTTGTTACTCTCACAACATGAATATTGATGATTACAAAGAAGCAAAAAAAGGTTGGGAGTGCGCTAAAGAAGCTATCATGAGCGGTAAATACGGTCTTGTTATACTCGATGAAATTAACATCTGTATTGATATGGGCATGATTAAAGTTCAAGACGTAAAAAATACACTTCTAAATAAGCCTAAGAACCTTGAAATAGTTTTAACAGGTAGAAACGCTCACCAAGAGCTTATTGCAATGGCTCATCTGGTTACTGAAATGCAACCTGTTAAGCACTATTTTGATATTGGGGTTATGGCAAGAAGAGGTATCGAATATTAAGAATAGTAAAAACTTGTTGTATCATTTATTTATGATACAATCTTATTGGAAAAGATTTTTAATGGGGAAATGGGGGTTTTGTTAAACTCCCTTTTTTTTATCCCTTAATAAGCTTTAACTTTTCCTCTTTTGATAAATGTTTTATCCTATATTCTTCTTTTTGTGCTTCGCTTCTGTTTTTAAATTCTTTTGTATAAACAATTTTAAGCGGTTTATGAGAGCGTGTGTACTTTGCCCCTTTACCGCTTATGTGCTCCATAAAGCGCTTTTTTACATCGCGTGCAATACCGCAGTATAGAGTATTATCCACAGTTAGCAAGATGTAGAGATAATATTTCATCTAATACCCTAAAGACTTCATCTTTTGTATCAATTCTAACCAGAACCTGACGATATTTTGAGGCATCTCTTACGGATGATATGTAGAAATTATAAAATTTCCTCATAAACTTAATACCGTTTTTCTCGCCTCTTAGTTCAACTTCGCCTGATATGTGTTTTTTAAGTATTTCTATTTTTTCTTCAAGTGTAGGAGGATTTTCAACAACTCCTGTTTTAAAATAATTTTCTATCCTTAGGGCAAAATGCGGGTCGCCCATAAATCCTCTTCCAATGCTTACACCGTTTGCCCCTGATTGCATAAGACAGTTTTTAACATCATCTATTGTTTTTATATCTCCGTTTGCGTAATAGGGGATTTTAAGCACACCTTTTAATTGCCCTATTTTTTCCCAGTCGGCATGGCCTGAGTACATTTGAGAGCGCGTGCGCCCGTGTACTGTGACAAAATCTACCCCTGCCTCTTCAAGTTTTAGTGCAAATTCAACAAAATTCATATCATCAAGACTCCAGCCGAGCCTGAACTTGGCGCTTAGGGGTATATCAATTACATCTTTTATTGCTTTTATAATA
>CASDXV010000027.1 GCA_949285255.1 uncultured bacterium | reverse complement strand
TGCTTATTTTGTTTTCGAGGGTTTCACCCTCGTGGCCACCTGAGCTAGCAGCCCGCATATTTAATTTTTGCTCGCGCACCCCTCAAGGGTGCTTATTTTTGTGTCACTTAAGTTCGTGACCAAGCCGAGCCGAACGCTCTGACCGTGTTTCTAAATTATCACAGACAAATTTTAAAATCAACTACATTTTTTCAGGTGCGCTCACGCCAAGCAGATTAAGTATTTTGCCAAGAATTATTTTAAAACACTTAGTGAGCGCAAGCCTTTGAGATGAAACTTTCTTATCATCCGTCAAAACCCTTGAGTAGTTGTAGAAATGGTGAAACGCCGTTGCAAGCTCTTGAGAGTATTTGCACAATAAATAAGGCGCTCTAAGCCTTGCTGCAGCTTCAACTATTGCTATAGATTCTTCCAATTTTAAAATCAACGCCCTTGTTGCCTCAATTGACTCTTTGCCTTTTTCTTCATCAAAAAGACCTTTTATATCAATATTTTTGTCTATTTTATCTATTTCATCCTGAGAAAACAGCGGCTCGAGCTCTTTTTTATTTTCTGTATCAAGACGTTTTTCAACCGCCTTTCTTAAAATTGAGCATGCTCTGGCATGGGCGTATTGGACGTAGAAAACAGGGTTTTTGTCGCTTTGACTTTTTGCAAGGTCGATATCAAAATCAATAGTTGTATCTATTGAGCGCATAAGCATCCAAAATCTTGTAGCGTCAACGCCGACCTCTTCAACAAGCTCATCAAGAGTAACCATTTTTTTGCGCTTGCCCATTCTCATCTGTTCGCCGTTTTGAATGATATTTACAAGCTGCCCTAAAAGCACTTCAAGACAGGAACTGTCGTATCCGAGGGCATCAATTGAGGCTTTAATTCTTGCAATGTAGCCATGGTGGTCTGCGCCCCAAATGTTAATAAGCCTTTCAAAGCCTCTGTCCAGTTTGTTCTTGTGATATGCAATATCAGCCGTAAGATAGGTATTTGACCCGTCGGCTTTTTTGAGTACCCTATCTTGAGTATCTGTATATTCAGAGCTTCTAAACCAAACAGCGCCGTCTTTTTTGTATAATTTTCCTTTATCTTCAAGCTCTTTAACGCACTTTTCAACTTCGTCATTTTTGTATAAAGATAATTCTGAAAAGAAACAGTCAAAATTTACCCTAAATGTTTTAAGGAGTTCTTTTTGCAATCTTAGCATGTCTTTTTTTGCAAAATCCCCGTAGCTTTCACTGGAGCCTGATTCAATATATCTTTTAGCGCAGTCTATGAGATATTCTCCTGGGTATAGGTCTTCTTCCCACTCAACTTTTTCGCCCTTTTGTTCTTTTACTCTAAGTTCAAGCGAGCGGGCCAGTTTGTTTATTTGATTACCTGCGTCGTTAATGTAGAATTCCTGATAAACATTATAATTACAATAGTTCATAATGTTTGCAAGTGAGCTGCCAAGTGCTGCCCAGCGCCCGTGACCTATGTGGAAAGGCCCTGTAGGGTTAGCGCTGACGTATTCAAGGTTTACTTTCTCTCCTTTACCTACATCAGATGCGCAGTAGCTTTCTTTTTTATCTAAAATATCTCTTGTTATGTCGCAGAGCATATCTTCTTCAAGTTTAAAATTAATAAATCCTGCAACCGTGTTTACGCTAAAGCCCTTGTATTCAATATAGTTCGCTATATTTTGCGCAATAAGAGGCGGTGCCATTTTGGCATCTCGCGCAAGGGATGAAACATTTATTGCAAAGTCGCCAAATTGAGTGTTCTTAGGAATCTCGCAAATTGGTGTAAAGTTGTTTATCTCCAAGTTTCCCAGCTTTTTATCTTCTATTGCTTTATCAATTGCCCCATGCACTGTTTGTGCAAAAAAATCTTTTTTCATCATAGTTTAAATTATATCAAAAAATATTTTCGTACTTTTGTAAATATTTGTTAAGTGCAAATTATTTTTGTAGCAAACTTTGACAAATATTATTTTTTTAATAAAATAGATAAGCACAATTCTTATAGGAAATTTGGCATGTCCAGAATAGACGGAATAAATCGCAACAACGCCGGCAGCCTTGGTATGAGCTTATATACAAAGCGTAACTACGAAGACAACTCAGAAATGTACATAGCAAGCAAGCTGGATAAACTATACAAACAGGCAATTTCAAAAAATGCCGGTTTCCTTGGCAAACGCTCTTTAAGACAAATGGTAGAGGGAAGATATTTAGACAGAGAAGCTTAAGAGTTTTTCTCTTTTTTAGAGATTTGTAGTGCTATTTTATTTATTTCACTAAATTTATCAAGTGCTATTTTTTGTGCGTTTTTTTGATAAATCCCCTTGAATAATATATTTGCGGTTTTTTCAAAAATATTCTCGGGCAAAATTTTAACGCTTATCTGCTCCATTTTTTTCTTTAGATATTGTGCGCCAAATTCGCTCAAAAGTAAAAATCCGTTTGAGTTTTTTGCTTTATCAAGATTTTTATATTTTGACTCCTGCATAAGATTATTATGCACTATTTTTTAAAATAATGCGCCGTATGCAAGTTGTATTTTGTGCGTGATATAATATTGTTGATTTTATGGAGAAAATTATGTGGGAATATTCAGATAAAGTAAAAGAACATTATAAAAACCCTAAAAACGTCGGCTCGATAGAAAACGCCGATGCTATAGGCGAAGCGGGTGCACTTGCCTGCGGAGATAAATTAAAAATTTATTTAAAAATAGATAACGGTATCATAACTGACGCTAAGTTTCAGACTTTTGGCTGCGGGTCTGCGGTTGCTTCATCGAGCATATTAACAGAAATGATAATAGGTAAGAGTGTTGAAGAAGCAAGAAAAATTACAAATAAAGATATAGCAGATGAACTGGATGGTCTGCCTCCTGAGAAAATGCACTGCTCTGTTATGGGCCATGAAGCTCTTGAGGATGCGCTAAAGGATTATTTTGGCGAAAAAGAAGAAACTCCCTCAAAAGAAAATACTGACAAGGTAATTTGCAACTGTTTCGGTGTAACAGAGAGTGAAATAGTAAAAGCTATTAAAGAAAAGGGTGCTAAAACCCTTGATGACATTAGAGAAATTAACTACGCCGGCGGCGGATGCGCAAGATGTGTACCTAATATTAAAATGCTTTTAGATAAGTACGCTAAAAAAGATATAAAGCTCAACCCTGTGCAGTTTATTTTAAAAATTAATAAAGTTCTTGAAACAAATGTTGCTCATGAACTGGGTAAAGACTCAGGCGGTATAGAGCTTGTAAACGTCGATGGGTATGATGTTTACGTTAAATTAACAGGCACTTGCTCATCTTGTAAAAACGCTACACTTACTCTTAAAAACTTTGTTGAAACTCAACTGAGAGAACATGTTGATGAAAATATAAATGTTATTGAGGTGAAATAAAATGACTCTTGTATATCTTGATAATAATGCTACAACTATGGTCGCACCTGAAGTTTGTGAAGCTATGATGCCGTATTTTAGTGAGATGTACGGTAACGCCTCAAGCATTTATGATTTAGCACACAGTGCAAATAACGCAGTTAAAGAGTCAAGAGAAATTATAGCGGATTTTTTGGGTGCAAAAGACCTAAAAGAAATTATATTCACCTCTTGCGGTTCAGAGTCTGCAAATATGGCAATTAAAGGAACTTTAGAGGTAAATAAAAATAAAAAACATATCATCACAACAAAAATCGAGCACCCCTGTGTGCTAAATCTTTATAAAGATTTAGAGAAAAAAGGCTACAGGGTAAGCTGGATTAATGTTGACAGTAACGGAGATTTAAACATAGGTCAGCTGCTTGAAGAAGTTTGCGAAGATACGGCCCTTGTGTCTGTTATGATGGCAAACAATGAAACAGGAGTGATTTATCCTGTAGATAAAATTTCTGAAGCCGTTAAAATGAGAAATCCTGAAACCAAAGTCTTTGTTGATGCCGTTCAGGCAGCAGGAAAAATACCCATAAATGTTAAAGATACGAAAATAGACATGCTTGGTATCTCGGGGCATAAGTTCCATGCGCCAAAAGGTATCGGGGCATTGTATGTTAAAACAGGCACCATGATAAGTCCTTTAATTGTCGGCGGACACCAGGAGAGAGGAAAAAGGGCCGGTACGGAAAATGTTCCTTATATTGTAGGTATGGCAACCGCTGCAAGACTTGCAAAAGAAGCGCTAAACGATGAGCTTACAAGAGTAAAAGCGCTTCGTGATAAGCTCGAGAGAGGTATTTTATCCTCAATTAAAAACTCTGTGCTTAATTCAAAAAGTAAAAACAGAGTACCAAACACGACTAATATCGGTTTTCAATATATTGAGGGCGAGCTTATTCTTTTGCATATGAATGATTTAGGAATTTGCGCAAGCTCGGGCAGTGCTTGTACGTCAGGTTCGCTTGAGCCAAGCCATGTGCTTCGTGCGCAAGGTGTTCCTTTTACATCGTTGCATGGCAGCATAAGATTTTCACTAAGCAGATACACAACAGAGCAGGAAATAGACTACACTCTTGAAAAACTTCCTGCAATAATAGACAAGCTTGTAAAAATTTCACCTTTCCAAAAAGAATTAAATGAAATTTTTAAATAGAGTTTGTCTGTTTTTTAGATTTTATAGGCGTCGGGCCTTTCATTGCAATCCAGAGAACCATTTTGGCAGGTATTGCAACAATTAGCAAAATAAAAGAAATAACTACGTCATAGAGTGTTTTTATGCCGCCGATAGAGTGAATTGCAGCTGAAACATAAGAAAAACTTACAACTTTTAGCAGTGCAAGGATTGTGCAGTATAACATACCGCATATGTGAATCACTATAACGCCTATTAACGAAGCAAGTATCATGTTTTTTAAGTTGTAATTTTTCTCAAGGATTTTGCCCACAGGAACAACTGCAAAAATATAGCCTAAAATATAGCCAAAAAGTCCGCTTTTAACGTATGAAAGACCGCCGCCAAGGGCAAAAACCGGCCATATAAAAAAGCCCATAACAAGATACATTAATATAACCAAAAGCGAAAATCTTGGCCCGAGAATGGCTGCAATAAACATAACAACAGGAATTTGAGCCACATAAGGGTGGGTTATATTTTTAAATATAAAATCTCCTGCTGTATCTGTTGAGGGCCACATGTGAGAAACGTTTATTTGTGTAAATGTTGCAACAATCATAAAAAGCAGACACAAAAAACAAACAACAAGAGTACCTATGCTAAGAGGTGTTTTTTGTCCCCTGTAGATAAAATCATCAATCTGCTCTTTAAATCTCTTATTCATTTTAAAATCAAATCCCCGATATTTTCTTTTATTTGTTCATAGTGTTTTTTGTAGTTATCGCTAAATATATTTTCGCTCCACATAATAAGAGCATCTTCGTTGTTGTTTTGGTAGTACTTTTTTCTTACTCCAAGCGATTTAAAGCCAAAACTCTCATATAGTTTTATAGCGCCTGTGTTTGATACTCTGACTTCAAGTGTTAAATATTTTATCTTTTCTCTGTAACATTCTTCAAGCCCGCATAAAAGAAGTGCTTTAGCGACACCTTTTCTTCTGTAATCAGGGTGCACTGCAAGGTTTGTAATGTGAGCCTCATCTATTATTTTCCATAATCCCATATACCCTGCATAGCGCCCGTCTTGAGCTATAGCGCAGTTATATGTTGAGATTTGATTATTAATTTCGGCAACAAAAGAATCTCTGCTCCAGTGGTGTTGCCCATATGCAAGCTCCTCAATTACCATGACCTCATCGAGCGACGATAGGGTCATTTTTTCTATTTTGAACTTATCCATAGGATTATTTTAGCATAACAAATCTAAGACGGGCAAAGCGTCTTTTTAACTTTTTGTTTTTTGCTTTACAGTTGAGCGCTAATATAGAAAGGTGTATGTTCAACGCTTAGATTTTTATCATCCAAAATACCGCGATTTAGCTGCGTATAGGATGTATCTTTTGAATTGAAACATTTCTTCAAAAAGTCATAAGCAACTTTAGGGTCACATGCTTCTCCGCAGGTGAATAAATCAACTGCAGCGTAGCCTAGCTCAGGCCAAGTGTGAATTGCAAGGTGACTTTCAGAGATTATAACTACACCTGAAACACCATGGGGTGCAAATAGGTGAAAACATTTATTAACAATAGTAGCTCCGCACTCAAGTGCTGCTTCTACCATATATTTCTCAACCAGCTTCGGATTATTTAAAACATTGGGGTCACATTCAAAAAATTCGGCAAGTATGTGTCTGCCAAGGTACTGCGAATGAGTTTTAAGAGTTTGTTCGCGTGCTTCAAGAGTTGTTATCGCCAATTCATAATCCTCCTTATAGATTTTGTACAGATTTTTATATGCTAGATAATATTACAACATAAGAAAAAAACGCACAAGTAATTTTTATTTACTTTTTCAATTTTATTTTAACATTCTTTTACATTTTTTCCTTATCCTAAAAACCTATTTTGTAATAAAATTTTTTTATGAGCAAAATTCTTATAATTGATGATGATGAAGCAATATGCGAGCTTGTTAAGATAAATCTTGAACTTGCGGGTCATAACTGTAAATATTCAACAGACCCTATAAAGGGTTACGCTCTTATAAAACAAGAGATGCCCGATTTGCTTATATTAGATGTTATGATGGGTGAAGTCGACGGGTATTCTTTGGCACTTAAAATAAGACAAAATGAAAATACAAAAAATATCCCGATAATTATGTTAACCGCTCTTGGTGAGCTTCAAGACAAGCTAAAAGGTTTTGACTCGGGTGTGGATGATTATCTTACCAAACCCTTTGAAATAGAAGAGTTAAAGGCGCGCGTTTTGGCACTATTAAATCGCTCGGGACTTGTGGCACAGTCATTAAGATTTAAAGAAGTTCTTACTTTGGGTGATATTACCTTAATTCCTGAGAGTTACAGTGTAAAAATTCTTGATAAAAGCACAAAACTTACCCCTATTGAGTTTGAGATTTTAAATGTTTTGATGCAGCACCATGATGAAATGGTCTCATCTAAAGTCCTTCTAAAAGAGGTCTGGGGTTATCAGGGGGATGAAGATATAGATACAATAAGGGTTCATATAAGACACCTGAGGGCAAAAATTGATGGAATTTCTGATAGAAAAAATAAATACATCCAGACAATATACGGCGGAGGATACAGATTAGTTCCTACCGGCGTAAAATCAGAAGATAAGTGAACGGATAGAAGATGCCAAAGAATATAAAGTTTAAACAACTTGCAGTTTTGTGTTTTTGTCTTGCAATACTTTTTATAGCAAGTTTTCAAAACTATAAAGTCGCTCAGGTTGAGCGTATAAATGAGCTTTCTTCAAATTCTTATGTTAATAACGAAAAAATCTCTCCAAGAGAGCTTTTTCTTGAGAGCTGGCTTTTAATTAAACAAAGTTACGCCGAACCTCAATTAAATAATCAAAACTGGTCGAGGTGGAAAAAAAGATATGTAAATAAAATAGAAGATAATGACGATGTTTATGTTGCTATAAACACTATGTTATCAAGCCTTGATGACCCTTATTCAAGACTGTTATCAAAAGAAGAATTTATTGAGCAAAGTAACTCAATAGAGTCTAAAATGTATGGCATAGGGGTAAATATAGCCTCAGTATCGGGTAAAATTTATATAGTAAATGTCATAAAGGGCTCTCCTGCTGATTCTTCAGGTCTAAAGCAGGGTGATATGCTTGTAAGTGTTGATAATCACCAGATAAAAGGTAAGTCGATTTTTCAGGTAGCACAATATATAAAAGGTGCACTGAATGAAAGCGTTACCCTTGTTATTTTAAGAGACGGGCAAAAACTTACAAAAAAAATAAAACGCGCTGAGATTAAAGTAAAAACCGTTGAATGTAAAAAACTGGATAAAAATACGGGCTATATCCATATTTTAAGTTTTATAGGCAATGAAACACCCGTTGAATTTATAAGTGCACTTGATAAGGTAAAAGACACAAAAGGGCTTATTTTAGATTTAAGGGGCAATACGGGAGGATTATTCCAAAATGCCGTTTTTGTTGCAAACTTATTTTTAAAGAGCGGTGATATAGTAAATGTCATAGGCAGGGATGGCCTTAGCAGTTCTTATCGTGTTCAGGAAAATCAGTTCGTCTACGATAAACCACTTGTAGTTTTGGTAGACGGTGACAGTGCTTCTGCTTCAGAAATTGTATCGGGTGCTCTTAAAGACAACAACAGAGCAAAAATTGTCGGTACAAAAACTTTTGGCAAGGGTGTAGTGCAAAAAATATACGCTCTGCCAAACCAAATGGGAATGAATTTAACAATTGCAAAATATTTAACTCCAAGCGGCAGAGATATTAACGAAAAAGGCATTGAGCCTGATTATGAAGTTACTTTTACAAGAGATGATATGCAAAAAAACTTTGACAGACAGCTTGAGTTTGCAAAAAATCTTATAGCAAAGCAAATGAAATAAGCAATTTTTAACCTTCAGATGTTTTGTCTAAAATGCATCTAATGAAGGTTAAAAATATGATTTCAAAAATTTCTTTTAATGTTCCTAAAATTAACTTCTCGGGCGCTAAAGCCATGAGTTCAAATACCCTTGAGAGAAGCCCTAAAAGTGACACGGTAAACTTTAGCGGAAATTGCGAATGTCCGGCATGTAATAATGAATTACCCGATGGTCTAAAAGAAACTCTCGACAACAAAGTCTTCACTTTTAAAAAGGACAACGGGGAAGAGTTTGTGGGTACTATAAAAGAATATTTAGAAGATTCTATACTGCATTGGAGCGATAGCCGCATGCGTGCTCCAAAAACAGGTGTTATACACAGTACTATGTTTGAAAATGTCATGGAAATGTTAAATAACGGACTTGATTACAGTAAGAATTACAGAGTGCAAGCAGGCCCGGGGACATATTTTGCAGCTTTTCAGGATATGACATACGGAAAAGTTGCTCTTGAGGGTGTTTATACAGGCAAACAAGAAGAAATACCCGTTTTTGAAAGCAAATTTTACGACGGCATTATGTACTGTGACGAACTTAAGCAAACCGTAAAAGATTTCATTGGGGAAGATGAGATAACTAACAAGACTTATAAGCTTGTTAATAAATACTGTCATGACTTGCTCGTGGATGAAATGGGAATTGATATCCTATATTGCGCTATGGGGGCAGACTCTTGTTATGTTGCCCTAAATGATGACACAATGAGCCTAAAACCATATAATTTTAAAGTCGTAAACGGACAGTTGCGCTGGCTTTAAGCTCTTGAGAAAACTTCAATCTCAAGCGGGTTATCACATTTAATAGGGTTAAAGTAAGCACAAGATGCTACCATAGCAGCGTTATCCGTGCAGTATTTCATTTGAGGTGCAAAGGTTTTATAACCTCTTTCATTTAGTGCAAAGAGTTTTTTTCTAAGCTCCGAGTTTGCAGCAACTCCGCCTGCCGTTACTATTGTTTTGCAGTTGTATTTATCAGCCAGATTTAGAGTCTTTTTAATTAAAGTATCTGAAACTCTTTCTTGAAAGCTTGCGCAGATGTCTTTTTGCGGGAGTTCTTTGCCGTTAAATGACTGTACCAGACGCAAAAGTGCTGTTTTTAAACCTGAAAAACTAAACTCGTCTTCACCTACCTTTGCCTCGGGGAGTTTAAAGATATTGGGATTTCCCTCTTGAGCAAGTTTATCAAGCATAATACCGCCGGGGTAGGGTAGACCCATAAGGCGGGCAACTTTGTCGTAAACTTCTCCTACCGCATCGTCAATGGTTGAAGCTACAATTGTTTGATTATCAAAGTCTTTTACATAAATCACCTGAGTGTGTCCGCCTGATACCAAAAGGCACATAAAAGGAGGTTCTAAATCGGTTTCAATAAAGTTAGCGCAAACATGAGCTTGCAGGTGATTTACGGGAATATAGGGCTTGTTGTGTACAAGTGATAATGTCTTTGCGGCATTAAGTCCTACAAGCAGACACCCAACTAGCCCGGGGCCCGCGGTAGAGGCGTACGCGTCAATCTCATCGGGGCTTATTTTTGCCTGTTCAAAAGTTTCTTTTATAACGCTTCCGATTGACTCAAGGTGTTCCCTTGCAGCAACTTCAGGTACTACACCGCCAAACTTACTGTGGGTTTTGATTTGAGAAAAAACAACATTTGCCACTACCTCGCGCCCGTCTTTTACTATGGCGCAAGCAGTTTCATCGCAGCTTGATTCAATCGCAAATATAAGCATTGTTGTATATAATATCCTTTTTTGGTATAATTATATTACCATGAAAAGAAAATTTTTCGGTTCATTTTTTTGTTTTTTTGCGCTAATAACCATCGCTTATCTAACGCCTGTGTACTCTTATACTTTAGATGACGCTACGGCGCTTTATAATATGGGTATAGACTACTATTCTCAAAACCAAGTGCAAAAGTCTATGGACTACTTTAAAAAGGCAATATCAATTGACCCGAAGTTTTACGAAGCATATTACAATCTGGCACAAATTCAGGCTTCATACGGTTATACTGACGCTGCAATAAAAAGCTATGAAAAAGTAGTGCAGCTAAAACCTGATGATTATGAAAGTATTTATGAGCTTGGCAGATTGTTGTATAAAAGAGGCTATCTGTCCCGTGCGGTAAGCTTTTTAGATAGAATTCCAAACAGCTCCGACATTGCTCCTCAAGTGTCCGTACTTGAAACCAAAATTAAAAAAAGACAAGCAGAACTTGCTCTTATTGAAAAACAAAAAGAAGAGGCAAAGTTAGCCGGGCAAAATACTCAAACTCAGACAGTTGCAACTCAAGAGCCTAAAGCCGCAGAGGATACAAACTTAGTTATTGAGGTGCAAGCACCCTCAGGTGTTGCCTCAGATGATTCAGGCAACATATACGTTGCAAGTTTTTCAGAAAATAAGGTTTATAAAATAGCGCCTGACGGCACAAAAGGTGTCTACATCTGGCCTGTTAACCTTGGCGGGCCGATTGGTCTTGCAACGGATGATGCAGGGAATCTCTATGTTGCAAACTATACAAAAAATAACATCCTAAAAGTCACACCCTCTGGTGTTATGAGTGAACTTGCCTCGGTTAAAAAGCCATACTGTCTGGCTGTTGACCCTGTAAAGAAAATACTTATCGTATCTGAGCAAGATACAAATAATGTTATAAAAATTAAGCTTTAGCTGAGTATGAATTTGTTTAATTCGTTTAAAATCTCTTCAAATTCTTGATTTGTTGAGCTTTCTTTTTTGACTTTTTCGCAGCTGTAGATAACGGTTGTGTGGTTTTTGTTAAAAGCATTTCCAATCTCAGGCAGGCTCATTTGAGTTATTTCTCGAGAAAGAAACATTGCAAGCCTTCTTGCATTTGCTATATCTTTAGAGCGGGTGCAAGATAGAATATCGTCTTTTTTTATACCAAAGAATTTTGCCGTTTTATCTATAATCTCATCAACCGTGATTTTCTTTTTAACACTGTTTAAATTCAGTATTTTTACTGCAAGTTCAACATCAGCCTCAACTCCTTGGATTGACGCATAAGCACTTAGTTTATTGTACGCGCCTTCAAGCTCTCTTATATTTTTATCATAAGTTTTTGCAAGAAGCATTGCAACGTCGTCAGATATTTCAAAGTTTGAATTGTGAGCGTGTTTTTTAATAATTTCAAACCTTGTGTTTAAATCGGGTATTAAAATTTCTGCGTTAATCCCCCATTCGTATCTGCTCTTTAGTCTGTCAGGTGTGCAAACAAGGCTTGATGGCGGTCTGTCTGAGGCAAATACAATTTGTTTTCCGGCATGGAATAAGACATCAAAAATGTTAAAAATTTCTTCTTCCGTTCTTTGTTTGCCCTCTGCAAATTGAATATCGTCAAGCAAAAGCACATCAATATTTCTGTAGCGGTCTCTTAGTTTTTTCATTTTTGAGTTACGCTCGGAGGCTACAATTCCTGATTCCGTCAGTTGATTGGTTATTTCTTCCGCTTTTGCATATTTTACTTTTAGTGCGGGGAAGTTTTTTAAAATCTCATGGCCTATAGCTTGCATAAGGTGGGTTTTACCGAGCCCCACATTGCCGTGAATGTATAATGGATTGTACTTTTGCCCCGGAGCTTGAGCTACAATTTTTGCAACATTGTAGGCAAAATTAGAATTTTCTCCGCAGACAAAATTGTCAAAAGTGTATTTTAAATTCAGCCCGCAAAAAGAGTGCATCTGTTTTAAGTTATCAATCTGCTCCTGCACAAGAGTGAACTCATGAGGCTGTTTTTGTGTCGTTTGTTTTTTCTTTTGCGGTTTTTTTGTTTCATCAAGAATTATTCTTACACTTCTTTTTAGTTGAGTAAATTTAAAAAGTGCTTCTTCAATTTCACTTAAATACTTTTGTGTTAAAACCTGAATACCAAAGCCCTGATTGCTTTTTAGCAGAAAAATACCGTTTGCGGGCTCTTCATAAAGAGGCAACGCCGGCTCAAGGTTATTTAGCCAAGTGTGAGCCGTTTCGGGTATGTTGATTTTTATTTCGTCAATAATTTTTTGCCAGAGTTCAAGTTCTTCTTGTTTCAAGGCTGCTCCTGATACTAAAAAGTCTTTAGCCATTCCTAAAATTTTTTAACGATATTCATTTTACTATAAACATTCCCTGTAGTAAAATTAAGAAATGAAAAATATTTTTGACTATTCGCTTTTGTTTGATTTTTTTAGAAACACATATGCTGATTTTTCATACAGAAAGCCTTTATCTAGAGCACTAATGCCTATCAGATATTTTTTTGAAATTACTCACAGATGCAACCTTAACTGTCCATATTGTTATGTTGGTAAAAACAACTGCACAGATGAGCTTTCTTTTGAAGAGTGGTCAAAAATAATCTCGCAAATTCCCTTTTATTCTTTTGTTACTCTTGTTGGCGGCGAACCCCTTGTAAGAAAAGACTTTAAGGATATTTTATACCTTTGTGCCAAAAAGACGCTCGGTAAAATGAATGTCGTTACAAACGGTATTTTGATGAATGATGAGATAATTGATGCGTTTATAAAATCTAAAATGATGCTCTTGAGCGTATCACTTGACGGCTGGGGCGAAAACCATGACAAAAACCGAGCTAAAGAAGGTATTTTTAATAAAATCAAAGACAATCTGCAAAATCTAAACTCAAGAAAAAAGCGCCCTATGGTTGATATAAAAACAATTGTGCTTAAAGACAACCTTGAGGATTTGTTAAAACTTTACGAATACTGTGACAAATCAGGTTTTGAGTTTTTCTCGGTATCTTTTTTAAGGAATAACAATCTAAAGCAAAATTCCTATTTAAGAGATGAATTTGGGGAAGAATTTTATAAAACAAATTATCCTATTGAGCAATATTTTAATTTAGATGAATTTGAGAAAATTTTTAGAGAAAT
>CASDXV010000026.1 GCA_949285255.1 uncultured bacterium | reverse complement strand
TATTTCAAACACATCTTTAGGCAGAACATTAATAGTTTTCTCCATTACAGCACCTGAAGCTCCTCCTGCTCCTGAGTATTGAAACCAGTTATCAAGTTCGTATGCGCAGAAGACGGAGTAAGGTATTTTTTTGTCTTGCAGAGGATTTTTATTGTATGAAATAGTATTTTTGTAGAAGCATAATTGTTCTTCATTATCGAGCCAAATATGTGCAGTATATGCATAGGAATTGTTTGAACCCGGTGCAGAATTTTCCAACCCCATATCACATCTTGAGACGTAATTGTCGTATGTATTAATTGTTCCACTTGGACAGTAACTGTCACTTATCGAAATATTTTTACATACCTTTAATCCATTTTTTCCCAATTTATCGTATGATATTATTCTTTTTATCTCACTAAGTTTTATTAATCTTGCATTGCTTACAGAGTATTTTGCGGCAAATTGTGAACTTGAGCACCAACTTTGTGCTGCTCCGTACGTACAAGTTGTTTTATTGCATCCGCTATAACCACCTGCACTATCGCAATAACTTTCTGAATTTTGCCAACAACACATATCCCTGTCGCATGTAGTTTTTGCGCTGACCGTTCTTATTAATCCATTAGAAGCGCCGTTTACTGGTGTTTGTGAATCTGTTACACATAAGTCCAAGCCATTATCGCTAATAAATTGTATTTGTGTCATTCCTGCTACGCAATTTTTATTTATTTTTTGAGCATATCCACCGCCACCGCCACCGCCTGCGCCAATAATTGTAAAAGTTATCTGATTAACTCCGCTTGGCACTGTCCAAGTTCCTGTTGTTGTATATGTGATTTCTTTATCTACATATGTTGAACCTGCTCCGCCGCCTGCGCCTGCTGAGCCTTGTAAGAAAAGAGTATTAATTCCAATCGGCACATCAAAAGTATAAGTCCCGGGGTTAGTAAAAATCTCAAGCCCCTTTTTATTATCAGTCTGTACTGTAATATTTTCTTTCATTCTTTTTGTTATAACAGGAGCTAGTGCCACCATAATAACTGATATTACAAGCACAGCGGTTAAAAGTTCTGCTAGTGTAAAAGCGTGTTTTTTCATCCAAATTCCCCAAGTGTTGTTAGTAACATGTCTATACATAGACAACCCTTGAGTATTTTATCATTAGAATTCTATATATGCAACATGTCAATTTTGAGAACTCGGGGCTAATTTTTGAAGCATTAGCTAAAGTAATACGCACCAAGCGCGAGAGCCTTGGTAAGTCTCAGCGTGTGCTTGCGGATGAATTTGCATTTCAGCGTTCTTTGCTTTCTCGTCTTGAAAATGGGGTCAATGAACCAAAACTCGTATCTATTTGGACTGTTTCAGAGGCCTTGGGGCTAAAACCTCATGAACTTATAAAACTTGTTGAAGATGAGCTTCCTGATACTTTTAGCCTTATTGATAAGTAATTAAAAAGGTACTGTGTTTTCTTGTATAAATTTAAAGAGCTGATACTCATCTTGCTTTTCAGGGGGTTTATCTTTTTCTCGCTCTAAGCGCTCTTGTTCTTCCTTTGTTTCGGATTTAAGTTGTATCATCTTTTCGCCATCGCGTCTGCCAAAAAAATTAAACTTAAACCCGTCAATTAGGCCGTATTCGGTTTCTGTCTTATATGTGCCGATATTAACTGCAAATGCGGAGCAAATTGCACTTAAAAAAATCACAAACAAAATAGCGCTTTTAATCTTTTTCATATACTCTATTTTAGCATATGCGCCTCATTATAACAAATGATGAAAAAAATCCTTTTTGGGTATTTAATATATTGTATGTACGAAGACGATTTTGAACAGGAAGATAAAGAATTAAAACAAGTCGGGCTCGAGCTTATGTTTTTAACGCCTGAAAAATGCTCGTCCGATGAGGGCATTAGTGCTGTTGAACTGTCAAAATCTCTTAATATAGCCCTTGATACAGTAAAAAAGAAACTAAAAATACTTTATGACCATAATATAGTAAGGGCTATAGGGATAAACCCTAAGTTGTGGAAGTTTGATGAGTACAGTTTCCAAAGAATGGATGAGGATGACCCTGTATACAGGCTTTTGTGCTCATTTGATGATGTGGATTTTGACAGGTATTTTCAATATTGATAAAAGTTAATGATGAAATCGAGCTTACTATAGAAAAGCTCACCTACAAGGGGCTTTCGCTTGCAAGACATTATGAAGATGAAAAAGGCTTTGTTGTCTTTGTAAAAGGCGGCGCACCTGAGGATAAAGTAAAAGTAAAAATTACAAAAGTAAATAAAAACTACGCGACAGGCGAGATTGTTGAGATAATAAAGCCCTCAAAATACAGAGTAAAACCCTTTTGCCCCCTATTTAACGCGTGCGGAGGGTGTTGTTTTCAATATGTTGATTATGATTTTTTGCTTGAGCAAAAAAATAACATGTTAAAAGAGGCTTTTTTGCAGCTTGATTATGAAGTTGAATTTAAAGAGCCCAAAAAAAGCCTAAAAGACAGGCAATACAGGCATAAAGTCCAATACAGAGTATCTGAAACAAAAAACTCAAAGCGCCTTTTAGTCGGTTATTACAGAGAAAAAACCCATAACATAGTAAACATTAAATACTGCCCGATACAGCCACCTTTGGCGGATGAGATGGCGCAGTTTTTAAGGGACAATTGGCGTCTTGGAGCATATGTTGAAAAAACGGGCAAAGGGCTTTTAAAAAGCTTTGTGGTGCGCTTTAGCTTAGATATAAAAAGTGCGCTTGTTACTCTTGTATTAAATATTCCTTATGAAGATTTTTCAAAATATAAAGATGAAGTTATTGATTATTTCAAAAAAATGAGAGAAAAATTTTCTCAAATAAGCTCTTTTGCGCTGAATTTTAACCCGAAAAAAAATAACTGTATTTTAAGTAATGAATACGAGTATTTGGATGAAAAAAACTATATTTTAGAAAATCTCATTTCTTCTGATGGCACGAAAAAGACTTATAAAATCTCGCATGACAGCTTTTTTCAGGTAAATCCTTATTGTGCGGCAAGTATTTTTGATGAAGTAAAAGAAAATATTACAGAAAATTCTACCCTGCTTGATGCGTATGGCGGCGTGGGCGCAATTGGTGTCTGGGCATCAGATAGGGCAGGAAAGATTTATCTTGTTGAGGAAAACTCGCAAGCGGTTAATGACGCTAAGTATAATTTTAAAATAAATGATTGCAAAAATTATGAGGTATTTTTAGGCGATGCAAAAGTTAAATTTGCTCAGTTTTTAAAAGAAAAAAAGAAATTCGGCTCAATTGTTATTGACCCGCCAAGAAAAGGTTCTGATAAAGAAGCACTTGATGCTATATCTAAACTTGGTGATTTAATAATTTATGTAAGCTGCAATCCGCAGACTCTTGTAAGGGACTTAAAATACCTTGATACTCTTGGTTTTAGAGCCGTTTTAACAAGAGCTTTTGATATGTTTCCATACTCTTATCATATAGAATCTGTGACGGTGATAAAACGTGTGTAGAAAATTTGTACTAAAAACTCTGGGGTGCAAGACAAATGCCATAGAGGGGCAGATAATTGCTTCATCTCTTAAAAGTGCAGGGTATGTGCAGTGCGAGGACTTTTGCGAGGCGGATTTTTTTATTTTAAATTCCTGTTCTGTTACTTCTCACAGTGACTCTCAAAGTGCGTATTTGCTAAATCGTGCAAAGCGAGAAAATCCTGATATAGTAAATATTTTAACAGGTTGTGTGGCTCAAACCATAGATTTGCACAAGGATTTTGATATTCAAAATGCGGATATAATTTTAGGTAATAATGAAAAGTTAAATATAGTTGATTATCTTGATAAAAACGGCTCAAAATTTGTCTGCGACATATTTTCAATTAACGAATTTAATAATAAAACTATTTTAAATCCCTATCAAACCCGCCCGAGTATAAAAATTCAAGAAGGGTGCAACAACAGATGTTCATATTGCATAATACCTTATGCCAGAGGCAACTCGCGCTCAAACAGCATTGAAAATATAGT
The DNA here is from genome assembly GCA_949285255.1 of uncultured bacterium. GTDB lineage: Bacteria > Cyanobacteriota > Vampirovibrionia > Gastranaerophilales > Gastranaerophilaceae > Galligastranaerophilus. The sequence goes on along the minus strand of CASDXV010000026.1, from coordinate 10,506 downwards.
TTCTCAAATTGAACTTCTATCGCAATCAGGGACAAAAGAGGTTGTACTGACGGGTATTCACATCGGCCAGTGGGGGTTAGAGTTTAACCTTGGTTTAATTGATTTACTCAAAGAAATTGAAAAGACCTCTATATCGCGCTACAGACTGGGGTCATTGTATGTAAATGAGATTGATAACAAGATGCTTGAGTTTTTAAAATCTTCAGAGAAATTCTGTCCTCATTTTCATCTTTCTTTGCAATCACTGTGCGATAGGACGCTAAAAAATATGAATAGACACTATTGTTCTGCTTTTGCACTTGAGCTTATTGATAAGCTCTACAGTTCTTTTGATGAACCTTATTTAGGATGTGACGTAATAGCAGGTTTCCCTGATGAGCAAGATTTTGATTTTGAAATTACATACAATAATCTTAAAAGTTCCAAATTAAGCTATATTCACGCTTTTCCTTATTCTAAAAGAGAAAATACGCCCGCTGCTAAAATGAAAAATCAAATTTGCGATACTGTAAAAACAACTCGCACGCAAAGGCTGCTTGAGCTTTCAGATACTTTGCATAAGGATTTTTTAGAAAGAAATAAAAATAAAACACTTGAGCTTTTATATGAAAGAAAATCCAAAAAAACGGGCTTATACAGTGCAGTTAGCAGAAATTATATAAAAGTTTTTATTAAAGATGAAAGAGATGATTTGAGAAACACTCTTGAGTTGCGCAATATGAGTGATTTTGACAAATTATATTAAGAAATATTACAAAAATTATATATTCTTTATTTAAAAAGTCAATAAAAAGTGTGTATTGTTTTTTATTAAAGTAAGAGGAATATTTTACCAGAGGATATGAGAATGTACACACAGGCAGAAATTAACGAAAACACCGAAAACTTTTTTATAGTTAATTCGGCAGTCAGAGAATATAAACAAACAAAATCAGCTATAACTGATGCAATAAAACCTCCTAAAAAAAGAGTTTACAGGAGTATGGAAAAGCTTCTAAAAGAATGTTACTTTATAGGTTCACTAAAGTACGGTAACAACTTTATAGCTTAAAAATCGTAGTTCTGGATAAAACCACAGCGATTTTTTTGACCTTCAGAGTATGTTCTTCTTGCTTTTTTTTCGGAAATTTCTTTCTGTTGTTCTTCTTTTAGAGCGTTAATTTTGGCTAAATCGCCTTTAGGGCTGAATTTGTTTAAGCATTTTGTGCAAACAAAGCTTGATTTTTGTTCATCTTCAATTTCTATACCGCAAAATCTGCACTTTATAATAAGTTTTGGCATAACAGAAAATAGCCTGCCTTTTTCAATCAAATCTTCAAGCTCGTTTTTATTTATGCCAAGTTCGTTAACTATTTCTTCAATAGTAGTTTTCCCCTCGCCACGTTTGTTGATAAATGCTTTAATTTTATCAACCTGCTCAAGTTCTGCTTTAAAGCAGTTGTCACAGATGTCACGAGCTCCTTTAATAAAAAGCGAGCCGCATTTTTTACAGTTAATTAATCCGCCTTGTTGATTCATAATTATATACTAGCAGTTTTGTTCATTATGTACAAATAAATTAATACTTGTATTAATTAAATTTTAATTATAAAATAAATTAATATAAAGCCGTCTCATCTTTTTAATTAGGGAGAATTTTAGATTATTGTTGATTTTTCTGATGGAAACATACTATAAGGCCAAGAAGGATATTTTCTATGTACACAAATAAATGCACTAAATGCGGTAAGGAGTTTGAAACAAAGAACCCCAAAAGAGTGATATGTCCGGAGTGTTTATACCCTGACAGAACTCCTATATTGCAGGATTCAAATGTAGCTTCAGCAGCGCAAAGTGCTCCTCAATACCCAAGAAGTTATAGTGCAGGAACGGGTAACGAGGGTAATTATAAAAGATTTAATAAAGACCAAAATCGTCAAGGACAAAGACCTAATTTTCAAAAACGTGACGGTAATTTTAATCAAAGACGTCCGCGTCCTAATAACAACAGACGTCCCGGTGGGCGTCCCATGGGTAAACCAAAGCCGCTTCTTGTTAACAAAGAGCAGCTTGGGCAGATTGAAGAGCTTTACAAAAAAATGCTTCCTCTGCCAAACCCTGATGCTCATGAGGTGATTGGCGAAAAAATAGGGCTTGAGCCGAAGAAAGTATTTTTTGGCATAAATCTTATTAGACAAAAGATGATGCTGCCAAAGATTGCTTACCCTAAAAGAAAGCTTGCTATTACGCCTGACCAGATGATGGCTATTAAAAACCTTTATGAACCGCTTTTACCTTTGCCTCCTATCGGATGCCATAAAATCCTAGCGGCACAGCTTAAAATGGATGAGTGGCGTGTGCATGTAGGCATAGGACTTGTTAGAAAGCAAATGGGTCTTGAGCGCTGGAACCAAGAAAGAGAAGACGCTCCTGAAGAATACAGAAAAAAGTCCGAATAGCTTTTAATAAAACTTAATATTATCTATGCCATGTTGCAAAAAAAAATCTTGAACAGTTTTGTTATTTTTGAATGTGTGCACAAGGCTAGTTTATGGAAATTACAAATACACCATTAGTTTTTAAAAATTTTACTGCAGCAAATAGTACTCAGACTGCAAAAGATTCTGCTGCTTCAAACAACACGGATAATCAAAATACTGCAAAAAATGTGTTAAATAAGGAAGAAGCCGAGTTTAAAAAAGGGGTTAAAAATTATCCTATAGCAAAGGGTATTTTTGGTTTGATTGCCTTGGGGGTTGCTTTTACATATCTTATTCCTTTTATAAGACACAATGCATATACCGAAGTAAATCCAAGCTTAATTGACATAAATGCTAAAAACGGCCTTGCAAAAAGGAATTTTATAGTTTTTGCAGACCAGGTAGAAATAAAAAGAAAAAAAACTGCCGAATTTATATCGGAAAGATTTGCAAAGTTAAAAGAGTGCATCAGAAGAAATTTCTTCTCTTATAATCAGCCTGAGCCCGAAAAATTTGTCCCTATAAAAGACACTCCGAAAAATTTCGTACGCGGTATAATAGGCCAGATTAACGCTCTTTGTAACCATATAAGTGCAATGCAAAAAAGAATTCCAATAGATTACGAAAAATTCACCAGAAAATAATCTTAAAATATGATATCATATATCTATGACCCAGATTAAAAGCACTGTTTTTTGTGATTTTTCAAGATTAAAAAATGTTTTGGAACACAAGGGCTTTGAGTTTGAAAAGAAAGCGTTTGCGCCTTCCTTAGTTGCTTTTTTTCATCATTTTTTACCACTTAGAGTGAAGTTTCTTCCGGAGTCATATATTGCTTATGAAAAAAATGATGTTTTTGGATTAATAAGTCTTGAAAAGGACGAAAAAAACTCAAAACGTTTTAAGATTACAAGAGTTTTTCTCGAACAAAATTCTTTTGATGTAGGAAAACTCCTTGTGCAATATGTTATTAGTAGATATTGCGCTATGGGGGCAGTTTCTTATCAGGTAGTTGTAGAAAATACAAAAGCTGACATGCTATCTCTTTTTGTTGATGGGTGCGGCTTTAGAAAAAATGCACAGGAGTACCTTTATAAAGTGACGGCTGATGATATTCATCTTGACGATAATATAAACCCTGACGGATTTAAGTTTTATAAAAGTATTCGTGTGGGCGAGGTTTGCAGGCTTTATAATATGAATATAAATTCATACCAGCGTCACATTTTTGCCCGTACAAAAGAACAGTTTGAGCCTGATTTTGCCTGCGGTATGAGTGATAAGACCTCTTTTTCTTATGTTCTTGAAGATGAACAAAAAGGTAAAGTCTACGGGTATTTTAATGTTTCAACATACAATAATATAGACTATGTCCTTGATTTTGTCTTAGACAGTGCTTTTGAGATATATTTTGAAGACGCTCTTATGTTTATAGCCAACAGTTTGACTAAACGTACAAAGAAATGGAATCTATATGTTAAAATAAAAAGCTATTTCACAAACTACAAGGCATTTAAAGATTTTATGGAATTAAAGGAATATAATCTTGTAAAATCCAGCAGCATTTTAACGAAAGACTACCTTAAAGAAATTAAAGAAAACAGCCTTATAAAAAGCGCAAAGATAGTATTTAACGATATTACACCAGCTTTTAAGACAAAAACAAATACATAGGTTATTTCTTTTTTAGTTTCATATTGAAAAGCTCAAAGTCTTCAAAATCGTCAGGTTCGATAAAAAATCTTGATATTCCAAGCGGTATTAGTTTAAATTTTGTATCAGTATTTTTCTCATATCTTATTTTAAAGGCCGATGTGCAGATTAGCTTGTTTTTATAGTTAAAAGAGTCGATTTTTTCAAGAAATTCCATAGCTTTAAATACATTCCCTATGGGTTTTATGGCATTAACAGATATAGAGAACTCTGTTGTTATGTCTTTTTGTGCATTGGATTCGTTAAATATCTTAAGTTCGTCAAGAAAATTTGAAATAAAATCGTCAAAATTCTTGATATCGTCACAAACAAGAAACAGTTTATCTGATATAATACCTTTTGAGTTTTTGTATTTTGCTCCTACGTCTTTTACTATATGAGAATAAAATTCTTTTTTTAGTAATTCAAATTCACCTTTTCTGCTTACAGAAAGGTTGTATGCGGGTTTTAAGTCGAGGCTGAATAAAAGCGTAAATCTTGTATATCTTTCCAGTTCTTGTTCAAATTCTTTTTTTAATATCTCATTTACGCTTTTTACTTCTTTGCTCCTTTTTTCAAGCTGTTTCATTTCTTCAAAGTTATAAAGGTCAATTACTCTGTTTGCAAAAAAACCGAATAAATAGTGAAAACCTATAAAAAGCCCTGATGAGATAATATATGACATATTAATAAGCCTGCCTTCATAGTCAATATTAAAAGGCAAAATCTCGCCTGCAAATTTTGCAAAAGGTTCAAAAGGAATGTTTAGAGTTGTATATATTGCTAAATTAAAAAAGCTTAAAAACCACAAAAGCGCATAAAAGAAAGAAATCACAGGGCAGATAACTTTTAATATTATAAAAAAGTTATAAATTGTGGTGTAGAATCTTTTCATCTATATTTCCATATTATCTATAAGTCTTGTATCCGTGGGAGGGATTTTTGCTGCGATAAGCATTAGAGCTCTTTTGTCCGCTTCTTGCCAATCTTCAAAAGTTTCAGGGTTTACAATTTCAATGTAATCCACACTTGTCCCCTCAAGTATCTTAAGAGCGCTGTCACAGAGCATTTGTTTGTCATTTATGCCTTTTTTGCGAAGCTCCTTAGCGTAATTTAATGCTTTGCTTAATTTAAGAGCGTCAGCTCTTGCCTTGTCACCAAGATAGCTGTTTCTGCTTGATAGTGCAAGCCCGTCTTTTTCTCTTACAATGGGGCAGGGTACAATTTCTACGTTAAAGTTTAAGTCTTTAACCATTTTTTTAATTATAAAGAGCTGCTGGGCGTCTTTTTGTCCAAAGTATGCCCTTGTGCATTGTGTTATGTTGAATAATTTTGAAACAACGGTTGCAACTCCGTCAAAATGCCCCGGACGGCTTTTCCCGCAGAGTTTGTTGATAGCGGAATATGGCGGGCATACAAGAGTTAAGTCTTTTGTATCAGTGTACATTTCATCGACCGAGGGGTTAAAAATAATATCAGCATTAAGTTCTTCTGCCAGTTTTGCATCTTTTTCAAGGGTTCTCGGGTATTTGTCAAAATCCTCGTTTATACCGAATTGTACAGGGTTTACAAAAACGCTTACTATCGTAAAATCATTTTGCTCTACACTTTTTTTAATAAGGCTGCCATGACCCTCATGCAGTGCGCCCATAGTGGGTACAAGCCCTATGTTTTTACCTTTTTGCTCTTTTATTATTTCTTTTAGTTCACTAATTTTGTGTATAACTTTCAAGTTTTTGCGCCTCTTCGCTATCTAGTGTAAAGCTTTCCGATATACTTGGGAAATTGCCCTTTTCAACGTCATTGCAGTATGCACGTGCGACGTTAAATATTATATCTTTCAAGCTTGAATATTGTCTTGCAAATTTTGGACAGAAGTTTTCGTATTTTCCTAAAATATCATCACTTACAAGAATTTGCCCGTCACAGAATTTTCCGCCGCCTATTCCTATTGTTGGAATATTTAACCTCTGTGTAATAAAATTAGAACTTTCAGCAGGAACCATCTCAAGTACGACAGAAAATGCGCCGGCTTTTTCAAGTGATTGTGCCAGACGAAGAATTTCAAGAGTGGTTTGAGTATCTCTGCCTGATACATAGTGTCCGCCAATTGTGTTTATATACTGCGGTGTAAAACCTAAGTGCCCCATAACAGGAATACCGTTTTGTGTAAGGCGCTCTACCACTTGAAGAATGTAGGGGCTTGCACCTTCTATCTTAACGGCTTGAGCTCCGCTTTGAATGAATAAACCCGCATTTTTAACCGCTTCTTCAATTGATATATGGTAAGATAAAAACGGCATATCAGCTACTACAAGAGCTTCTTCAACACCTCTTGAGACTGCTTTTGTAAAAATAAGCATCTCTTCGGTACTTACCTGTGTTGTTGAGCCGTAGCCAAGGGCAACTTGTGCTAATGAGTCGCCGACAAGAATTATATCTACCCCTGCTTTATCAAAATATTTAGCTGTAGAGTAGTCATAAGCAGTTAGGGCGGTAATTTTTTTACCCTTCTTTTTAAAGCTTATAATTTTTTTTGCAGTTTTTTTCATAAAACCTACTATTTTTTAACGGTTAAATTTTTCTTTGAACTTTTTTTGTACCACCAGTAAATAGATTTAGCCAGTCTTGAGGGTGAGTGTCTTACAAGGCCTTCTTTGTTATCTTCAATTAATTTATTCATAACAATTTCAAGCCCCATTTTTTTAAGCCTTGAAGTGTCAATTTCAACGGGCAATGAGTCTGCTTCTTCGTACTTTTTAGCAAGGTTTTGAGGCATATAGTTGTTGATTAGAATCGCATCAAAGAGTTTTTTATCAACAATACCTGTAGTTAGTTTTGCATGTTTAAATAAAACCTCAGCATGGTCTGCTGCAGAGTAGTTGTCTGTTTCGCCGGGTTGAGTCATTACGTTACATACATATATTTTCTTTGCTTTTGAGTTAAGTATTGCAGCAGATATTTCTTTTACAAGAAGATTTGGAGTAATTGAAGTATATAAGCTGCCCGGGCCAAGAACTATTAAATCGGCGTTATTTATTGCTTCAATTACATCTTGAGAGGGTTTACAGTTTTTAGGTTCACAAGACAGTTCAATAATTTTTTTGCCCACTTCAGGGATGTGGCTTTCGCCTTTAACGATTGAACCGTCTTCCATTTTTGCTACAAGACGCATATCATCCGTTGTGGCGGGTAATACCCTGCCTCTTATTAAAAGAACTTTAGAGGATTCTTTAATAGCGCTAATCATATCTCCGCAGATATTTGACATAGCGGTTATAAATAAGTTACCAAAGCTATGCCCCTCAAGCCCTTCGCCTGTTTTAAATCTGTACTGGAAGAGTTTTGTTACAATGTCTTCATCATCTGCTAGAGCTGCAATACAGTTTCTGATGTCCCCTGGTGGCAAAACTCCCATTTCTTCTCTTAAACGTCCTGATGAGCCGCCGTCATCGCCAACGGTTACAATGGCTGTAATGTTGTTTGTTATTTTTTTAAGACCTTTCAGCATGGTAGACAGACCCGTTCCACCGCCTACAGCAACGATTTTTGGCCCGTGGTCAAGTTTCATTTTGCGATAAATTACTTCGCCAAAAGATTTTTGTCTTCTTTCTTCATTAAGTCCAAGAGTTGTAAAGTTTGTTTTTTTCCAAGCTTGGATAAAAATTATCGCTCCAAGAAGTATAAATATAAATCCTACAGGCTCCGGAGGAAGCACGTGGACGATTTTTTTTGCAGTTTCAACTATAAAATATATAGGCTCAAGCTTAAATAAAAACGTAAGTCCAAGCGCTGCAAGGACTGAGCCTATAATGATAAGTGCAAACCATCTTTTAATTTTTAGCCCCGGAACAAGCCATATGGCGTCTTTTGGTATTTTTACTTTTCTTTTAAAAATTTTCATAATGCCTAAACTTGACCTCCAACGCGGTTGTAGTTAACAGGAGTAGGTTTAAGCACCTCTCTGGCGCGCTTTGCACTTTCTATATCTTTAAAATGAAGAGTATCGGGCTTAATTTCAAGCTCTCTTATTTGTCTTATCGTTCCAAATTCTTCAAAATCAACTTCATAAGCACATTTTATATCAGCTTCTTTTTCAAGAATTTCTTTTGTTTGAGGATTATTGACATATAAGTTAAGCCAAGGATTGTATTTTTTTATTGCAAGAGCAACTTTTTTTGCAAATTCGATGTTGTTGTTCATCTCATTTTTCATTGCCCCATGCAGCCTTACATGTTCGATTTCAAGTCCCATAGCCTGCGCAAATGAGGCTATAGCGCCTATTTGGTATATAACAGTTGTTTCAATTTCTTCATCTGTCAGTTCAACTTTTCTTGAACCAAAGCCTTGAATATCTTGATAGCCGATGTGTGCTCCTATTGATACATCGTGCTCTTTTGCAAACTCAAGAGCCTTTTTAATGCTTAAGGGGTCACCTGCGTGAAACCCTGCGGCGATATTTATTGAACTCATATACTGAGCTACCTCGAGCTCTTTTTCGTTTTTGTATACCCCATACTCTTGTGCGCAATCGCAGTTGAAATCAAACACTAATTTATTCCTTTAAAATCCTCTAACTGATTATGTAAAAATTATACAACAAAATGTATAATTATGTTAGTTGTTTAGGCAATTTTCATACATTTTAACTACGTGTTAAATATTCTATCACCGGCATCGCCAAGACCCGGGACAATGTATCCTTTGGCGTTAAGCTCTTTATCTATTGAGCAGGTGATGATTTTAACATCGGGAAAAACAGAGCTTAAGCGCTCAACACCTTGAGGTGCTGCAAGCAGGCAAACAAAAGTGATATTTTCTTGAGGTATGCCTTTTTTAACAAAATTACCGACCCCGTCAACTGAAGAGTTGCCCGTTGCAAGCATCGGGTCAAGCACAAAGACATAAGTTTCTTTTGGGTTTTTTGGCGCTTCGGAAATTTTATTGTAGTACCAAACAGGCTGCAGAGTTCTCTCATCTCTGTACATTCCAAGGTGATGAATATGAGCCTGCGGCATCATTTCTTGTGCCACTTCGCAAAACATCATACCTGCGCGTAAAATCGGTGCTATTATTATGTTTATGTCATTTTTTATTACATCATTTTCGCATTCGCAAATGGGGGTTTTGATTTTTTTTGTTTCTGTGGGCAGATTTTTTGAAGCTTCAAGAAAAACTGCGTATGAAATGCGTCTTAGCGCACATCTGAACTTTTCTCCGTCTGTTTTTTCATCCCTTAGGACTGCAAGGTTGTGTTTTACTAACGGGTGGTTAATTACACAGATATTTTTGCTCAAAATTTTCATAAAAATCATTCCTTTTTTGATAATATTCTACACTAAAAAACCCTGAAAAGAAAAAACTTTTCAGGGTTTAATAAAATATTTATATCCGCTTAGTCCGTGTATAGCGGAGCGAGTTTTTTCTCTTGTTGAGGAATAACGCCCTCTTCAATGGGAAGATAAACTCTGTAGTCAATTTCAGGGAAACAGTTGTCGATTGCTTCAATTGCAACGAGTTCATCGTTGTTGATTGAATTGTTTTCAATCATATCTGCAATTTTTTCAAATCTTTCAACGTGTTCTCTAAATCTGTCTGTTGCGTAGTCTTTAGCCTGCCATGTCGTAATCAAAAACGGCCAGTCCGAACTTTGCAAAAGAAGGTTTTCTCTTGCGAGTTGATTTAGAGCTCTTAAAAGTAGTTTATCTTCAGGCTGTTTTTCGTATTTTGCAACGATTTCTATTATTCTTTTTTCGCAAGCGTGAATAATAGGCCACATCCACTCTGTTAAGTGGTTTTGCCATACCCAGAAGTGTCCGCCCTGACCCCAGCTTGATTCAGGGATTTGAATAGCTTCCGTCGGCGGGTGAGCTTTTAAGTATTCGCCTGCTGTCATTCTTTCAACTTCAGGCAGGTATTGGTGGAATTTTTTAATAACTTGTTTAATAAATTCCACACCTTCAAACCACCAGTGTCCGAACAATTCTGTATCGAATGACACCATAATCAAACCTTCTTTACCATTGTGTGAATTTTTATAATCATTCAACAAGTGATATAGCAAAGTTGTATAGTGATCAGAATTTTCATTAATTTTATTCAACGCAAGAACCGGATCATAAAGCATTTTATCGCCTAAATCAGTTTTTGGTGATGTAATTCTCCAGTAATGCATGCCTGATTTATCATCTTTTTTATGGAATTCTCTGAAACATCCATCACCAGGGTATCCGTCAGCCGCTGACCAAACTTGATAACCTGCTCTATCATTTCTTCCCATAACTGCAACCTGTGCATCAGGAAGCCAATATGCTGAATATGTATCATAACCGGTAGGTTCACGATCAGGTAGCGG
>CASDXV010000025.1 GCA_949285255.1 uncultured bacterium | reverse complement strand
CAAATTTTAAGCGAATTTTGCATATTTTTCCATTCTAGTTATAAATTACATTTATATGCAAATAAAATTTATAAATAAAAAAATTTGCCAATATTATTTATATTAAAATTAAATTTATAATACAAAAGCCCAAATTCTTTTAAATTCGGGCTTTTTAAGAGTTAATATTTTGTAACAAATTACTGTTTTTTCTCAATTACAATCTTGTCATCTTTCATATCCATAACAAGTTCGTCATTTGGCTGATAATTTCCCGTAAGGATTTCTTCAGCCAGAACGTCTTCAACTTTCTTTTGAATTACACGTCTTAGCGGACGAGCACCATAGGTTTCAGAGTACCCTTCTTTTGCAAGATAATCCTTGGCAGCATCCGTGACTTCAATTTTTAGTTGTCTTTCATTTAGACGTTTAAACAAGTCATTTAGCATCAAGTCAACAATTTCACGTATTTCTTCTTTGTTTAAGTGAGCAAAGACAATGATATCGTCAATCCTGTTTAAAAACTCAGGTCTAAATGACTTTTTAAGCTCTTCCATAACTGTTTCTTTTAGTTTTTCGTACTTATCTTTCTTTTCATCATTAGTAACAGAAAAACCAAGCTTTGATGTATTTTGTATCATATGAGCACCTACGTTAGATGTCATTATGATAATTGTATTTTTAAAGCTTACATGTCTGCCCTTTGAATCGGTCAAGCGACCGTCATCAAGGATTTGAAGCATTATATTAAACACATCAGGGTGTGCTTTTTCTATTTCATCAAAAAGTACTACCGAGTATGGTTTTTTTCTAATGATTTCAGTCATATGACCGCCATCATCGTATCCTACATAGCCTGGTGGAGAACCGATAAGTTTTGCAGTTGTATGTTTTTCCATAAACTCAGACATATCGATTCTGACCATATTATCTTCAGAACCAAAGACAGCCTCAGCCAAGGCCTTAGCAAGTTCTGTTTTACCGACACCTGTCGGACCTGAGAAAATAAAGCTTCCTATCGGGCGATTAGGGCTTTTTAGGCCGACTCTGGCACGTCTTATAGCTTTTGAAATAGAAACAACTGCCTCATGTTGACCAATAACACGAGCGTGCAGAGTATCTTCAAGCTTAAGTAGCCTTTGAGATTCACCCTCGGTTATTTTTGTAACAGGAATACCGGTTATAGTTGAAATTACTTGAGCAACTTCTTCTACACCGACTGTAGGTTTGTTTTCATCCTGTGTATTTCTCCAGCGCTCTTGAATTTCTCTTATCTGGTCTTTAAGATTTGCCTCATCATCTCTTAAGTCTGAAGCTTTTTCAAACTCTTGATTTCTTATAGCATCTTCCTTTTCCTTAATAATAGCTTTGAGTTGCTTTTCAAGCTCTCTACCCTCGGGAGGAAGAGCTGAGACATTCAAGCGAACTTTTGAGCTTGCTTCATCTATAATGTCAATTGCTTTATCAGGCAAAAATCTCTCGGTAATAAACTTGCTTGAAAGTTCAGTCGCAGCAATTATTGCTTCATCTGATATATGAAGTTTATGGTGCTCTTCATATTTAGGTTTTAAGCCTCTTATAATCTCAATTGTTTCTTCAACTGATGGCTGGTCAATTATAACAGGTTGAAAACGGCGCTCAAGAGCAGAGTCTTTTTCAATGTGTTTTCTGTACTCATCAAGCGTTGTAGCACCAATAACTTGAATTTCGCCACGTGACAGCGCGGGTTTTAAGATGTTGGCTGCATCAATTGCACCTTCAGCAGCACCTGCGCCAATTAAGGTGTGCATTTCATCAATTACAAGAATAACATTTCCTGCTTGACGAATTTCATCCATTATTTTTTTCAAGCGTTCTTCAAATTCGCCACGATACTTCGTACCCGCAACAAGTAAGCCCATATCCAGCTGTATGATTTTTTTGTTTTCAAGAATATCGGGAACTTCACAGTCGACGATTTTTTGCGCTAAGCCCTGAGCAATTGCCGTTTTACCAACACCGGGTTCACCTATTAGTATCGGGTTATTTTTTGTACGTCGCGCAAGAATTTGAATAACTCTTTCAATTTCCTTTTCTCTGCCTACAACAGGGTCAAGGCGCTGCTCTTGCGCGGCAAGTGTTAAATCCGTACCAAACTCGTCAAGGCTTGGTGTTTTTGCCTTGCTCTGAGAAGCACCCGGTGTTGCAGTTTGAGCACCTGAGGATGATGTTTTTGTTTCACCAAGAAGTTTTATAACATTGCTTCTGCATTTGTTCAGGTCAACTCCAAGGTTTTCAAGGACTTTAGCAGCAACTCCTTCGCCCTCTCTAATAAGACCTAAGAGTAAATGCTCAGTACCAATGTAGTTGTGACCAAGTTGTCTGGCTTCATCCCAAGAAAGTTCAAGCACCTTTTTGGCTCTTGGCGTGAAAGGAATTTCAACGGCAACAAAACCGCTGCCTCTTCCGATTATTTTTTCTACCTGAGCACGGGCTTCTTTTATTGTTACCCCCATTGATTTAAGGGTTTTTGCAGCTATGCCCGTACCCTCGCCAATTAAGCCAAGAAGAACCTGCTCGGTACCAACAAAGTTGTGTCCCAAGCGTCTTGCCTCTTCTTGAGCAAGCATGATAACCCTTATCGCCTTTTCGGTAAATCTTTCAAACATTGTTATAAACTTCCTAATACAATTTACTAATTCTATAGATTTATTTTACAACAAACATATAGATATTCAATTATTCAATCATATCAATTCTGCGTTTATGTCTGCCGCCTTCAAAACCTGTTTTTAACCAAACATCTACAATATCAAGAGCTAAGTTTTGACCTATTACACGTTCACCAAGGCATAAAATATTTGCATTATTGTGAGCGCGAGATACCCTTGCGGAATATGTATTTTCCAGACAAACTGCGCGAATACCTTTTGTTTTATTTGCAGTGATTGACATGCCAATACCTGTTCCGCAAACCAAAATGCCACGGTCAAAGTTGCCTGCTGCAACTTCTTGTGCCACTTGCTTTGCAACAATCGGATAATCACTTTGTTCAAGCGTATAAATACCAAAGTCTTTATATTCTATGTGGTGTACACCAAGGTATTCAAGGATTTTTTCTTTAAGATGAAATCCGCCATGGTCACATCCGATAGCAATTTTTAAATTTTCCATAGTACAACACTCCCATTAAACTGTATGAATAAATTATACAGTTTTTTTGAGAGTGTGTAAATTGTTTATGGAATTTTAAGTTACAACCCGAGTTCTTTTAGTTTGGCTTTATCTTCTTCGCTACCGAATTTTTCAATATACCACTGCATTTGTTCAATGTGTGCGCTGTAAACATCAATAGCTTTGTCGGTTTGTTTATTTCTTCCGTTGTTATCAAGCCAATTTTTATCATCAGCTATACTTTTGCCGTTTGTACCATCCCAAGATTTGCTAAGATATTCATCACCCAAAGAGTCTGAACCTGCGAGAATTTCATACAAATCAATAAAGTTGTCAAATATTTCATTTACTTCAACATACTTATTGTATACATCTTTAACATCATCTATATCAACGTCACCATCTTCAAAATCCGATGCACTTATTTCCGAATATTCATCTGCAAATTCAGCAAAGTCTTCATCTTCGAATTTTTTTGCATAATTATCGCGTTCTATAACTTCACTTAGGCTATACTCATTTTCTTCCGAGTCCTCAGAAGCCTTAAAATTGTATTTTTCACCGCTATCAAGCCATTCTTTAATTTTGTCAGAATTTTCTTCATCACCCAACGCATTTGTTATTGCATCTCTGATGGCTTGCATATTTTCATCGTCAGAAGAATTTGACTTATAAGTTTCACCGTCATCACTTTCTTCTAAGAAACTGTTTGCAATATATTCTCTAAGCCTGTTATTTTTATTGCTGTTTTGATTATCCCATTCATTCATTATTTCAAGAATTTCATCAGAACTTTTATCTTTTAGGGCATCTGCTAAAAATTCGTTTTTATAGTCTTCGTTATAATCTTCAGGATTATTAGGATTTAAAACATCAGCAATTTCTTCTATTAGCTCTGCTAGTTCAGAATCTTTATCGGTGTCCTCATCCTTGCTTACACCATCAGTAGTTGTCCCGTCTTCTTCAATAAATTTATTTTCATTGATATCATAGGAACTTCCGTCTTCAAATTCAATCACATCGTTTTCATCGTCTGTTTCGCGGCTTTTTACCTCGCCTCGTTCAAGAATCGAAGAATTCAGCTCGACATTTTCGGCGTCATCTTCAGAAATTAGATTTCCTTCTTCGTCGATAAAGCCATTCATTTTTGCAGTATATTTATTGTTTTGAGCAGCACTCAAGGCATTATCCGCGGCCTCTTCTCTTTCGCTTGCACTTTTTTTGCCGTTTGCTTCATCGCCGGATTGCTCTGCATTTTTCTTTTCTTCCAGTTCTTGTTTCATTTTATCTAGCTCTTCTTGAGCTTTAGATAAATCTTCTTCAAGTCCTTCAATATTTCCTGCAATTTCTTTTAATTTTTCATCAATTTCATCTTCTTTTTGGTCTTTTTTGTCTGTGTATTCCTCCAGGTCTTCTTCAAGTTTGTCCAGCTTTTCTTGTGCTTCCTCAGCTTCATCTTGTGCTTTTTTAAGCGCTTCTTCAGCTTTCTCTTGCTCGGCAAGGGCATTTCTGTATTCACGTTTTGCACTTTGCAGGTCAGACTTTGCGCTTTCTGAATCATTATCATTATCATAAGCACTTTGACATTGTTGTAGTTTATCAAATGCCTCACTTACTTTGTCATTAGCACCCTCAAGTTCTGTTGTCTTTGTTTCGACTTCTGTTTGTTTCTCATCATAAGTCTTTGTTACAGTTTCAAATTCTTCTTTAATCCCTTCAATCGCATCTTCTATCGGGATTAATATTTCTTGTCCTTCGCTTACAACATCAGCATTTTCAATTTTTTCATCATTATATTTGTTATTGTAGTCTTGAATTTCCTTTTGCTTTGCTTCAATAGCGCTCCAGCTTGAAGCACCTTCAGTATCTCCTTTATTTTTCAGAGAAGTTTGAGCAACACGAGATAAGCAGTCGTTTTCACCGGTACCCCATTTTTGTACTGAAATTTTGAAAAACTTGTCTATACCGTTGTTTTCTACACCAGACATTTGTTTATCCTTTCCTATAAAAATACTTTATATATGTCGGCATACTCAGCTATATTCTTAAGTTATTATTAAGAAATTTTAACAATAGCATTTTTCTTGTAATAACTAATTTTTTGTTATAAAATTATTGACGTATACGGTACATTAATGAGGAAAACATTATGACAGAAAGAAAACTCGTTGGAACAGGCGAAATGTTCAAAAAAGCACTTGCGGGTAAATACGCTATTGGTGCTTACAACGTAAACAACATGGAAATTTTGCAAGGTATTGCAGAAGCTGCTGAAGAAACTCGCTCACCTATTATTTTGCAAGTTTCTGCAGGTGCAAGAAAATATGCTAACCAAACTTACTTAATTAAACTAGTTGAAGCTGCTCTTGCTACAACTACAGTTCCGATTGCTCTTCACTTAGACCACGGTGCTGACTTTGAAATTTGTAAAGCTTGTATCGACGGCGGTTTCTCTTCAGTTATGATTGATGGTTCAAGATTCCCTCTTGAAGAAAATATAGCTCTTACAAAACAAGTTGTTGACTACGCTCATGCAAGAGGCGTTTCAGTTGAAGCTGAACTTGGAAAACTTGCAGGTGTTGAAGACGACGTTAAAGTTGATGCTAAACACGCTACATACACTGACCCTGAAGAAGCAGCGAGATTTGTTAAAGAAACGGGATGTGATTCTCTTGCTATAGCAATCGGCACATCACACGGTGCTTACAAATTCAAAGGCGAAGCTAAACTTGACTTTGAAAGACTTGCTGAATGTAAAAAAGCTATCTTTGATGTTGTAGGTTACGATTATCCTATCGTACTTCACGGCTCATCTTCAGTTCCTAAAGAATTTGTTGCTAAATGTAATAAATATGGCGGTAACTTGCCTGATGCTCAAGGTGTTCCTGAAGAAATGTTAGCATATGCTTCAAAACACGGTGTTGCTAAAATCAATATCGATACAGACTTGAGATTAGCTATGACATCTACAATTCGTGAATTCTTTGTAGAACATCCCGAAAAATTCGACCCGAGAGAATATATGGGTCCAGGCAGAACTGCCGTTAAAGAAATGGTAATGCACAAAATGAAAGATGTTCTAGGCACAGCCGGTCACGCTGATGACTAGTAAATAAATAATCGTTTTTCAAATGAGCCTTGTTTATAACGAGGCTCATTTTTTATTGTCAAGGCTTTTTTGACAAATTTTAAATATTTAAAAAAAAATTTACTTTATGAAATATTTGCTGATTTTTATAGCCCATCTGTGCTATAAAAGAGAGGAAATGGATAATACTTCACACATAAAAGGGGAATAATCTAAATGAGTGAATACCTAAGTAAAGAAGAGATTAAACAATGGAGAAGTTCTCTTGAGAAAATTACTTTAGAGGAGTATGCAAAACGTCTTGGAAAGACATTAAAAGAAGAAAAACAAACAAGAGATATAGTAGATATCGTGCTTAAAAATGAAAAAATATCAGCATCGGTTTCTGAGATAAAAAGCGAAAAACCAAAGGACAAAATCCTTAAAATTGCTTCAAAATCTGTTGAAATTCAAGAAAAAAAATTAGATAAAACTGAAAAATCAAAAGATATATTTTCATCTTTAAACATAACATTTAAAAAATCCTTAACACAAAGAGAACAAGCGGTTCTTAAGCACTTTATTAAAAATAAAAATCAAATTGTATTTGCAAAAGACCTTGCAAGTGTTCTTGATTTGCCGACAGATTATGTTTATAAATACATTAAAAATCTACGAACAAAGATAAATGAGGATATTCTCCAAAATGCAATTAAAGGCGGATACAAACTAAATATTCAATAGTGTTAAGAATTTGCCTTATTTTTTTAAAAAAAGTATAATCAGGCAATGGAGAATAATTTAAAACAAGCTTTCACCCTTATATCTTCTGCGATTAACAGAACAGATGCACTTAAGGGTGATTTTTATAAAAAGATTTTAGATGACCTTTCATCTGTCATAAAATTTGACTACGGCGCTGTTTATTTTGTTGATTCAGACTTGTTTTCGCCTAAACATATCAGTTCTAAAAAAACCGAAACTCTGCTTTTTGATAATGAGTTATTTAATTTTATACTAAACAGTAAAGATAAAACTTTTGTTATTGAGAATCTGAATTACAAAAGTAAAAAATATAATTTTAACGCTTTTTCAAAACTGCTTATAAGAAACTCAGTTTACGGAATTATTGCTATTGCAAGAGACAAAGAATTTAGCGAACTTGAGCTTTCATCACTTGAGGCTTATAGCGCAGTTGTTTCTTATTTAATTAAGGACTATGAGTTAAACGACGTCTTTAAAATGCAGCTAAAAGCTCTGCAAGAGGCAATAATAGAAAAAAACAACGCGTATGATGTCATAGAAAAGCAGCATAAAAAGCTTATTGAACTCGATAAGACAAAAAATGCATTTTTGGCTAACATATCTCACGAACTGAGGACTCCATTGAACGCTATTATCGGATTTTCGCAGGCACTTGGTTGTAAGATTTTTGGCGACTTAAATGAAAAACAGGAAGAATACATAAAAGATATTCAAATATCAGGACTACATCTTTTAGGAATGATTAACGAGATTTTAGACCTGTCTAAAATTGAATCTAAAGCTATGAAAATATCCTTAAATGAGCTTGACCCAGGTGTTGTAATTCAGGAGGGCATAAACATCCTCACGCCGCTTTTTGAGCAAAAGTCGATTAAAGTAAATTTCTCTAATAAGTGCAAAAAGCACATAATGGCAGACTATCAAAAGTTGCAGCAAATTTTATACAATCTTTTAAGCAATGCTATTAAATTTACTCCCGAGAAAGGAAAAATTGATATTAGAATATCAACTTCAGGGAAAGATTTTATCTTTGAAGTTCAAGACACTGGAGTTGGTATAGATAAAAAATACCATAATAAAATTTTTACCAAATTTGTTCACTTAAACAATTTATATACAAAATCTCAAAACTCTACAGGACTTGGACTGACAATCACAAAAGAGCTTGTTAAACTTCATAAGGGTAAAATTACACTAGAGAGCACTGTCGGAAAGGGTACAACTTTTACAGTAGTGCTAAAAGGAGCTGTCATAGCGTGAAAAAAATCCTTATTGTAGAAGATAATAAAACGAATATGAAGCTTTTTTGTGACATTTTAGAGTATAAGGGCTATAAAGTAGTCAAAAACTATGACGGACAAGAGGCCTATATAACACTTCAAAAAGACTCTTTTGACCTTATGATACTTGATATACAATTACCCAAGCTTGACGGTTTTTCACTCATTAGAAAATTAAAAGAAGAAAATATAAAAATTCCAAAAACCATTGTAGTATCAGCTTTTGCGATGGATAAAGACAAGCAAAATGCAAAAATGCTCGGCTGCGAAGAGTATTTGACAAAGCCCATTGATATTATGAACTTTATTACAACTGTTAAAAAGCATACAAAGTAAGCTATTTATCAAGCACTTTATGGGTTTTTAAGTTCTTACACACGCCGCAATTAGAGCATTTAACATCACATGGTATTGTTGTTTTTGCCTCGCTTGCGCGCTTGTATTCGTCTATTAACCAGTTTTTATCAAGTCCGGTGTCAATAATATCCCAAGGCAGCTCATTTTCTGTAGCATAGGCTCTTGTAGCTTCTTTTTCTATATCTATATTAAGGCTTTTTGCAACCTTATGGTAAAGTTCAAAATCAATATTTTCTTCCCAAGAATCAAGATATGAGCCGTTTTTGTAAAGCTCATAAATAAAATCGGCAACTCTTTTGTCCCCTCGGGTCAAAAACGCCTCAAGTTGTGAGACTCTTGGTGAGTGAAAATTTAATCTGGCATTTTTTATCTCCGGTTTTCTTGAGAGCAAAAGCGCCTTTTTGCGTTCTATTTCAGCAAGCGAATTTTGAGGATGCCAAGCAAAAGGCGTATGAGGTTTTGGCACAAAAACGGATATAGAGCAAGTTATAGCAGGTTTTCTAAAGCCTCTTTTTTTACATTCAAAATTAATAGTTTTAATTAAATCTGCAATGGCCAAAACATCTTCATCAGTTTCAAAAGGCAGCCCAATAATAAAATAAAACTTAATTTTATCCCAGCCGTTTTCAACACAAGATAAAACCGCGTTTAATATTTGCTCTTGAGTCAAATTTTTGTTTATTATATCTCGCATTCTTTGACTGCCAGCCTCAGGGGCTATTGTAACAGTGCTTTTTTTCTCAGCTTGCATTAATTTTGCAAGCTTGGTAGAAAATTTATCCGCTCTTTGGCTTGGCAAGGAAACATTTACGCCAGTGCCCTTAAAGTGCTTGTTTAACTCTTCTATAATCTCTTCAATTGAACTGTGGTCATTGGATGAAAGGGATAAAAGCGAGTACTCATCATATCCTGTGTTTTTAACATAATCACAGGCAAGAGATATGATATCGTCTTTATTTCTCTCTCTTATGGGTAAATTTGTGTGTGAACTTTGGCAAAATCTGCACAATCTGCCGCAGCCGCGCCTAATTTCCACCGTTGCTCTATCATGAACACTTACAAAATGCGAAATAGGCGACTTTGTCGGGTGCGACTTTTTATCGGGTACAAATATTCTTTTCTTAGTTTTTTTAGGATAAACAGGACAATATACACCCTCAATTTTTGATAATTCTTCAAGAATTTTAAACCTGTCTAAGTGTTTAATTGAGTTATACTTTTCTAAAATCTCAACACAAACCTCTTCACCATCTCCTATTACAAACAAATCAACAAATTTTGACAAAGGAGCCGGATTAAAGGCGCACGGCCCGCCTGCAAAAATTATCGGGTCGTCGTTTTTTCTTTCCGTTATAAGCGGTGAAACACCGGAACATTCAAGAAGCTTAAGAAGCGTTGTGTAAGACATTTCATACTGTAGTGCCACGCCTAAAAAATCAAAATTTTTAAGCGGTTCTTTTGATTCAAGAGCATAGAGGGTTTTATTATTTTTTTCCAATAACTCAAGAAAGTCCTTATCAGGGGTATAAGCCCTATCTGCCATAAAATTTTCACAGGAATTTATCACATGGTATAAAATTTTATGTCCAAAGTTGCTTATCCCGATTTCATATTTATCGGGAAAAACAAACGCAACTCTAACGTCAGCCGAGTTAAAGTCCTTATTTTGGCTTAAAAACTCAGAACCGATGTATCTTGACGGGCGCTCGCAAGAGTGCAAAATTGGTGCAAATTCATCTAAAAATTTTTGAGAGTTCATGCGAGATTTTCCGGCTTTAGTTTGTCTATATCTATTATCTCACCCTCTATTTTACCATTAAAATAAGCATCAAAAAACAGATTTAATTTTGCACCCTCTACAAAAAAGTTGTAAACAAAAGTGCCTTCTTGAGTTTTTCTAGCTACAGAGATTATATATCTGATGTCTTTTGAATACTCATGAAGATGCTCTAAATTAAACTCCAGACCGTTAACATCTTTTTTTAGTTTTATATATTCAAAACCTAAATATGCTTTCAGCTGTGCTATTTTTTTATTTCCGTTCGGGACAAATCTGGTTATTTTACTCATATAATAATTTAACAACAGGTTTTTATTTTTTTCAAAAAATTAATAAATATTAATAAAATCCGCATTTAAGATATACTCAATGCGGATTTGTTTTTACAATAGCTTATTTGTGCTTATTTTAAGACTTATGCTGCTTTTTGCTCTTCAGCAGGTTTTTGTTCTTCTTGAGCAGAAGCTGCTTGCTCTGCTTGTGCTTCTGCTTGATTATTTTCAGCTGGTACAGCCTCAGTTTGCGCTTCCTGAGCTTGTGGAGCCTGAGCATCTGCAGCAGGTACATCACCAAGTTTTGCTATAGCTTCTTGAGCAGTTTGCTTAATGTCAGCATCTTGGTCATTTAGCGCACCTTGAAGAACTTGTTCTACTTCTGCTTTTTCTTCAGGTTTTGCGATGTATTGAAGAGCTTGGATAGCCGCAATTTTCAGTTCTTTATTTGGTTCGTTTTGAATTGTATTAACTATTTCATTATAACCCATTAAGTCTTTAAGTGCTAGGTTAGCAGGAGCTTGTTTTCCTTGTTCTGTTTGGAATTGAGCATATTGAGCTTCATTATCTCTTGAAAGTTTTTGAACCATTGCTAGAGTAAATAGAGCAAAGATTTTATTTTTATTAGCTGCAACTTTTGGAGAAAGTTGGTCAAGTTGTGCTTGCTCTTCAGGAGTTAATTTTTCACCCTTATTTTGTTTTTCGGCAAGTGCCTTTTGTTCTTCTGTTGCATCAGGAAGTGCGCTTGTATCAGTATTAATAATATCAATCAAAGATTGTTTAACAGGGTCTGTTGCAACTTGAAGAGCGATATCAGGCGTTGCTTGAGTAAAGTTAGCAATAGAAGTTATTGCTTCTGCTTGTGTATTATAGTCTGTGCTTTTTAAATCTTTAATTAAAGCATCAGTATCAACTTTTGGAGCTTCTTGCTCTTGTTTTACTTCAGGCATTTGAGTTTGCTCAGCGGCAGGAGCTTGTTGAGGCTCAATTGTGCTCTCTGGCATTGGTTGAGGAGCAACAGGAGCTACAGGGGCTTGCTGAGGCATTATCGGATTTGCTGCATATTGTTGATAAGGAGATTGAACCATTGGTTGTGTTTGCGGGCCCCATGCTGAAGCTTCAGGCATTGCATATAGCTGGCTTGAGTAATTATACGGAGCTTGAGCAGGAACAGAACCGTAGCTTTTTGGCTCATATATATTAATGCTTACTGCGCTAGGTACTTGAGGGTATTGCTGTTGTGAATACTGCGGTTGTATCATATAAATCTCCTTTGATAGATATCATTTAACAGTTGTTATAAATCTTGTGATTAAAATAAATTGCTAGTTTTTTTTATTATATTAAGTTTTCTTAACAATTACAAATACTTCATTATTACTGGTTTATTGCTAGTTTTTTCTTAAGTAGTCGGTTTTTTCAAAAAGATTTGTGCTGTTTTTAATAAAATCCCATGCTACAGACAAACCAAGGCCAACAGCGCCGAATTTTTTCATGCCGTCTTTTTTAGCAAAAAATGCTAAAGCAGAAAAACCAAGTGTAGCAAAGTTATGGCATATACCCTTAATGGCACCAACTGTATAGCCTGAAACCAAGTTCCAAACCTCAGACAATTGAAGAGGATATTGAAAATCCATAATCCATTGTTTCATGCCATTGTGTTTTGCGCTTGGATAGTTTAACTTTGATGCGCCAATGTTTTGAGCTATAAAGTCATCTGCGTAGTTGCTTTCACGTTTAATGTTTGCTTCTCTTTTTGCTAATGAATGAATGTCGTACAAAGAAGCACCTGTTGCCATAAGAGCTGCTGCTTTTGAAGCTACGTTAAGTACTGTCATTATGCAGCCTCCTTAGTTTCTTGGGTTTCTTGTTTTTTAGGCTCTTCAATAACAGGCTCGTCAGATTCGTATTGCACTTTTTCACCTGCGCTCATGTTAAGAAGAATTTGTGAGGCTAACAGTGAATCTTCACCGTATTCTTTTTGACCATCTGCTTGAATTGCTTTTAAAATTTCTACGGTTTGTTCGTTACCTGTAGCGTATCCCGCTTCAAGAGTTGTTAAACCAAGAAATCTTACTGCAGAGTTAGGGTCTTGTAATATTTTATTTAAAAGTGCAGTTAAAGCTGCATCATTTTTTCTTGCTTTATCTTCTTTAAATCTTTCAAGAACGTCTTTTGCACCCATTAGACGAACTTTTGAGTCTTGAGAATTTAGATAATTTTCAAGTGATTTTATATAATCATCTGTTAAAGGAACTTTTTCCTTCATCTTTTTTTCTTCTTTTTTTTCTTCTGTTTTGGCTTCAGTTTGAGTTTCAACAGGAGCTGGAGGTGTCGGGTTTTGATTATCACCTACGGCGTTTAGTGAATTATTATTTACATTATTATTGTAATTCATCGGGTATTGCATCTGCATGGGTTGAGAACCATACAGGCTGCCTTGAGGATATTGATAAACTCCGTTTTGGTAAGGCTGGCACATAGGATTTGTTGTACCAACCGTAGGATTCATAATATTTATCGAAACAGCACCGCAACTTGCCATAGGCATTGTTTGAGGCATATACTGTTGTTGATTGTTAAGAGGATAACTCATATTCTATACTCCACTTCCTTATATTAATAAAATCTCTAAATAGAAATAATGTGCTTATTTTGAAGAAAATGTTACAAATTATTAACTTTTTTATAAAATTTTTTGTGATAATATTTAGTAAAAATACTGTTATTAAGGAGAAAAAATGACATCTGTCGATATGAAAGAAAAATATGAAATGGTCATAGGGCTTGAGGTTCATGCTCAGCTAAAGACCAATACCAAAATATTTGCGCCTGATGGAGCAGCATTCGGTAAAGAACCAAATACTCAAACTTCAGCCATCACTCTTGGCATGCCAGGTGTACTTCCTGTTTTAAACAAAGAAGCGGTTAGAATGGGTATTCTAACAGGTCTTGCGCTTAATTCGGATATTCCCAAAAGGTGTAAATTCGACAGAA
Organism: uncultured bacterium; assembly: GCA_949285255.1. GTDB lineage: Bacteria > Cyanobacteriota > Vampirovibrionia > Gastranaerophilales > Gastranaerophilaceae > Galligastranaerophilus. The sequence continues at coordinate 20,669 of CASDXV010000025.1, read as the reverse complement.
AACAATATTTTTACCCTGACCTTCCTAAAGGCTACCAAATTTCTCAGTTTGATGAGCCTATTTGTCTTGGCGGCTGGGTACAAATTTCAAACAAAAAAATCGGCATAACAAGAGCACACTTGGAAGAGGACGCAGGAAAACTCGTTCACGCAGGTGCTGCAGGTTTATATGGCTCATCATACTCTCTTGTTGACCTTAACCGAGCAGGAACGCCTTTGCTTGAAATAGTATCAGAGCCCGATATGCGCTCATCAGATGAGGCAAGAGAATATGTTGAACAATTAAGAAATATTCTAAGATATATCGGTGTTTGCGACGGCAACCTTGAAGAAGGTTCCATGAGGGCTGACGCTAATATTTCAGTAAGATTAAGAGGTCAAAAAGAATTTGGCACAAGAGCTGAAATTAAAAACGTAAACAGTTTTAAAGCGCTTGTAAGGGCTATTGAATACGAATTTGAAAGACAAACTGAAATTATTGAAGATGGCGGAGAGGTTATCCAAGAAACTCGCCTTTGGGACGATAACAGCGGTACAACTTCATCAATGAGGGGCAAGGAAGATGCTCACGATTATCGCTATTTCCCCGAGCCTGACCTTATGCCGCTTGAAATAAGCAGAGAATGGATTGATGAAATAAAATCCACAATGCCAGAACTTCCTTTGCAAAAAGTTGAAAGATATGTTGGTCTTGGCTTAAGCGAATATGACGCAAATGTTATAGTAAATCAGATGGATATTGCATTATTCTATGATGAAGCATTGAAACTGGGCGTAAATCCTAAAGTTGCATCAAACTTTTTAATGGGTGAGGTTTCAGCATATCTAAAAGAAGAGAAAATTTCAATAAATGAATCAAAACTTACCGTTGAAAATTTTGTAAAACTTCTTTCTCTTCTTGAAAAAGGTACAATATCAAACAACATTGCAAAACAACTTGTTGTTGATATTCTAAAATCAGGCGATGACGCTCAAGAACTTGTTGAAAAGAAAGGCCTTAGCGTATTATCTGATGCAAGCGCACTTGAGGAACTTGCAAGAAAAGTTGTTGCAGCAAACCCTGAGCAAGTTGCTGCATACAAGGGCGGAAGAGACAAGCTCTTTGGTTTCTTTGTAGGTCAGGTAATGAAAGAAACTAAAGGCAGAGCAAATCCTCAGATGTTAAATGAAATTCTAAAAAAAGAACTGGAAAAATAATCTTTTTTTGATATTATAAATACAATTGAATAGAATTTACCTGCCGGTGTGATGCAAAATGCGCAAAGCGCGTTTTAGAAAATATGTAGACCAATTTCATCACATCGCAGAACATGACAATTAAATACTATTTNNNGATGCAAAATGCGCAAAGCGCGTTTTAGAAAATATGTAGACCAATTTCATCACATCGCAGAACATGACAATTAAATACTATTTACCTGCCGGTGTGATGAAATTGGTAGACGTGCCAGACTCAAAATCTGGTGTGGTTCACCCCACGTGCCGGTTCGACTCCGGCCACCGGCAGATAAATACATATATAGTCTCCCTTTGCAGGGAGATTTCTTCTGTTCAAAAAAAATTTTTACACGTTTTCTACAAATGCATGTTTGACGCTTGATATTAAGCGTGATAGTATAACCATAAATAAAAGGAAATAAGGTGAAAATCCTTAACTGGACCGCAGCCGTAAAGTCGGAAAACTTATACAATCTTTTAAGTGCGCGCACCGCTTAAGGATATAATAAGTTCCTTGCTGCGGAATAAGCCAAGGAATTTTTTAATGACAACATCTATCTCTACTGTCAACAATAATCGAGCCAATACATGCCCGCATGGACTCCCACTTGGAGCATGTCCAATCTGTAACGGCATGGGCGGCGGTTCTTCAACAAGGAAGATGGATGAGCCAAGACGCCCAGGTGAGATGACATATCAGGAATGTTACGCACAGTGGAAACAAATGCAGCGAGCAGAAGCCAGAGAGCAAGCGCTGCAGGAAGCAATGTTAAAAAATGCACAACTTGCAGAGAAATTCCAACAGCAACTAAATAACTTTGCAAATACTGCCTCAAATATTCTTGATAAGATACAAAATTCTCTGCCTAAACCGGTTGCAAAAGTATTTGAAGGAATTTCAAACAACATTTTAAAACCGCTCTTAAATATTGTTAAAGATTTTCCTCAAATAATAAAGTCTCTGCCAAATGCTATAGAAAATATTAGAAACGAAATAGCAAAAGTAGCTGAGAAAGTTAATGCCCTTATTGGTGAAGTTCAAAACTTTATTGAAAAGAAAATATCTGATTCAATAAAAACCCTTAAAAAACGCTTCAGAAAACTTTTGAGCATATTTGGGCTTGAAGAAGAATATGAAGAAGATGAAAAAATCAAAGAAGAAATGTCAGTATTCAAAGAATTTGAAATAGAAAAGCTTAAAGAGGCCCTAAGAAAAATAATCATCCCTAAAAACAAGGAAGAAGAAATTGCCAGACGCACGAATAAACGCAGCGACACCTAAGTACAACCAAGTTGGTACAAGATACCTCACTGACCGCCAGTTAAAACAAAAACACGCCACACTTGAAGGTGTAGTTGTAAATAACTTCATCAAGGATAACTCACAAAACGAAACACCAAACCTTGATGATACTTACAATGCCCTTGTAATTTCAGAAAAAGAAGACTCGGGCATAAATGATTATTTAAAAAATACAAACTCGCAAAGAGGATACGATACAAAAAAAGCCATGATGCCCCTTGTTATGGGTACTGGTGCAGTTTTTGTTTCAAGCGCAATTTTAAGTCTTGTTCTTAAGCGTTCAGCAAAGAAAAACCTGACAGAGCCTTTTATAAAGCAGCTTCCTGCTATGGGTATGAACCTAAATATTGTTGAAGAAACAGGTTTTGCAACTTATATGGCACTTCGTGACCCTAATCGAAAAAACGTTATGGCAGCGATTGCAGTTTTTGCATTTAGTGCTTTAACTTTGTCTGCCAAAAAATTTGTCGAAGGAGTCAAAGAAATTTGGGTAAAAAAACAAGATGCCGATATTCAAAGAGACCTGCAGGAAGATTTAATATCGGTTGAAACAGAGGCGTTTTCAGGTAAATTAGCAGTGCTCAGGAATATGTTGAGCTCAAAAGGCGAATACCTTAAGAAAGCGCTAAATACGCAAACGCAAAAAAGCTATCTTGATACATCTGTATACACAAAACACTTTAATTTTACCGGAAATCCCGACACAAGTGAAGATAAAAAAAGCTCAAAAATAAAAAATCTAATCAATCCCTACACCGTTATATCAGCTCTTATGCTGCTTGGCGGACTGGCTTTAGGTGTATTTACACTTAAAAATATTAAAAAAAGCGGACAAATCCAAGATAAATACATAAACGATTTTATAAAAGGGAAGAACGACATATTAAACGAAATTATAAAAAATGAAACAAAAGATAAGGGACTTATAACAGATGTACTTATAAAAATGGGCGCTACAAAAGAAAAAGCCCTTGAATGTGCCCAAAAAGCTGGTTTTGATGAAAAAGACGCAGAAGAAATTGCCTCAAGCGTTTCAAACAGTGTTGAAAACATCTGGGGAAATGCACCAACAGGCATGAGTACAGAGAGCGGTAAATCATTCTTTTACTGTTATCTGAACGAAGCAAGAGGACATCTGTACAACTGGTTAATACATAGCGATAATGTATTTTTAAAACACTTATTCTTTGCTATGGCAGCAGTAAGCGGAACAAGTTTTGTAGCTCAACAAAGCGCAGACGCTATGAAAGAAATAGCAGTCCTTAAAGAAAACGCTAACACCGAGCTTAATTTACAAAAAAGACTGGTAGAGGTTGAAATAAATAACTTCAAAGCCAAAAAGGAAAGTGCCGTAGCACCCCTTATTGAAGAATTTGAGCGCCAGAGAAAAGAGGGTAAATCGCCCTCAGAACTTAAGGTTATGGCAGATAATATACTGCTTGAAATTAAAAACGGCCCGCCGTTTGTATATTCATAGGTAAAATTATGCAAATTAATCCAATAGTAGCTTTTAGTATAAAAAATTTAGGAAAAAACATTAAACCAGCAAACAGCTCAAAAAACTACTGCTGTTTTGACGAGCAAAAAATTGAAAAAATTGTCGCAGAAAAAGAGGCAGCACTTCCATATGTAGAAGAAGTTCTTAGAACAACAAACGACTCAAAGGCAGTATTAGACGGGTTATATATTCTAAATCATATGCTTGATACAGGTGTCAAAGGGATAGAAAAAATCTACCCCACATTGAGCAGATTTAATAACTCAACATCTCCTGATATTCAGGTAATGCTATCAGGCATATATAGAAAAACGCTCGTACCCGATGCTTTTGGGCCACTAAACAGAATGCTTATGCAGCAAATATTTTATCCAAACAGTCCTTATTTTGACCCGACAGAAGAAATTGGCGGGGCAATTTTAGAATATATAAAAAATTACGGCGCAAAAAACATATATAAGTAGTATTTCAAGTTTTCTAAAAAATATTGTAGAATATTTTTATGAACAAAAGATTTATAAAAGGTTTTACTCTTGCCGAGTTACTTGTCGCAACACTTGTACTCTCAATTATGCTTGTTGTTATGGCACCTGTTATGACACAAAAGGCAAAAAAGCGAATAGAGCAAAGGGTTGAAGTTGTACAAAGTCAACCGCAAGAGACACTTCCTGTAGGTGCTATTGTCTTATGGTACGGCCCAAACATACCGGAAGGCTGGGTAGAATGCAGCGGTCAAGTACTAAGCGACAATGACTTTCAAGAGTTAAGAAATGCAATTGCAACAGATTATATACCAGACCTAAATCGAGTATTTTCAACAGTTGACACAAATCTTAAATGGATAATGAAAACAAAATAATCTACTTGTTTTCAATTTGAGCAAGAACTTGAGCGCCTACAAGGTTTTCTAGTATCATGCGTGATGCCCAAAAGTCGGATTCGGCTTTTTTTGCGGCATTTTGCGCATTTCTGTAGTAAACATCTGCAATAATCAGCTCTTCTCTTGGCGCGTTTTGAGATTTATCGTAAATTTCTCTTCTTTTCTCTAAATTATCTAGCGTCATCGCCATTATTTCTTTTTTTGTCAGGTAATCAATATATAAGTTCAATAGCTTTTTTTGCAAATCGTCAATTTTGCGCACCAGAAGAACCATATCAGCATCATTAACCTTGGTAAACTTATAATTCAGCTCTTTATCATCCCTTGTAAGGGCACCCAATAAACCTCCGCCAATAAGCGCGCCCGATGCCATGTAGGGATTTGAACTAAGCGCAGTACCTGCTATTGTAGAAAAACTTGCAATTGGCTTGATAATCTTTTTAATGATACTCTCGTTTGGCTTATTTTCATCAGGATTTGAGAGCTTATAGATTGTATATTTAATTGTTTCGCTCCTCTGAGCCGCAGCATTCCATAAAACCTGCAAATCGGCCAGCAAATCCGCAGATTCAATGTTTAAGTCGTAAGAAACATCATCAGCAAGCCTTTTTAAGCTCAAATCCGCATAGGAGCTATCATACGCAGCCTCTTTTATCCCTGTTTTTTGCGTTACTGTTTTGCCCTCATTTACAGTTTTTACCTCTTTAAAAGGAGCCTCTGGAGTTTGACCGACTCCAAGGCGATTAGCAGGCGGCATAGGGTAATTTAGCTCGCTTAGTGTAATTGAAAAACAAGGAGCAAAACAAGAGAAGATAAACATTAGACTTAAAATATATTTTTTAGTTTTTATTAACATTATAAGCCTCAATATTTATCGGAATTTCTTTTTTTGAAAAGTTAATATCATTGATATCAATATTTTGCGTTTTAAGATTATATTGAGCAACATTAAGATTTTCTGTGGTTTCTTTGCCTGCTAATCTTTCAAGCATCAGATGATATTTTTTAACATCCTGCTTTATTTTATACTCTTCAACAAGCTGCTCTTCCCATTGAGCAGACGCAACTGAAATTTCTAAGGAATCGTTTTTCTTAAGTGCCTCATTATAGTTTTTGTTATATAGCAAAAGCTGTGCCCTGCAATCTTTTAGACGCATAAGAGCCCCTTTATAGTTATAATACGTTACAACAATTTCATCTTGCAAATCTTCAATTAAAGCCGCAAGTTCAATAGCCTCGGTATCAGTCAAAGGAACATCTTGTAATTTTTTGTAATTGTCTTTGTTAATCCAGTTATTCGCAAGACGAGCTGCAGCAAATGACGCAGATTGTAAAGTATAGTGCATACCCATAAAAGAAGGTAACATAGCAGCACCGCTAATTAAAGCACTCATGCTTTTTGCCATAAGTGAGGAGTGGATTCTTCTTTGTTCTTCGGGAACTGCAAGCTTTTTGAGGCAAAATTTAATAAGAGGATTCGTATCAACTGTAGCGTTCCAGAGATTTTCTAAATCCTCAACATCGCTTTGCTGCTGCTTATTAACAATAATTTGCGCCTGCTCGGTATCATTAATAAACAACGAGCCTTTGAGCGTTTTCACCTGTTCGTTGTACTCAATCTTATGCTCCTGCAGATTATCAGGCTTTATCTCCTCCACGGCCATAGATAGGGGCACACAAGTATTTATTATTAACAAACAAGAAATTATTTTCTTAAGCATAATAACTTTATAGCATGTTTTTTGGTTAATACCCAAAATCGTCCCTTTGGGTATCTTCCTCATCTTGCAAGGATGACAAATCGTAATTATAAGTTGAGTCAAAATCCTCAGGGAGTTTGTCAGTATCGGGCCACATTGTGCCTTCATCAAAGCGGCAAGCGCTCATATTTTCACTCGTACTAAAATCGCTCTCCGTAAGGTCGGCTTCATTTAGCACGCAGCCTGCCATATCAGCATCGCTAAAGTTAGAGTATGTAACGCTAGAGTAGCTAAAATCCGTACCATTTAGCACAGACTCGCTAAAGTCACACTCTGTAACGGTAGCTCTTGAGAAATTAGCGCTTGTAAGGTCGCAACCCGTAAAATTTACATTGGTTAAAGAGCATTCGGCAAAAGTAGCACCTGAAAAATCGATATTTGAAAAATTAACATCAGATATTTCACCTGCTGCAAAATCGCATTCACTAAGGTCGATACTATCAGCGTTTTCAAGATAGTAGGCGTTAAATTCATCTTTGTTATTCAAAACAAGACTTACGATTTCATCTTTTGATTTCATGCTCATTTATCCTTTTATACTCCCGTTTTATTATTTTCCGTCATATTAACTTTAAGTCAAGTAAATAATCTTTAACCGTCAATAATTTGAGTCTGTATAGCCAAAAGTACCGCTTGTACTCTGTTATCTACATTTAACTTTTTATAAATACTGTTAAGATGAGTTTTGACAGTAACTTCTCTTACAAAAAGTTTGTCAGCAATATCTGCGTTACTTGCACCTTTGGCTACAAGTGTTAAAATCTCCTTTTCTCTTGAAGTTAATGGAGAAATAGGTTCAGAGGAGACAAAAGGCAAAGCCGCTGCGTGTTTTTTTTCATTTGACCATTTGTAGCGCCTCAAAAGTGCCTCAATTCTTGCAAGTAGATTTGGCAGAATAAAAGGTTTTGTAATATAATCATCAGCGCCGAATTTAAGACCTGAAACTTGCTTATTTTCCTCATTTACAGCAGTTAACATAATAATTGGAATATGCTTTGTTTTTTCATTTTCTCTAATTGATTTAAGAGTTTCCCATCCGTCAAGGTTAGGCATAACAACATCAAGCAAAATAAGGTCAAAAGGCGACTTCTCTTCGTTTAAAATTTTTAAACCCACAAGCCCGTCAGTTGCAACTTTTACATCATACCCGTACATCGGGAGTGCATCTTCGAGCAGTTTGGGATTGTCGTCAATAATTAAAATTTTACCTAATACGCTCATTAAAATTCTATCCTTATATTTTTAACCTAAAATATTTTCTTTTATCGCCTTAATTGCAGCTTGTGTTCTGTCATCTACAGATAACTTCTGTAGTATATTACAAACATGGACTTTTGTTGTATTAACTGAAATATTTAATTTTTTTGCAATTTGCTGGTTAGAGTTGCCGTCAGCAAGGAGTGAGAGGACTTTTTTCTCTTTAAGGGTAAGATTATAGATATCATCTTTTTTTTGCTTGTTTGGACTGTGTGTACGTTTTGTATTTAAAACATATTGAGAAACGGTAGAATCAAACCAAAGATTACCGTTTAATATATCACGCACAAGTTCTATTAACTTATCAGGCTTAATGTCTTTTGAACAATAAGCGCTAATACCTGCCTCAAGACATTTTATAACCTCTTCTTCTTCATTGTGCGAGGTAAGAATAATAACCTTTAGGCTTTTATACATTTTTTTTATTTCTTGAGTAGCCTTAACACCATTAATCCCCGGCAGACCTAAATCCATAACAACAAGCGCGACATCTTGAAGCGCCAGTATGTCGTAAGCCTCTTGAGCACAAGACGCTTCAAAAACATTCTCAATAAAATCTGCCTCTCTAAGTGAAGTCTTAAGGGCAAAACGCGTCAGCGCATGGTCCTCTACTAAAAGAATATTGTATTTCTTAACCATTTTTAAATTATATTACAATTATTTGCTCTTTTGCAAGATACTTTGCATTATTTGTATTTTTTTGCTATCGTACATACATAAAAAGGGACTAAAACAATGATTGAAATAAAAGATGTAGAGCATGTTGCTAAACTTGCAAGACTGGAACTGAGTGAAGAAGAAAAAGTTAAATTTTCAAAACAGCTTGGCGACATTTTAAAATACGTAGAACAAATGAATGAAGTGGACACGACAGGTGTTGAGCCTATGAACCATGCTATGGAGTTTTACAATGTCATGAGAGAAGACGTTGTAAAATACGAAAATACTCGTGAAGAGCTTATGGCAAATGCTCCTGACGCTGAGTCTGACTTCTTTAAAGTTCCTAAAATCAACTAGTACATTTTCGGGGAAAGATAATGACAAAATACATATTTATTACTGGCGGTGTAGTAAGCTCTTTGGGTAAGGGCATTGTAGCCGCCTCTTTGGGTAATCTTTTAAGGGCAAGAGGTTTTAGTGTTACAATTCAAAAGTTTGACCCATACATAAATGTTGACCCCGGAACTATGAGCCCATTCCAGCACGGTGAGGTTTTTGTAACAGACGACGGAGCTGAAACCGACCTTGACTTAGGACACTATGAAAGATTTACAAACACGTCGTTAGGCAAATTTAACAACGTTACATCAGGAAGTGTATATCAAACTGTAATTAACAAAGAGCGTCAGGGCGAATACCTTGGGGCTACAGTTCAGACAATCCCGCACATTACAAATGAAATTAAATCAAGAATTCAAAAGGTTGCCAAACAATTTAATCCTGACTTTTTGATAGCTGAAATTGGCGGTACAATAGGTGACATCGAGGGTTTGCCTTTTATCGAATCCATAAGGCAATTCCGCTCTGAAGTAGGTATTGGAAATTCTATTTCAATCCATGTTACCTTGCTCCCATATCTGCCTACATCGGGTGAACTTAAAACAAAACCCTCTCAACACAGTGTAAACACTCTAAGGAGCTTTGGTATTCAGCCTGAAATACTTGTACTAAGGACACAAATACCTGTTTCTCAATCTGAAAAAGACAAAATTGCTCTTTTCTGCTCGGTTTCAAAAGAATGTGTTATTGAGTGCAAAGATATGGATACGATTTATGAAGTTCCACTAGCACTTGAAGAGCAAAATCTCGCTCAAAGTGTATTAAAACTTCTAAATTGCAGGTCAAAAGCTCCAAATCTGAAGAATTGGAAAGACTTGGTTGATAAAATTAAACATCCAAAGCATGAATTGACTGTTGCTCTTGCGGGTAAGTATACCGAACTGAATGATGCTTATATTTCTGTTGTTGAGTCACTAAAGCATGCAGGTTGTGCTAATGACACCAAAGTTAAAATAAAATGGCTGGCTTCAGAAGAGTGCACAAGTGAATCTAAAGCAAAGGAAATGTTAAAAGACGTTGACGCTCTTGTTGTCCCGGGGGGCTTTGGCTTTAGAGGAATTGAGGGCAAACTAAATGTCATAAAATATGCAAGAGAAAATAATTTACCGTTCTTAGGACTGTGCCTTGGCATGCAATGCGCGGTAATTGAATATGCAAGAAATGTTGCGGGACTAAAGGGTGCAAATTCTACCGAGTTTGACGAAAAAACACCATATCCTGTTATTGACCTTATGGCAGAGCAAAAAAACGTGGGAGGATATGGCGGAACTATGCGACTTGGTGCGTATGAATGCCATTTAAAAGACGGTACAAAATCCCAAAAAGCATATGGCAAAAAGATAATCTCGGAACGCCACAGGCACAGATATGAATTTAATAACGACTATAAAAAAATTATAGAAGATGCAGGTCTTGTAATAAGCGGAAAGTCACCTGACGGACTTTTGGCCGAGATGGTTGAATATCCTAAAAATGACTGGTTTGTAGCATGTCAGTTCCATCCTGAATTTAAGTCAAGACCGGAAAATGCTCATCCGCTCTTTTTAGGGCTTATTAAAACAGCTCTCAAAAATAAAAAATAATTAGTCAGGTTGTACAACGCGAGCAAATCCCTCAACACAAGTGTCGAGGTTAGAGAATATTACCCTTGCAACATCTGCTGTAGGGTAGATAATTCTTGCATAAATTATTGAATTAGAATCCCAATTATCCTTTGTGTCTATAGCTCTTATTGTTCCATATTGCGTAGTGCCCTGAACAAAACTCAGTGACTTTTGATTGTCGTTATTATTATAGACGATTTGGTAATGCCCGCTTGGAATAACTTTTCCGTATGAATCCATCAATGAACTTGATAAAACAACATTTGGCTTAGCGTTATTTATCTCTTTTGCACTCATACCCATCTCGCCTAAGCCGTCAGATTTAAAATTTTTAAGCACAGGGTCATTTTCGGGCTTGTTTCTGTTCAAGAAATCTCTAAACTTCTGAATGAGCCCCTTTCTTGGAGTACTCATTTTGTTCACAACTTCATTAAATTCTTGCTCTGATACGGGTTTTTGGTTTTTAAAAGGATTATCAATAAAATCCATATCCATATCAAGCATGCTATCGTCTGCAAGAGCAAACGAACAAATAAAAATAAAAGCAAAAAATGTTGTTAATAACTTCCTCATATATATATGATAATAAATTTTTAGAATATGTAAAGGAAATTTACAAAGATTTGAAATAAATTTAAAAACTGTATAATTATATTATGAACCACAATATTCTTCTAATAAGCGCATTAATTATTTTTGCTTTTATAATTCTTAGAGTCTATTTTTTATTTTTACTTCATGAAGAAGAAAAACCTCCCGAGGAACTTACTCTTGATGAGACAATAAAAAGAGCGCAACAACTATATAGTAATGGTATGCACCTTGAGCTCCAGAGATTTTTAAAAAAAGAACTTGTAAAGAAATACCAAAGTCTTGAACTTAGAAAACTTTTAATAAGGTCATATCTTGATATAGGAAATACAAGCCTCGCCGCATTACACCTTGAAGCGGTTTTGAAAATTGACCCAAGCGACAATGAATCAAGAGAAGAGCTGGGGAAAATATATCTTGAAGACGGCAACAAAAGAAAAGCCCTTGCTGTATATGAAACAATATACAGCTACAATCCCACAGATATTGTGGCTATTAAAAACCTTGCTCAGCTTTACAGGGACATTTCAAGCACGGAAAAGGCTATAAAAATGTATTCACTATTGCTTGAGGCTGAAGATGACCCTGGAGAAGTATCAAAAATAAAGCATACCATAGCCCAGTTGTATCTGCTTGACGGATACACAGACGATGCTCTAAAGACATATGAAGAAATACTTGAAATAACTCCTGACGATACTGATGTTATTAAAATTATTTCCGAATTAGCTTATAAAAAAAGCGATTGGCAAACGTGTCTTGCATGCTATGAAAAACTTGGGCAAATCAAGGGTGAAAACATTGAATTACTTGAGAAAATTGCCCTTATGTACTTTAACATAAAAGACTGGGATAAAGCGCTTCTTGCATACAGAAAGCTTATTGACATTGAAGGTTCACAAAGCACAAATTATCTTCATTATCAGAACAGATATTGTGAAATATTGATACACAAGGGGCAAGCTCAAGAAGCTATTGAAATACTTACAAACCTTATTAGTGATTTTCCAAACGAAGAATCCTTGGCATATACTCTTGCTCAAGCGTACACAGGTAGCGGAGATTATGAAAAGGCTGTTGCTTTATATGAAAATTTAATAGAAAATCTGCCCCCTGAGCACACTGAAATCTTGAGAAATTATATTTCAAGCATCATTTCAAACTGGGCAATTGATTTGTTTAATCAAGGAGAATACACAAAAGCATTTGATAAATTCTTTGAAGGGTTGAAATACAACCCCGACAACGCTGAAATATACTATAAACTCGGCAAATGCAACTGTGAAATAAAAAGCTTCCAAGATGCTATTGGTCACTTTAAGCGTGCAATCTCTATTGCACCACAAGAATCTAAGTACTACTTTGGCCTTGGTTACGCTTATGATGAGCTTGGTGATGTCAAAAACGCTAAAACTGCATTTTTTGATGCTATAAGCATAAATCCATTGGATTTAAAATCCAGAAAAGCATATTCTATAACTCTCACCAAAGAACTTGAATACGCAAATGCTGTGGAGCAGTTTTTAGAAATCTTAAAATCTGCACCAGATGATGCCGATACCATGTACAATTTGGCGCTGGCATATGAGATATTGGGTGAAAAGGAAAATGCGCATATGTACTATAAAAAAGCACTGGAAGTACAACCTGAACACCAGGAGGCCGCGCATAACCTTGAACTACTGGATGCAGAAATGGCAAATCAGATTTAGTTATTTTACCTTTTTAAACAACCCTTTCATTTTTTTAGGGATTTGACTAAAGTCAATATTTACTTTTGACTTAACAGATTTATACAGATTTCCAAAAAATTTTCTTGTTGTGTTTAGTACATTTTTAACTTTGGTGTCTGACATTTTTGGCAATTTAGATGCAATTTTTTTGGGCAATTTAATTTTACCCTTTAATCCAAGAAATGTAAGCAAGCCGACACCGCCTGCAGCAAGTATACCAGATAAAAAAGCCGGAACATCGGATTTTTTATTGCTTTGAGGTTTAGCAAGACTACCTGCTAAATAATCTCCCGAGTTAAATGTTGCGGGAATTCCAAGGCGTTGATTTAGAGTTGATTTTGTATCGGTAATATAAGCTGAGGCGTCAAAACCAAGCACTTGAGCTGATGCTCTATCTAAATTAGTAGGCAGAACAGGCTGCATAATAAACTCCTTATACCTTACTATTTTATAAAAAATTTTTTTGTTAAAAAATTGCCTCGTCTTTGGCGTTTTTGGTATAAATAATTTATGAAAGACTTTTTTTTGGAAGAAAAAAAACCGCTAATTATACTAATATGCTTGTATTTGCTGCTGTTCATTATTAGCTGGGGCAGATGCGGCGATATGATACTGGATTGCGGTAGAGAAGCATATATCCCTTATGCCATATCTAAAGGCGAAGTACTATATAAAGACATTTTCTGTATTTATGGCGCTTTTCCATATCTTTTTAACACATTTTTTATAAAAATCTTTGGTGCCAATTTACACACGTACTATATAATAGGCGGTTTTTTTGCAGCCGCATTTAGCATTGGTACATATTCCTGCTCAAGATATTTTCTTCCAAAAATAATAAGCTTTAGCCTTACATTACTGATAATGTTAGCTGTTGTATTTGACGGCAGTATTTTTAACTTTATATTCCCTTACTCTTATGCAATGGTGCTTAGTGCCACTTTTGCAATATGGATACTGTATTTTATTTTATGGTACATAAAAACAAAAAACAAAAACTTACTATACGCCTCAGCCTTTCTTTGGGGCGGAATTTGCGTAAGCAAGATAGATTTTATATTGGTAATTTTACCCGTATTATGCGTTTATTTGTTATATGAAAAAGACAAAAAAGAAGTACTTATAAAATCATTGGCATATGCTCTATTCCTGCCTGTGCTTACATATTTAGTACTCTTTGCACAAGGTCTTAGAATATCTGACATCTTAAAAAACTCATTTTATTTAAGTAATATGATAAAAAGCGAATCGCTATCGACTTTTTATTCAAACTACTCATTAGTTAGTTTTAACATTAATCATCTGTATTCAAATCTTATCGATTTAATTTCACTGATTTTTATATCTGCGATATTTTTTGCACTACTTTTATATATTCTGCGCTTTAAAAAACAAATTTTAAAATATACACTAAGTATAATAACAACAGTAATTTTTTGCTTTATACTGTTCTTGCAGGTTGATGTTCCACAAAAAATGTTTGCACTTTTACCATACATCTGCACGGTAATTTTAGCGCTAAATCTTATAAATTACATAAAGTCAAAAGACTACAAGAACCAAAAAAGTGTAGCATATTTAATACTTATTTTGTTTTCACTTTTGTGCTCACTAAAAAATTATCACTCACTAATATTGAGTTTTTATGGCGCATACTCGCTTTGCGGACTTTTGATATCAATAACTGTTTTTATTGAAAGATTTTTTGAAAACAACCTTCTATACAACTCAAAACGCCAGTATGACACGGCATTAGCAATATATTTAATAACAATTATTTTGCTTTTTATACATCAATTTCTAATAACCTTTGTAAACGAGAGTACCATTGTAAAAACAAAATTTGGCATGCACAAAACAACAAAAAATATTGCTCAATCGTTTAATGAGACACTTGAATATTTAACCCATCACAGTAAAAACGACGATAGTCTGCTTGTTATGCCCGAGGGCATAATGTTAAACTTCTTATCAGGTTTAAGATGGGATTTTTACCAGACAAGTTTTATCCCGCTGGACTTTGAATCTTTTAGAGAGGATAATATAGTAAAAGATATAACAAATAAAAAGCCTGATTTTATTATCTTTACATCAAGAAATACTTCAGAGTATGGAAAGTCACACATTTGCAGAGATTATGGCATAGAAACCTGTAGATACGTTGTGGGTAATTACACCCTTGAAGCCGCATTTGGCGACAAGTTCAGGATATTTTTATTTAAACTTTCAGAAGATAAAACAAATAATGAAAAAGAAAACTAAAATCGGAATAATTCAACACGGGTGCGCTAAAAATCTTGTAGACACTGAGCTTATGCTTGGAATGCTTGAAAAAGCAGGCTATCAAACAACACTGGATGTTGAAGATAATGATGTTAAAACAGTTATAATAAACACCTGTTCGTTTATTTGTGATGCTGAAAAAGAAAGCGTTGAGAGTATTTTTAATATGATTGTTCTTGGCAAAAAAATAATCGTAACAGGCTGCTTGCCGCAAAAACACAAACACGAACTTCAAAAACTGCTTGGTGAAGTATCGGGTTTTATTGGCACTTGCGATATAAGAGATATTGTAAAAGCCGTAGAATCTGACAGTTTCTACTCGGTTAGTGAAAATCCTTGCTACATATACCCTGAAGATGTTGAGAGAGCTCAAATCACTGTTGGCAGCTCATCCTATATTAAAATAGCAGACGGCTGCAACTACTCCTGCGGTTACTGCGTAATACCGGCACTTAGAGGCAAATATAAATCAAGAAAAATAGAGGATATTGTAAAAGAAGCAAAAAATCTTGCCAAAAAAGGTGTAGCTGAGATTGTCCTTATAGCGCAAGACACAACAAGTTACGGCATAGATTTATACAAAAAGCCCTCTCTTGATAAACTCCTTGAAGAATTAAACAAAATTGACGACATAGAGTGGATTAGAGTACTATACGCTTATCCGACAAATTTCACACAAGGGTTAATCAATGCATACAAAAATTTTGATAAAGTAGTTAAATACATAGATATTCCACTGCAGCACTCACATCCTGAAGTACTAAAAAGGATGAGAAGACCCGTAGTAGACCAAGAAGAACTGATTAAAAAGTTAAGAAAAGAAATTCCAAATGTAATAATCAGAACTACTTTTATTGTGGGTTATCCCGGTGAAACCGAGGAGGAGTTTGAGCATTTATATAACTTTGTCAAAGATATGAAATTTGACAGACTGGGAGTTTTTGAATACTCAAGAGAAAAAAATACATATTCATACTCGCTTAAACCGCAAATAAGCGTAAAAATAAAACATCAGCGAAAAAATAAAATTTTAAAGCTGCAAAAACAAATTTCCAAAGAAAATAATTTAAACTTTATTTCTAAAAGAATTCAATGTATAATTGAAGAGGTTCACAACGACGGTACGGCTATAGGCAGAAGTTATGCCGACGCTCCCGAAGTTGACGGACTGGTTTACATTAGAACTAATGAGTATCTGACGCCCGCTCAAATTGTTGAAGTCAAAGTTATAGGGGCTGACAGTTATGATTTAGTTGCTAAGCTATGAGATGTCTGGAGTTAAAAATGAATAGCAAAAAAACCAAAACAAATGCGGATGAGCCCGTATTGTCGATAGGCAAGGTTGCTCAAGCGCTTAATTTACACCAAAGAACACTTAGAATTTACGACGAACAAGACCTTCTTGTTGCAAGACGTTCAAAACAAAACAGGCGCTTGTATTCACTAAACGACATAGAGAGAGGCAAACTGATTCAATTTCTTACAAGAAACCTTGCAATTAATTTAGCCGGAGTAAGAATTATTTTAAAACTGCTTGAAGTTGGGAAAGTAAAACCCGAGCTTTATATAGAGTATATTAAAGATGTTGCAAAATCTGCAAAAATTGACAAAAAAACACAAGAATACAATGTTGAAAGATTGTCAAAAAGAGGTAAAAAACTAAACAAGGCAGTTAAAGTTTAGTTTCTTTCCTTTATTATTTGCTCATATGTTTGCGCAGCTTTATAAGAACTTCTGGCAAGAGGTGCAAAAATAGGATATTTTATCCCCGCATCTTTTGCCAAGTTTTCAAGTGCATTAAATTCATCAAGCGAGTAGTATTTTTCGACCTTTAGGTGCTTTTTAGACGGTGCTATATATTGCCCGCAGGTTAAAATATCAACACCTGCGTTTTTTACATCACAAAAAGTATCATAAAGCTCTTCTTGCGTTTCACCAAGTCCGACCATAATACCCGTTTTTGTAATCAAGTCAGGTTTTTGCTCTTTGATATACTTTAAAACATCAAGCGAAATATTATAATCAGCCATTTGTCGAGCAGTTTTATATAGCCTTGGCACTGTTTCAATATTGTGATTAAAAACATCGGGCGGATAGTCAATTATTTTATGCAATGACTCAATTGAACCGCAAAAATCAGGTGTTAAAATTTCTATTTTGACATCAGGCGCTAATTTTCTTATCTGAAAAACCGTTTTTGCAAAATGATTTGCGCCATAGTCATCTAAATCATCTCTTGTAACAGAGGTAATTACCGCATATTTTAGCCCCAACTCGCAAATTGCTCTGGCAACATTTAGCGGCTCATCCTCATCAACACCAAGAGGGGTGCATTGGGAAATATTGCAAAATGCACAGTTTCTTGTGCAAGTTTTTCCTAAAATCATAAAAGTGGCGGTAAGATTTGTATAACATTCGCACTTATTTGGACATCTTGCACCATCACAAACCGTATTTAGGTTATATTTTTTTAACAACTCTCTGACTTTCTTTGCAGAGGGTTCGTCAGAAGTTGCTATAGGGCGCTTTAGGTAATCAGGCAGTCTTAATCTATCCATTTAAAATCGCCTCTATAATCCCCTCGCTGTAAGTCGGATGAGGAAAGATAATTTCTTTTAAATCATCAACAGAAAGATTTGCTTTCATTGCGATTGAAATCTGCATAATAAGTGCTGATGCTTCTTTTGAGACAATGTGAGCACCTAAGATTTTATCATTTTTTGTAATTATTTTAATAAAACCGTCTATTGAATCATCACACCATGCTTTAGGCAAGAATGAAACAGGAAGCTTGTAAATTCTATACTTAGAAATATCATCCGTGATATCTTGCTCGTTTATACCGATTGAGGCAATTTCAGGCGAGCCGTAGATAACAGAGGGGATATCAGGCATTTTAAACTCTTTAGCATTATACAGATTATTAAAAAGTGCGTATGCTTGATGAGATGCGGCATGCGCAAGCATTTTTTCTCCTGAAACATCGCCTATGACAAAGAGATTTTGAACATTTGTTTTGCAATTATCATATATATCTAAATTAAAATTATTTTTAAACTCAGGAAAGACCTTTTTTCTGCCTGCGGCACAAAGAACCATATCGCAAGAAATCTCGGTACCGTCAGATAAAATAGCTTTTTTATTTTCAAATGATTCAAGAGAAACTGACTTATAATATTTTATTTTTGATATTTTAAAAATTCTCTCTACTCTTGCTGAAATATCTTTATCCATCAAAGGTAAAAGATTAGGTGCTTTTTCAACAACACTGACACTACAGCCAAAACTGTTTAAAATTCTCGCCCATTCAACACCAATGGCGCCAGAGCCGACTATTAAAATGCTATCAGGCAAACTTTTAAGCGACAACAAATCATCAGAGCTTATAATATTTTTTGAATCAAATTCCAGCCCACTTAATTCAAGAGGTTTTGAACCCGTTGCAACAATGATTTTATCAGCTTCATATACTTGATTATCGGCAATAATGGAGGCAACAGAGTTATTTATCAGTATTTTTGCTTCACAATTTTGTAACTCAAGACCTTTTTTAACAAGCTCTTTTTGCGCAGCAACAGATAGTTTTGAGACGATTTTATCTTTTTTTTCCAAGAAAGATTCGTAAGAAATCAAATTTTTATCAACACTTGTAGGGAAAACCTTACAAGCGCACAAAAAATCCTCCGAGCAGTTAAGCATTGCTTTTGTTGGTATACAACCTAAATTTAAACAAGTACCGCCGACGGAAGATTTTTCAAAAGCTATTGTTTTAAGCCCGCACTTTAGAGCTTCTTGTGCAAATCTTATACCTGCAGGCCCTAGGCCTATTATTGCTACGTCATATTTCATACAAAGATTTTAGCACAAAAATCTCAAGTTAGTTTTTTTGCTTGTTAATCATGTCTTGAATTTTATCTATAATTTCTTCGCCTTTTTTCTGAACTTCATCAACTACAGACTCAGCCTTTTGTTGAATTTCTTTTGCAGCGTCAGAGACTTTGCCGTATGCATCTTTTGTGCTTTGGCTAATCATCTCGCGTGTTTCTTCGCCTGATTGAGGCGCTAAAAGAACGCCAATTACAGCGCCAACTACACCACCTACAATAAAACCTGCTACGAATTTACCTGTTGACATATTTTCATTCCTTTCTTACTTTTTGTTAAATAAATTTAAACCAAAGTTAATACCTTTAATAAGCCCGCTCATAAGGCCTTTCATCTTGCAGCCGACAACGCTTGAAGCACCAAGAAAGCTCTTTATGGCACTTTGTACTCCACTAAACTGCGTATCAGCGTTATTTGCAATAGAGTTAATCGATTGCGCTGCTTCTCTTAACTCCTTTAGCGTCGGCTCAATCTCGTTTTGTACACTTTGAGCGATAGAGTCAACATTTTTTGAAAGCAAGATTAAATTAATAAATAATTTAGCCAGCAATATACCCAAAACTAAGACCACTACGGCAGTTACGATTAATAAAACAGTTAAGCTGACATTTACAGGGCTCATTAAAAATACCTTTCATTAAATTTCGTATACATCTATTTCACAGTTTTTAGCATGCGCCAACTTCTGCGCTTTTAAATTTTCATTAAATTTTTTGTAAGTATCTTCAATTTTTTCCTTTGAAGATTTTATCATTTCCATTGCCTGTTTTTTCGCCTGAGTAATTTCGGGTGAATACTTTTGCATTAAATCTTCATAGGCATCTTTTAATTCACGTCTGGATTCTTCGCCTGATTTTGGCGCAAGAAGAATACCGGCAGCTATACCACCTACAACTCCTGCCAAAATACCAATAGCAAAACCAATTGAACTGTCCTTTTTTGACATATTTAAACTCCTTAACTAAGAATAGATAAATTATAACATTTTTTATTGAGCTATAAAACCCCTTAGATTGATTTATTTAACAAAAGATATAAATTTGAATTAAAATTAGTACTTTAGTATGATTTTTAAAATCGGCTTGCCAAAAAATATTTTATTGTTATAATAAAAAATGTCGAAAGACGGATATTCCTCAGTAGCTTCGTGCGGAACGCACAGCCGAATGGCAAATAGGAGCAAGCGGAGCCATTGAGCGAATGACAATTAAATAATTTACTGAAATATTCCTCAGTAGCTTCGTGCGGAACGCACCGCCGAATGGCAAATAGGAGCAAGCGGAGCCATTGAGCGAATGACAATTAAATAATTTACTGAAATATTCCTCAGTAGCTCAATGGCGGAGCAACCGGCTGTTAACCGGTAGGCTGTTGGTTCGAGTCCAACCTGAGGAGTTTTTTCTATACTTAGGGTTTGGTGTATTGAAGTGAGTGTTTTGCGTATGACAGATGGTGCGATTATTTCGGGCAATCGGCTTGTGTAGCGGATTTTAGGGGTAGGAAATAATCAAACCATGTGTACCATAAATACTCTTTTTACTCTTTTTCTACTCGGCACAGATGGTGTGATTATTTCGGGCAAAAGGATTACAACCCTCT
>CASDXV010000024.1 GCA_949285255.1 uncultured bacterium | reverse complement strand
TTTCCTGTTTTTTAATTTTATCCATTATTCTTTTTTCAAGCTTTTCTTCTTTTGTGGGCTGAAGTTTGATTTTGTTTTTATCTTCAAACTCATTAAGTATATTTTCTTGATATTTAATTCTGTCATGCTGCATACCGCGCAAAATTCTGTTAAATGTGTTTGCAATAAGTTTAATATCTTTAAGCGTCAACGGACTATCAGAGAGTTGTCCGTCGTTTAGTCTTTCCGTGATTATTTTATTAATCATATTTTCAATTTGTTCTTGAGATGGGTTTTTAAGAGAGCGAACAGCGCTTTCTACGGCGTCTGCCAGCATAAGTATGGCGGTTTCTTTCATAAGAGGCTTGGGTCCCGGGTAGCGGAATTGCTCTTCTTGAACATTTTCTTTGCCTTCCAAGTCAACCGCTTGTTTGTAAAAATGTCCTGCAAGCCCTTCGCCGTGGTGTTGTTGTATAAAATCTATAATAACCTGCGGCAGACCGTATTCCTTTGCAAGCTCTACGCCGTCTTTGGTGTGAGAAGTGATAACCATTTTAGAAAGACGCGGATTGAGCTTTGTATGAGGGTTTTCTATTCCAAAATAAGATTGGTTTTCAATAAAGAACAACGGGCGCTTTAGTTTTCCTATATCGTGATAAAATGCGCCAACACGAGCAAGTATCGGGTTTGCGCCAATTGCCTCTGCTGCAGCTTCGCAAAGATTTGCAACCATTAATGAGTGGTGATAAGTCCCAGGCGCTTTGTATTGCAGTTTTGATAATAACTCTTGGTTATGGTCGGCAAGCTCGATTAAGCCATAGGGCGTAACAATTTTGAAGACATTTTCAATTATTGGAAGTACACCAAGAGCTATAATGCTTGAGAATAGGCCATTTAGGAAACCTGCTGTGGCATTTGAGAGGAATGAAAGGTTTGCAAAAATTTCAAACTGCTCTTCAAACAGTGCTATTAGCATAATTGAAAGAAATATAACCGCACCTACTTCAAGTCCGCACTTGATTATATCAAAGCGCTTAGTATAGCAGATTTTTGAAACCGAATAAGCTGCCATAATTGAAGAAAATACAAACACGGCAGTGATTTGCGGGTCAAGAAACAAAGTTAGCGAAAGTACGGATAAAAGTAAAATTGATGCTAAAAATGCAACTATAGGATTTGTGAAAATTGCAATTATTATAGTGTATGCTGGAAATGGCATGTAATAGTTTTGTACCATATCAAGCGGAGTAATAAGCACGCAAATGTATGTTAAGACTATTGAAAATGCCCCTATAATGGCCAAGTATTGCGGTGAAAAATATCTTTTCTCATATTTTTTCATGTACAAGACTAAAAACAACATTGCAAGGCAGGTTATAAAAAATACTCCCAAAATTCCACCTTTATTGAGTTCAAAGGCGTTGTAACCTGATTTTTTCAAAGCCTCTCTTTTAACTTGCGTTAACTGTTCGCCGATATCAAGGATTTTATCTCCTTTTTTAAAGGTTACAATGTAAGGTTTAACCGAGTTTACGGCATTTTTTCTTGCAATTTCGGTTGCATACTCATCAACTATTAAATTTGGCATAATAACATGCTCAAGTATGCCTGAAATGGGTCTTATCTGGCTTCTTCTGAGGTTTTGACCAAGCTTAGAGATAATATAATTATCTGATGCTAAAAGGTCTATGTCTGTTTCGTTTATTCCTGTTCTTAAAAGCTCATCTAAGACAAATTTTGCATTACCAAAGGTGGCTGCAAGACCCTGAGGAGTAGTATTAAGCAGGTAATTTGCTACAGCTTCTTCCTTTTGCGAGTCTTGTATTTCAAGGTAGACGCACAGTTCTTTAAATTTTGAGTCATACTTTGAATTTTGGTTTCTTATCCTTTTTACGTTATCTTGCAGTGATTCTAAACTGGTCTTCAGGTAGTTATCTTCAACAGGGGTCACAACGGGTCTTATTTTATTTGAAACTTCTCGTTTAATAAGTTCTGTCTTTTGTGTGTCAACGACTTCGATATTTCTTTTGGCAATTATTTGTTTTTTGCTGACGCCGTTTTCAATAATATTTTGATACAGATAATATCTTGATGATAAAATTGCCGTTATAACAACTGCAACAACTAAAAAAGCCAACACCGACAAAAATGACGATGAATGAAATACTCCGTTTTTATCAAATATTTTTTCAAGCTTTCCCATTTTCACCACACTGAACAATATAATGTAACATTATTATACAATAATTTTTTTTGTTATATACTATATACCATGAAAAGTAAAGTATTTATCAGGGGTTTTGTTTTAGCTTTAGTATCGCTTTTGTTCTCGCAGAGCGGTTTTTGTGCTCAAGATGAGTGGAGTAACGATTTAAGGACACTGTTTATTGGCAACAAGTCTGTTATATACGCGCTTAACATTCGCTCTTTCGGTGCAAAAGATAACAACTCCGATGATATTATAGAACCTCTTTTAGGCGATGAAACGGGAACTTTCATAAATGCTATACCAAGATTAAAAGAACTTACCAAAATGGGCATAAATACGATTTATCTTTTACCCATAACAAAAACAGGTAAGCTAAAAGCCCTTGGCAGTGCGGGTTCTCTCTATGCTCTTGATAGTTTTGAAAAACTAAATCCTCAACTTGATGATAAAAACAACCCCCTAGGCGTTGAGCAAGAGGCAAAAATGTTTATAGATGAAGCCCATAAGCTGGGTTTAAGGGTAATTGTTGATATACCAAGCTGCGGCTCTTATGACATGTCGCTTGAAAAACCAAATTTATTTATCAGAGATAAAAACTCTAACGCCGTTGTGCCTGCTGATTGGACTGATGTAAGGCTCTTTAAGGTGTATGACGAAAATGGTAATTTAAATCGTGAATTGGTTGAAAATTACCAAAAAATGATAAAAATGCTCCAAGATATTGGAGTAGATGGTATAAGGGCTGATGTAGCAGCAATTAAACCTTATGAGTTTTGGAAAGAAGTAATTGATTATGCCAGAATGAAAGACCCGCAGTTCCTTTTTATTGCAGAGGCTTGCACTACTTGGACAAATCCTGTTAAGCAATGGGGTTCTTATACCCCTGTAAACAAGCTTCTTGAAGCCGGTTTTGACGGGTATTACGGTGATTGGGCAAATATTTCCGATTTTACAAAGTCAAAAGATGTAATTAAAAGAGTTAAATCTGACCTTAAAATTTCAAAAGAATTTAACAATCAAAAAACAACCATGGCCTCTTTTGCAACTCATGACCAGCAAAGCGTCATTGTAAGAGGCGGAGTTCCTCTTTGGGAGATGGTTACATGGTTTAATATTACACTTCCGATGAACCCTTATTTTCTTGACGGTTATGTGACGGGTGATAATTACATTTATCGCTATGAGAACAAAAAAGCACAAAGAAGTATGACAGATGATGATTACTACTTTGTTCATCGCGGTAAGTTTGATATTTTTAACCTCTCAAGACGCCCTGGCGGAAACTATAAAGAACTTGAGGAAAAATTTATAAAAGCCATGAAATTTAAATACTGGGCAAAAAGTATTCTCGTTGAGGGCAAATTTACTCCTCTTTCATCAAATAACCCCTCAATTCTTGCTTATGGCAGAAAAAACGGCGATGATGCTGTTGTAGTCATTGCTAATATGAATAAAGAACAGGTAAGCGAGGGCAAGGTTTATATTAGAAACATTAAAGAATCAAGCTTTGTTTCGCCCGTTAAAATGGAAGAAGCACCCATTGTTAAGCGCGGTAAGATGTTTGTTAAACTTAAACCCTACGAAGTTCAAGTTTATATGCTAAATAAAGTTAATTTTTAAAAGGTTCAAGCGTTCTGTCAAGAATATTCAAACATTTTGCAATAGCTACGCCATAGTTTGTTATGGCTACATACTTTGAGCTTGCTTTTTCTATTCTGCTTAAAACCTCTCTTCGATTTGTCATGCAAGCCCCGCAGTGGATTATAAGCTTATATTTTTCTATGTCATTTGGAAAAATATGGCCGCTTGTATGCTCAAAGATTATATTTTTACCCGTGTATTTTTTAATCAAATTTGGTATTTTTACTCTGCCGATATCATCCTCATTTGGGTGATGCGAGCAGCTTTCGCAAATCAAGACCTTGTCGTTATCCTGAAGTTTATCTATGGTTTTTGCCCCATGGACAAAAGTCTTAAGGTCACCTTTTAATTTTGCAAAAATTATTGAAAAAGAAGTTAATTCTATATTTTTTGGCACAATTTCGCTAACTTCTTTAAATGCCTGAGAATCCGTTACAACAAGCCTTGGAGGTTTTTTAAGACTATCAATGGTGTGCTTTAGATTTTGAACATTACATACAACACTTATGGCACTGTTATCTAAAATATCTCTTATAGTCTGTACTTGAGGCAGTATTATTCTGCCTTTTGGAGCTTCTTTATCGATTGGTATAACAAGTATTATTGTGTCATTTTTATCAACTACATCCCCCAAAAGTGTTGGTGTGTCAATGTACTCGCTATCAAGTACGGATATTAGACCAAGTTTAATTTTTGATGCTATATCTTTGTCTTTTTTTGCACTTGCATGGATTATATGATTTGAATTATTTTCAATGATTTTAATGTCATTTTCAGATGGCAGTGAAATATCGGTTTTATTAATTATAGAGATAATCGGGATTTTTTTTGTTTTTAAATTGTTAAAAAGCTCAATGTCACAGTCTTTTACACCCGTGTTGTCAAAAATAATAACTGCAACATCTGTCCTGTCAAGTGCCTCAAGCGTTTTATTTACTCTTTTTTGACCCAATTCTCCAATATCGTCTATTCCTGCTGTATCAAGGATACTCACGGGGCCGAGGGGTAAAAGCTCCATGGCTTTTTGGTTTACATCAGTTGTAGTTCCTGCAAAGTCAGAAACAATTGATATTTCACGGTTAAACAAGTTATTTATGATACTTGATTTACCGGTGTTCATTTTGCCTAAAAATGTTATATGCAGGCGGTTTCCCTTTGTTTCTTTCATATTTTCCTCTATGTATGCTATAATATTTATGTGTATTATACATCAATTCAAACTTTGGAGGAAATAAATGGCAAGGATATTGGTTTCTATGCCCGATGATTTTCTAAAATCCGTGGACAAACTTGCGGATAACGAGAGAAGAACCCGCTCAGAGCTTGTAAGAGAAGCGCTTCGAGCTTACATTAGAAAAACCAACGGTTTAAACTCCAAAAAAGCTGCAGGCAATGCAGAGATACTGGATAAGCTGCTTGATTAAAGGGTTTTAATCTTTTCGGTTATTATTGCTATTTCTTCCGTAAGCTCTTCTTTTTTAGGTGTGAAGAGCTTAATGTAGTCTTTTATGGTTTTTGCAAAATCAGCTTTTTTGAAGTCGCCAAAGCCTTTTTGCTTAAATATTTCATAAAGCTCTTTAGCGGTTTTTGCATCTTTATGAAAATCTTCCTCTAAACATCTGTAGCAGCTGTTATATCTGTAGTTTAGCGCATTTGTTATAAGTTTTTTTGGAAGAATATCTTCAAATTCACCGTTTTTTATTATGTAAATTCTGTCAAAACTCCTTAGCTTTGGCAAAATAAGCTCTTTTGTTTCATTTGCGTCGGAGTCTAAAAGTATAAAAATCGGGATTTTAAAATCTTCTACCATTGAGTAATATTTTCTCGCTACTTGATTTTTACCGCCTGCGCCAAGCACAAAGACACCTTCTTTTTTAAAGTCGTACCCGCATATTTTTGCAAGTTCACCAAGCAGTATCTCCTCCGTTGCGCCCTCGCAAAGAAGAATTTTTTCGACAGGAAATAAAAGAGAGCCCTCTTGCCTTAGATTTATCGGGTTTTTTCTTGTTTTGTCGTATTCAATAAGTTGTTTCAAATTCGGTTTTAAATCACTATCGTTTTTAATTATTTCAAAAGCGCCTTTAAAATTAAGCTTTGAGTCAAGGTATTTTTGAGAAAGCGGATTTTTTATAAACAGGCGCTCTTCCTCTTGTTTTATGTAATTATTTATAAAGTAGTTGTTTTTGCATTTTTTATCTGCGGTTTTGTTAAAAATCTCTGTTGCAATTTCTATTTTTTCATCAATATCAAGGTGAGAAAAATCCAACTCGTGAGGGTTTTCTTTTATTAAAAATTTATTTAGAATACCATCAAATACACGCTCAAATCTCTCATAAGCCGGTTTTAGGCGAAAGAGGCGGTCAAGGATAACTTTTATATAAGAATCAGGTATGTTTTTAAATTTCATAAATTGTTAACTTTTTCAAATTTACTTTATAAAAAAATACTTAAAAAAGCAATTTTTGTGTCTGTTCGGGTTTAAAATAAATATGGGAAGAATAGTGCATGGTACAACAGTTTAGTTCGGCAAATTTTTATAAAGATATAAAATCCAACAACCCTGTTGAGAAGATTATAAGTGCTTCTATTAAAAACGACAAGGCGCAAAACTTTGCCGTGAGTGAACCAGTTTATGGTAAAGACAGCCTGATACCATATAATCTTGCAAATGTTGTACCTATTAGAACACAACTTGAGGGTGAGCAAGAAAAACAAATGTACTCAGAAATTATAGCTGCGCTTAACGGTTCTAATTTTTCTATTTCCCCTCAAGATAATATGCAAATATCTAAAAAACTTGACGCCATGCTTAAAAACGGTAAGCTTTTAAGTGCTTCGTCAAACGATGATTCAACAACTCTTAAAAATTTATATGATATTTTAAAAAACCCAAGATGTTTGGGTTTTGACAATGTAAAAATTTTAGCTCAAACCGTTGATGCACTATATAATCCTACTATTATTACCCAAAACTTCGGCGACATTCCAAATGATATCAAGGGTTCGATTTTAAACAGTGATGCGGTTACACCTGAAGTAAAAGCAAACCCTGCTCTAATGGATGTTGAGGGTTCGGGTACTTGTGTTGCGGCAAGTGTTGAATTTCATATGGCAAACAAGCACCCTGCCGAATTTGCGCGTTGGATATCGGGTCTAACTTCTCAAAATCAGGAAGTTGAGCAAAAAGTAAGACTGGATGCCTTGTCTGAAAATGTTCTTGATGCGGTAAGTTTTTTAAATATTTTTGAAACCAAGCAAAAGAATTTTAACTTTGAATATGCTACACTTTCTCTAAAACCCGATGATGGTGCATACATTAGAGCGCAAGTGCAAAATGAGCACTGGGACAAGGGCGAAAGGACAATTCTTGATGCTCTTATGCAATCTACTCTTATGCAGTTGGGTTCTCAAGAAAGCTATGACTCACTCAGCGATATTCGAGGCGGCAAGTTTTCTTCAAATCCTCAAGGACTTGTAGAAACAGAAAAAACTTTTATAGAATCAATCGTAGAGAACAATGAAAAACTCTCGATAAGATATCAAAAAGTTGATGATAATCAAAATCTTGTAGGC
This sequence comes from uncultured bacterium, assembly GCA_949285255.1. Lineage (GTDB taxonomy): Bacteria > Cyanobacteriota > Vampirovibrionia > Gastranaerophilales > Gastranaerophilaceae > Galligastranaerophilus. Next base: position 16,463 of record CASDXV010000024.1, on the reverse strand, counting down.
TGGGAATGTGATTTTGATAAAATCCAAAAACATATAATCGACACTCTAAATATTGGTGAAGATGTTATTATAGGCTATGTTTTAACTAATGAAACAAGCGGTAAGACAAAAGAGGCGGATTATCAAAATACGCCTGATAATGCTCCAAATAAAATTATAAATGGACATGAAATAACAATAGTAGGGTATAAAACAGATAGCAAAGGAAATGTTACATTTATATGTAATGACACGGATGATGATGAACAAAAGTTTGTTGAATATTCAGCCGACTTTTTAATTCCAAAAATTCATCACGCTGCTTATCCTGTTTCAATTGTTGAAGATGATATAAAACTTATTGAAGCGCAACAAAGTGCTGCTTAATTTTTATTTTAAAAAAGGCGGCACCCAGATTCGAACTGGGGGTAAAAGCTTTGCAGGCTTCTGCCTTACCACTTGGCCATGCCGCCACCATAAAAACTTTTAACTTGTTTAATGTTAATAAAGACAAGTTTTGATGTCAAGGTTAATTTGTTAAAAACTATTAATATATCGGTTGAAATTAAATATTTAGCCAATATAATAATATCACATAAGGTAGACTACAATGAGGTAAATTATGAAAAAAGACATACATCCCGATTACAAAAAAACAACTATAAAGTGTGTTTGCGGTAATGAAATCGAAACAGGTTCGGTTCAAGAAGATATCACTGTTGAAATCTGCAACGCTTGCCACCCGTTCTTTACCGGCAACCAAAAAATCTTGGACTCTGAAGGTAGGGTTGAAAGATTTAAAAAACGCTACGAAAAGAAAAACTAGCTTTTTTAAGGGCGGGCAAAATGCCTGCCCTATTAGTAAAGATTGAGTGTATTTGAGGGGGATAAATGCCTGATACTAAAATGAGCGTGAAGCTGATATCAAAACCGCAAAACATATTAAAAACGGTTTATACTGCGTGTAGAACTTGCTATAGTGCACTTTCTCCCGAAGAGATAAACGCGTCGGCTGACGATGAAGAAAAAATGCTCAAACTCATCGAAAGAGTTATTTCATCCGGACATTATTCCACAATTGAGCATATACAACTTTCTTTTGCAATTTCAAATGTTTCTCGTGCCTGTACTCATCAGCTTGTAAGGCACAGACATATGTCATTTTCTCAAAAATCTCAACGTTATGTTAAAGAAAAAGGCGAATTTGACTATATTATTCCATCTCAAATTGCAGCTAACATCGAGTTAAAAGAAAAATTTGAAAAACACATGCAAGAAGTTGCGCAACTATATCAAGAGTTTGTTGAAGCAGGTATAAAAGCAGAGGACGCAAGAGCAATATTGCCTAATGCAACTGCAAGCTCTATGGTTGCAAGTTTAAATTTAAGAGAGCTTATTCACCTTGCAAATTTAAGACTTTGTACCCGTGCTCAGTTTGAAATACGTACACTTATTAAAAAAATGTGTGATGAAGTTATTAAAGAAGAACCATGGCTTAAGCCCCACCTTGTTCCAAAATGTGAGCGCTTGGGCTACTGTGATGAAGACAAATCTTGCGGAAGGATGCCTCAGCGATGAAAGACATGCTTGATAAAATTAAAAAAATAGAAGAAAAATATAAAGAACTCGGCGTGACATTATCTGACCCCGATGTCATTGCTGATTACAATAAATTCCGTGACCTTTCAAAACAAAGAAAGGCAATGGAAGAAACAGTTGAAACATATAATGCCTATAAAGAGGCTCAAGAAGCAATTGATGAGGCTCGTGAAATGCTCCATGGCGAAAAAGACCAGACCATGAGAGATTATTTGAACAATGAAATTTCATCAAATGAAGAAAAAATTGCCCAATACGAAGAAAAAATGAAAGTTCTGCTTCTTCCAAAAGACCCCATGGATGACAAGGATATCATGCTTGAAATCAGAGGCGGCGCAGGCGGTGATGAAGCAAATATTTTTGCGGGTGACCTTATGAGAATGTATATGAAATACGCTTCTTCAAAAGACTGGCAGACAAAGATACTTTCAATCAACGAGTGCGAAGCGGGCGGGGTTTCAGAAGTTGTTATATCAATAAAAGGCGGAGAAAATATTTACTCTCAGCTTAAATACGAATCAGGCGTGCACAGGGTGCAAAGAGTTCCTCAGACTGAATCGCAAGGCAGAGTGCATACATCGACAGCGACTGTTGCCGTTATGCCGGAAGTTGATGATGTTGAAGTAGAATTAAACCCCTCTGATTTAGAAATTTCAACTGCTCGTTCTGGTGGCGCTGGCGGTCAAAACGTAAACAAGGTTGAAACTGCGGTTCGTGTTGTGCACAAGCCTACAGGATTGATGGTATTTTGTACGGAAGAGCGTTCTCAACTGCAAAACAAAGAGCGCGCGCTGCAAATTATAAAAGCAAAACTCTATGATATGGAAGTACAAAAACAAATGCAGGAAGTAACAGACCTTCGCCGTTCGCAAGTGGGAACAGGGGACAGGTCTGAGCGTATTCGTACATATAACTTCCCTCAAGGGCGCTTAACAGACCACAGAATAGGACAAAACTTAAACGTCTGGACGGTAATTGAAGGTGAATTAGATGAACTTATCAATCTTTTAATTCAATATGACCAAAAGCTCAAGCTTGAAAAGCTTGCCGAGTCATAGTTTCTTTAATCATCGGTACGGTTTTTTTATCTGTTTCACAGTAGTATTTAAAAATTTTAGAGTCGCTTTTTGATTTCAAAAAAGCGGCTTTTTTACCTTGTTTGTGCATATTAACCTCTCAATATCTTTTTAACTTTTATTCTTGTTTTTTACATTAACCTTTTATCTTGATGTGGTATAATCCTGTTAATATGAAAGATTGGAAAATAATAGTTTCTGTTGTTTTTGTTTTTATCGTTGCGGTTTTTTTGATGTTCTTTTTTGCTGCAAAAAACAGTTCAAAAAGAGCATTTGAAGTTTATAAACAGGGACTTGAGTTTTATAATCAAAAAGATTATCAAAACGCATATTACAATTTTTCTAAAATTTCTTTTTTCTCACAGTTGTATCAAATTTCTCTTTTAAAGCAGGGACAGTGCGCACTGAATATCGGGGATAAAAAAACCGCATATCAAAAGTTTAAGTATTTGGGTTCTGTTTCAAAAGACCCTCATATTGCTCCTTTTGCACTATATCATGCGGCGCTTATTAATATGGAGCATAAAAAATACTCTTACGCTTATAAAAAACTAAAGAAAATTTATAAAAATTACCCCGACAGTGACTACAAAAAAGCGTCTTCATACTTGCTTGGCGTTTTGTATAAAAACAAAAAACCGCACCTTGCAAAGAAATATTTTATTGAATATCTTGAGTACGCTCCGCAGGGGCGCTGGGCAAATGATGCTCTTGGAGAATGTGAGGAGCTGAATTTGGTAATGGATTCAGATGAAAAGCTGATAATGGCAAAAAGCTTTTATTCAAATTCTAATTACACAAAAGCACTGGCTTACGCTAAGGATTTGAGCTCTCCTGAGGCAATTTTGCTTGATGCAAAAATATATGAGGCTTTGGGCGAGTACAAAAATGCTTATTCTTGTTATTTAAAAGTTTTAACTAGTTGCGATGAAACAATTGAGCAGGGTGAAATTTCTAAAGTTGTAGACAAGGTAATTTCTTTTTTTGACGGGCCAAAAAGCGATATTTGTTTGTCCTTGCTTAAGCAGACAAAAAATTCAGCCTCATATCCTGCGGTTTTATTTGAATATTCAAAATATGTTCCAAAGATTACTGCAGTTAAATGCTGGGAGACAATTTATACTAAATACCCAAATTCTCACTGGGCGGCTCAGTCGCTTTGGAATACTTTCTTATACAACTATAAACTCGGCTATATTAAAAAATCAAAAGAGCTCTCGGAACTATATTTAGAAAGGTATAATAACAAAAAATCAACTCCCGCAATGAAGTTTTGGCATGCAAAAATTCTTCTTGAGCAGAGAAAAACTCAACAGGCAAAACTGGAGCTAAAAGAGCTTATAAAAACAGAGCCTGAGAGTTATTATGCCTATGTAGCACACAACATTTTGCGCGGTGTAAAAACTCCTTTTAACACTTCAATAAAAAGTAATATAAAGCAAAATGTAGAATTTAGCAAAAGTGATTTAAAACAAATTTTTAATAATGATAAAACTCTTGTTTTACTTGCAACTTTAGGTGATACTGAGGCAATTAGCGACCTTAGGGTTCATAATGATTTTGCGGACAGCTATATAGCTTATATTAACAACAATATTTCATATAGCATTTACTACGCCCAAAAAGGTTTTGATAAGCTGGAAGAAAAGCCCTCGCACTCTGATGGTAGATATAAGCTGTTATTTCCTATTAAATATGCTGACAAGATAAATAAATCAGCATCACAAAACGCACAAAACCCTTATCTTATGATGGCGTTAATGAGGGAAGAAAGCCGTTTTAACCCTAAATCTTTAAGTCCTGTCGGTGCGGCGGGTCTTATGCAGCTTATGCCTCAAACTGCTTCTGCTCTGGGTTATGGCATAGTAAGTGCGTTTGATTTGTATAATGAAGATTTAAACATAAAACTAGGTATAAAGTATTTTTCTGATTTAAAAAATATGTTTGAACAAAATGAAATGCTTGCGGTTTTATCTTATAATGGCGGGCCAAATAATGTAAGGGCTTGGATGAAAAGTTTAGATAAAATGTCATTTGACGAGTTTGTGGAAGATATTCCCTACAGTGAAACGCAAAATTACATAAAAAGAGTATTTGGAAGTTATTGGAACTATATTAGGATATATAATTAAAAAGCCGCTTTAATAAAGCGGCTTTAAATGTTTCTTTGTGCTTATTTACCTGACTTTAGAAAAGTGCAGGTTTTTTAACTGGAGCTGCACCGGGGATTGATTCCCAGTTAGCTGCCATAATTTTCTTGAATGATTTAAGAGCTGTGTCTTCAAGTTCACCCAATTCCTCTGCTTGCATAATTAATTCGCGAAGAGGAAGAAGAGCTCTTTGGTCTCTTAGTACACCAAGAGCAGCTGCTGCGCCTGCGCGAACCAAGTCGTTTTCTTGAGTGTTTTTCATAACTTCAATAAGGGCAGGTACTGCTTTTGTGTCGTTAAGCTTACCAAGTGAAGTTACTGCATAAATTCTAACATTAACCCATTCATCTTTTAACATTTCAATGATTTTTTCAACGGCTTTTTTGTTGCCGATTTCACCCAATGCTCTTGTTGCATCACATCTTACATTTACTTTTTCATGGTCAAGTGATTCAATTAAAGCATCTGTTGCAACGTCACCGATTTCAATTAAAGCGTCGGTTGCTGTTATGCACACTTGAGGGTTTTCATCGTTAAGTGCTTCAACAAGCGGTTCAACAACAATCTTACCACCAAGACGTCCGAGTGCTCTTGCTGCACGAACGCGAACATCCACGTTTCTATCTTCTCTTAATGATTCAATAAGGGGAACCGTGGCTGTTGTATCACCCAGTTCACCTAAGGCTCTTGCTGCATATAGGCGAACAGAACCGTTTTTGTCATTTTTAAGTACATCAATAAGCGGTTCAACTGCGTTAAAATCGCCCATTTCGCCAAGGACTCTTGCAGCATTATAGCGAACTTTTTCGGAGTTGCTGGCTTTTAGGTCTTTAATCAACTCTTCAAAAGACTTTTTTGCCTGTTTTTTTCTATTGTTCACACTAATTGTCATTGCTTCCTCCAATAGACATTCTCTTCACACAAGATTTTTACTAACCTTAATTAATTAAAAACTTATTTCAAGAGAATATTTACCTTTTTGCTACTACCTTTAACCTATATTTTACATTTTTTAACATTAAACGATAATTTTTAATGGTAAAAAGAACACTTTATGTTATTAATATAACATTTTTTTTTGACTTTGTCTTAGTTTATTTATATTAGTTAACAATTTTATAAATATGTTTTTGTAAAGATAGGTAATAAAGCTATTTTAAGAGATTTTTTTTCTTTACAAAAGTTTACACTAATTACTAGCACATGATTTTATTTTGAGGTATTGTATACATGCTGGAAATGTGCATTTAAAAAATAAAAATAAAAGTTGTTAGGTAATATAAAGGAGAAGGTTTTGTTAATTAGAGCGATTAATACCAATCTTTACAAAAACAATCGAGCGGCTAATTCTCTGAATTTTGGTGCTGCAAAACAAAAAACATCACATACTAACCCGTATGACAGCAGTAAATATGACCAAAAACGAGCAAGTGAGGATATCAAAAAAGCACTTGATGTTTTGGGAGATAAAAAGCTTGAGTTAATTATCCATAACGCAAGTGCACCAAGTAAAACCTCAAAAGATGTAGGTGTCGGTTCTCTCTACAGTGAATCTTCAAAAGAACTTCTTATACCTTTTTTGGAAAAATATGGATTTTCAGGAATTCAGGTAGACCCTGAAGGTATGCGTCCTGAGCATGATGCTTCTCCTTATGTTTCAAATTCCTTTGTTTATAACCCTTTAATTATTGATTTAGAAGATTTAACAAAACCTGAAAACGGTGCAATACTTGATAAAAACGTGTTTAAATCAATTGCCAGACTAAATCCGGCAAAGGGCAGCGAATATGGCGATTATGAGCATGCACGCGATAGCTTTGATTTGGGTTTAACTAACGCCTGGAAAAACTTTAAAGCTAAGTCATCAAATGTTGATATAATTTCCGACCCCGTAGAACAAGATGCAATATCCGAGCTTGCTGCTGATTATGAAGAATATCTGGCTGAAAACGCTTCAATGCTTGAGCCTTATGCGATATATTCCGTTCTTACTCAAAAGTTTAATAACGATTACTATAAAAACTGGCCTTATGAGTATCAAAATTTATACAACCCTAGAAATGAAGGGCTGATTTCGCAGATAAAAGCAGAAAATAAGGATGACATTGACAAATTTATGTTTGTCGATATGTTGGCAAAAAAAGCTCGTGAAGAGGGTATAGAAGCATATGATGCAGCAGGCATAAAGACTGAAGGTGATAATCCTGTAGCTTTCTCAAATCAAGAGGTATGGGCACACCCCGGTGCATTTTTAGAGAATTACAAAATGGGTTGTCCTCCGGATTATGATAATCCTGACGGACAAGCTTGGGGTTTTGCGGTTTTAAATCCTGCTAAATTATTTAACCGTGACGGAAGCTTGGGTGAATCAGGACAGCTTTTGTATGACAAGTGCGAAAAGCTTGCTAAAGATAACCAAGGTGGAATAAGAATTGACCACATAGTAGGTCTTATTGACCCTTATGTGTATAAAAATTCTCCTGTTGATAATACAGCCGGCAGATTGTTCTCTTCTCCGTATAATCCTGATTTAAGGCAATATGCAATACCTGTAAACTCTTCTGACAGTGCTAGGAGATTTGGTGCAATTCTTGAAAAAATTGTGCTTCCCGCATGTGTTGATGCAGGTCTTACAAAGGATGATATTATCTGTGAGAACTTGGGCGCTATTCCTGACCATGCACATCTTGCATTTGAAAGACTGGGTCTTGGCGGTATGATAGTTACCCAATATCATAATGGTATGTCAGCAAAACCCGAAGATACTATTATGTTAGGTTCGCACGATACATTGCCTTTTGTTTCATATGTTGATAATTTATACGGCAGACACGGACAAGATGCATTTAACCATGCTCTGTGGCCCGCTGTAGAAAATTCTCTTCCGAAAAATGCAACTCATGATATGAAGCAGAAAGAGTTTGACAAATACAGATTTGATATGAACAGACATCAGCCTGAGGTCAACAAAGCTGCATTCAAGCAAAAGAAATTTACTGAGCTCTTTACAAGTCCCGCTCAAAGGGTACAGATTTTCTGGACAGATTTACTTGGTATGGAACAGAGATATAATACCCCAGGGACTGCGAGCGGTAACTGGTCGCTAAGATTAAGCTCAGATTTTGAAAAACAATTTGACCCATCGATGTTAATTCAAGCTTTATCTGATGCACTAAAGGCACAAGACAAAGAGACGGTTAAAGAAAACCAAGACTTAATTAACTCGCTTGATGCAAATGCTGCTGCAGCCCGTACTCAAAGTTCAAAAGGGTTGAATATAATAGGTTAATTTATTAAATATCCCTTTAAGTTTTGTACTTAAGGGGATATTTTTTATATATAAAAAACGACCTCTTTTACAAGGTCGTTTATGTGATAATTTACTTTATTTATTTGCCGTAAGCAAGAGTTTCTGCTGTAACTCTATCTAGCTCTTTTGGATTGTTTTCTGATGTTTCTATTATTCTTTCGTTATCAAAACGAATTTTGTCATTGATATTTTTGTATTCTTCCTGTGAGTTTCTAAGTATCTTTGAGGCTGCTTTTGCTTCTTCCCTTGTGTCAAATAGAGCATTTGTATTGTCTTCAAAAATCTTTTCACTTTTGTTTGATAGCTTTGCTGCAACAGCAAGAGAAGATAGTATACTTGCCCCAACTATGAGAAGTTTTGAATTGCCGCGTATAAAGTTACTTAATTTAGGGTGTTTTGTGGCAAAATTAGTTATAGGTTTTAAAATGTTATTGTTTATTGATTTTGCAATACCGTTTGAGGCTATCGCTTTATCAAAATCTGCTGTTGCTTTACCGAGCTTAGACATTTTTGGCATTACTTTATTAAGCCCTTTTTTCATTAGGCTGCTAACGCCTGTGTAAATAGCAAAACCGCCGCCAATTTTACCAAGAAGTGAAATTGTATTTTGCGTATTTTCGTTTTCGGATTTTTTTGAAATTTTATCCGATATTTTACCCGCTATGTCAAAAGATTTTATAAAAATAAGCCATGAAGCAAGGCTTAAGCCGCCTGCTGCAAGTTTTAAAGAAGGTGCACCCTTTGTTTTTATTACATCATCCAATACAAAAGCACCAATAGTTGCAGGATAAATCATATTGCCGATTTTAGCAGTTTTTGAATTTTTAACATCATCTTGTGTTTTTTGAATGCTTGCATTGATGATGTCCCCATCTGACATTTTTGACATGTCATAAATTTTTTGTGCCGTATTTTCTGTTTCACCCTTATAGAAAGGAACTTTTTCTAAAATCACGCGCATAAATTAATTCACCTTCTTTTGATAATTTGCAAAAAGCTTATTTTCATATATTATTGTAGTATAACAAGTATACTAAATGCAATTTGTTGCTAATTTTAGTGCTTAGATTGTGAAAGTTTAACAAATCTAAACAAAGGGGAAAAAATTGAACTACATTAAAATCGTTGATGTTACAAACAGAGATGGCGTACAAACTTCAAGATTGGGGCTTGCAAAACTGCAAAAGACCATAATCAATATTATGCTAAATGAAATGGGCGTAAACCAGTCTGAGTTTGGTTTTCCGACAACAGAGCACGAGATTAACTACCTAAATGGCAACTTGCAACTTGTTGAGCGCGGTTTAATTAACAAAACCAATCTTTCAGGCTGGATGAGAGCAATTGCGGCCGATGTTAAAAAAGCTTTTAATAATGTTCCAAAATTACAATGCATTAATCTTTCTCAGTCTACTTCAGAGCAGATGATAAAGGGAAAATATCAAGGCAAGAAAAATAAAAAAGATATTCTAAATCAAACATGTGAAGCAATAAACGAAGCAATAGTTCAGGGTGCAAAAATAATCGGAGTAAACGCTGAAGATGCTTCAAGAAGTGACTTAGAATATTTAATAGAATACGCAAAAGAGTGTAAGCGCTATGGCGCAAGCCGCTTTAGATACTGTGACACTTTAGGTTATGATGACCCGCAAACGGCATATGAGAGAATATTTCAAATAGCAAAAGAAGCTCAAATGGATGTTGAAATGCACTTCCACAATGACCTCGGTATGGCGACAGCCTGCTCTGTTATGGGCGCAAAAGCTGCAATTGATGCCGGAGTTGACGCTTGGATTAACACTGCTATTAACGGTATGGGTGAGCGTGCCGGAAATGCTGATTTGGTATCTTGCATTTTAGCAATAGAAAAATCAAGCGGTTTTAGAGGCAAATATAAATTAGACCCGCAAATTGACATTTCAAAAGCATGGCGCCTTGCAAAATACACTTCTTACGCTTTTGGTGTACCTATTCCAATGAATCAGCCCGCAGTAGGCGATAATGCCTTTGCTCATGAAAGCGGTATACACGCCGATGGTGCACTCAAAGACAGGCGTAACTATGAACTTTACGATTATGAAGAACTTGGCAAAGGTGAACCTGAAATCATTGAAACGGGCAGAATGATTACAGTAGGCGAGTACTCGGGTATTAAAGGTTTTAGAAACGTTTATCAAAACTTAGAGCTTGAGTTTAACGATGAAGATGAGGCAAGAAACATCCTTGAACTTGTTCGCTATGCTAACGTACATACTCAAAAACCTCTAACAGACAGTGAACTTAAGTTTATATACTATTATCCCAACATTGCTGCAAAAATTATGACGGTAGAACCTTACTATAAGCCCCACGGCGCTCTTAAAGAGAGAATTGAGAGAGTTGATAATCTTGTTGAGGGTTCAAAGATAGTATAGATGGCACTGCAAGATAAAAAAGTTTATATAGAAACACTTGGTTGTCAGATGAATAAGTCTGATACCGAGAGAATTTTTGGTATATTATCTCATTTTGGATACACTCCTTGTGAAGATGAAAATGAGGCGGATTTTTGCATAGTAAATACCTGCTCTATAAGGCAATTATCAGAAGATAAAGCATACTCTAAACTTGGCGTTTGGGGAAAAATGAAAAAAGAAAAACCGCTAAAAATTGCAATCTGCGGCTGTGTAGCACAACAGGAAAAAGAAAAACTGCTAAAGCGTTTTCCTTATCTTGACCTTGTTTTTGGTACGCAGAATATTTACGAACTCCCTAATTTGATAAATTTAGAGGGAAGAGTCTGTGCTGTTAGGGAAAAACCGATTGAGGAAAAAGATTTTAATATAATAAGAGCAAAATCGCTCAATGCTTGGCTGCCTATAATTGAGGGGTGTAATAATTTTTGCTCATACTGTGTTGTTCCATACACCAGAGGACGCGAGCGCTCGAGAGAACCAAAGAGAATTATTGATGAGGCAAAAAGTATAATAGCGCAAGGATATCGAGAAATTACACTTTTGGGACAAAATGTAGACAGTTACGGTAAAGACTTAAAAGAAAAACCCACCCTTGCTTATCTTTTAGGTGAAATTGATAAACTTGAGGGCGATTTTAGAATAAGGTTTACTACATCATACCCGACTGACATTACAGATGAGCTTATTGAAACGGTTAAAAATTCAACTAAAATTTGTGAGTGCTTTCACATACCAATGCAAAGCGGCTCAGATAGAATATTAAAAGCTATGAATCGCCGCTACGACAGAGCAAAGTATGCTCAAATTGTAAAAAAAATAAGAGATAACATCAAAGATGTTACAATAACATCTGATTTTATAGCAGGTTTCCCGTCTGAAACATATGAAGAGTTTGAGATGACGCTAAGCGCATTTGATGAATTTGAGCTTGATTATTCAAACACCGCTGCGTATTCTCCTCGTCCTAATACGCCTGCAGCAAAGATGAAAGATAAGTTTATAGATGAAGATGAAAAGAAAAAAAGACTTGCGATTTTAAATGATAAAGTAAAAGAAATGTCTTTAAAATCAAATGAAAAGTATGTGGGGCGGACACTTGAAGTTCTTGTAGAAGCTTGTAAAAACGGTAAATTTGAAGGCAGAATAAGAAACAATAAAGTAGTTCATATAACTGGTAATGACATTCAAATAGGGGATTTTGTAAATGTCAAAATAACAAAAGCCTCCACTTGGTGCCTTTTTGGCGAATATAAAAATTAATCGCAAAAATTTTTTTTGAGATGTTTTATTATTTTGCAAGTACTAGTCAAAGGAAAGAAATATGAAAATTATACCTGTCAGATTAAAAACATTTGTAAGTCAAAAAATTGAACAAAACAAAATTGCAAAACAAGCAATGGATCAGCTTGAAGATTTGTATGGTGATTCTTTTGAATATGTCAGCACACTAAAAAACAAAAAAGGCACTGTTACTGTTTTTGGTTACCCTTCAAAAGATGCCCCATATTCACATGCTTATTCAATTTTATCAACAGGAGAACATGTGCAGACCCTTGCTTCAAGAAAGCAAACTAAGGGCGGCAATTTTGTAGATGATTTTACGCGCTTGGTAACAAGGCCTGATGGTTCAAATACTGTTGAAACATATTCTGTAGTGCGCAACGAGTTTGGTGACATTTTGCAAACCAAAAAAGGCGGAAGCGGTTCTTTTACGCTAAAGAAAAAAGAACCCAAAGTAATTGATTTCCAAGATACATTACTTAAAAAATAAACTATTTATATTCTAAAATCGGCAGATTTATTATCTGCCGATTTTTTGTGTTAATTCTTCTCTTGATTCTTCATACCCTGCTCTGCCCATAAGAGCGTATGTATAGTTTTTTGCCTGCTCTACACCCGGTTGATTAAAGGCGTTTATATTGTAGAGTTCGCCTATAATTGCCGTTTGAACTTCAAGCATGTAGAAAAGCTGAGCAAGGTACCTTGCCGATACTTTTGGCAGGGTTATGGTTAAATTTGGACGTTTAAAGTCAGTAAGTGCTACAGCTGTTGAATCAGCTTCAGCGTTTATAAGATTGTTTATACTATTTCCGCCAAGGTAGCCAATTCCTGTGTATTCAAATATTTTGGGTATTTCAAGAGTTGTATCAAATTCGCCCACGCGAATGAAAGTAATTATCTTGTCGTTTTTACCTTCGTTATAAAGTTGAATTTGTGAGTGCTGGTCTGTTGCACCAAGGGCCTTTATAGGTGTGGGGCCAATGTTTACTTTGTTTCCGTTTCTGTCAACTTCTTTACCAAGTGACTCTGCCCAGAGTTGAACATACCAGTCGGCAACGTATTTTAATCTGCTTGAATAAGGCATCATAACTGATATATAGTTGCCTTTTTGCGTGTCCATAAGATAGTGAATAAGGGCATTTTGCGCTGCGATATTTTTTCTGATGTCTGTATTTTTGAGTGTTAAATCCATAACTTTAACACCCTCCATAATTTCATCAATATCTATGCCTACAAGTGCCATAGGTACAAGTCCGACTGCCGAAAATACCGAAAATCTTCCGCCGACATCATCCGGAACTACAAAAGTTTTATAACCTTCTTCGTTAGCAATTTGTCTTAAAATGCCTGATTGTTTATCTGTTGTCGCTACTATATTTTTTCTGTAATCATCGCCAAGGAGATTTTGCATCCTGTCTTTGATTATCATAAACTGCGACATGGTTTCTGCAGTTGAGCCTGATTTTGTAATTACATTGACAAGAGTTTTCTTTAAATCAAGCATATCAAGGAGTGCGTTTATTTGGTCAGGGTCAATGTTATCAAGGAAAAATATCCTCGGCATACCTCCGCGCTCTTCTTTGGATAACATATTCCAATAAGGTTTTAGTAGAGCTTCACACATGGCAATTGAGCCAAGTGCGCTACCGCCTATTCCAAGAACTAAAACATTATCAAAGCGCCCCTCTACCATTGCTGCGTATTCTTTTACATACCAGACGGTTTCTTCGTTGTAGCCTAAATTCATCCACTGCAGCCACTGACCGGGTTTATCTTTTCTAAGATTTAAATCAAGGATAATGTCGCTGATTTTCTTTTCATACTGATTAAATGCTTCTTCAAGGTTAAGACCTCTGTCTTGACCAAGAATATCCGCGCTAACATTTCTACAGTTGAATTCTATCATTTACACTCCCTTAATGAATTTAGATAATCGGCTATTACTATTTTATCCGCTGAGAATTTTATGTAAAGAGTCAAAAATTACCATGGCGTGGGATTAAAATTATTTTTTAGCAGTAAAAATCTTAGTATGAAGAGCAAATTTTATCAGGATTTAAAGAAAAATTTTGACAGTGAAAATCTTGATACAAGCGTGTATTCATCTTTATTGGACAAGCATATAGATACCCTTAAGTGTAAGGGTAATGAGTGCGGCAGGCTTTTTGGAATCAAAAAAAGTCTTGAATATATCTTTTTAAAATACAAAAAAGTATCAGATTTAAAAAAACAAAATGAGGAGATTTTTTCTCAAATTCTGCATGACATAAAAAGCCCTATGCTGGGCATAAAATACGCTCTTGAAAACTCAAAAAGAAGTGAACTTGATGATGAAATTTATAAAATAAATACAAACATTTTGGATATGATAAAAGATTTTCTTTTACTCTACAGTTTTAAAGACGGTTTTACCTGCCTTTCTTTTGAAGAGTTTTGCCCCTATGAGCTTGTTAGACGTGAGGTTGAATCCTACACCCCGCTTTTTAGAGGTAAAAATATAAAAACTTTAATAAAAAAAGATGGTGATACACTGCTTTGCTCTAATAAAAGCGTTTTTTCAAGAATTGTATCAAACCTTTTGTCAAATGCTATAAAGTACTCTACTAATAATACTCAGGTTGAAATTAAGATAAAAAATAGGGGGAAAAATATTGTTGTATCGGTAAAAAACCATGCTTGTATTGATTTTGACGATAAGGATGAGAAAATTTTTGACAAGTTTAATACAAAAGGAGCTGAAAACTCTTTTGGTCTGGGGCTTTTTATATCAAAAAGGCTGGCAAAAAGAATTAATTCAAAGCTAAGGGCTAAAAAAACATCAAAGAGCGTTATTTTTGAACTCGTTGTGCCTAAAATTGACCCTCAATGTCGCTAACGGTTATTTTCGCCGACATTTCAGCTATTACACGAGATATCTCAAAACCGCTTATCATAACTTCAAGGATAAGCTGCGAGTTGATAAGGACACTTTCTGTGTATTCCATAGAATCCATATCCAAGATATCAAACTCTATAAAATCATCGCCGACATACTTAATTTTGCCAAATTCCGCATCTGTCGCCCATCTTAAAAATACTACCGCTTTTTCAAGCGCCTTTAGTTTTTGAATCATCCTCATATTTACATGATATGATTATTTTTATGAATGTCAATTTTATAAATTCCAATTGTAACATTGTAAATTCGGGTGCAAAAAATATGGAAATTGACCTTGGTATGCTCCATAAGGCGATAGATGAGAAACATGATTTTGCAACTTTAAGGTTTTATAATTGGCATCCAAAGTGTATCAGTCTTGGAAAAAATCAACCTCTTGAGCCTTTTTATAATGATTTTAAAATTGACATTGTAAGGCGCCCCACAGGGGGTAGAGCGCTTTTGCACGACAAGGAACTTACCTATTGCTTTGTTTGTCCGCAAAAAGCAGGGCAGAGTGTAGTTGAATCATACAAAGAAATATCTGACGCTTTGATTTTAGGGTTTAAAAAACTCGGCATAAATCTTGATTATGCTTCGCACAGAGCTGGAAATATGCGCTATTGCATGAATATTTCAAGTAGGGCGGATGTCAGTTATATGGGCAAAAAACTGATAGGTTCGGCGCAGTTTCGCTCAAGAGGGTATATTCTGCAGCATGGGTCAATTTTGTACGATTTAGATTTTGAGCTGGCGCAGAAGATTTTCAGACAAGAAATTGATAAAAATTCTATAGTTACGCTTAATGAAATTAATCCGAATATTGAGCAAAATGAGCTAATTGAGGCGCTAAAGCAAGGTTTTTGCGAAAAATTTATGGTGTCTTGACAGTGTTTTTTGTTCGGGTTATATTATTTGTTGCAGATAGGTTGGTCGCGTCTAAATGCTTATAAGCTGCGACCCCTCAAAAAAGGAAGGACAAAAAATGTACGCAATAGTCGAAACAGGCGGCAAACAGTACAAACTGGAAGAAGGTAAATATACAGACATCGAATTATTGGATGCTGATGCTGATTCAAAAGTTGTATTTGATAAAGTCGTAATGCTTGTTAACGGTAAAAAATCAAAAGTTGGTCAACCTTATGTTGAAAATGCAACAGTTGATGGTACAATCGTTAAACACGATAAAGCAAAAAAAGTGATTGTTTATAAACAACGTCCTAAAAAAGGATACAGAAAAAAACAAGGTCACAGACAACAATTTACAAGAGTAATGATTAATAAAATCAATACAAAGGCAGGAAAGTCCAAAGCTGCTGAAACTGAAGGAGAAGAATAATGGCACATAAGAAGGGCGTAGGTTCATCTAAGAACGGTCGCGATAGCGAAAGTAAGAGATTAGGCGTTAAAAAATATGCCAATGAAAATGTGCTTGCAGGAAATATCCTTGTTAGACAACGCGGTACAAAAATTCACCCCGGTGTGAATGTTGGCAGAGGTTCTGATGATACATTGTTTGCTATGATTGACGGTGTAGTTAAGTTTGAACCATACAGAAGAACAAGAAAACAAGTTAGCGTTTACGCTGCTGAATAGTTGAAAATTGAATAATGGATGGGGGCGTAGCTCACTTGACGAGGTTAACGAGTCAAAGCGGCTTGTCCGCAAGGTTAACCAGCTGAGCCTCTGTCAAAA
>CASDXV010000023.1 GCA_949285255.1 uncultured bacterium | reverse complement strand
TTAGCCTTTGTTGAGTGAAACGAAACAAAGAAAATAAGAAAATTTCACCAACTGAGCTAACAAGGGAAGTTGAAAATTTAATAGGTTTGCCGCGTTAGCTCAGTTGGTAGAGCAAGGGACTGAAAATCCCTGTGTCCTTGGTTCGATTCCGAGACGCGGCAAATTTTTTGTTTTAAAATGACGGACAAATCATGTCCACAAGGGACTTGCACGCTCCTTGCGTCCCGTGCAGTCGATTCCTCAGACGCGGCAAATTTTTTGTTTTAAAATGACAGACAAATCATGTCCACAAGGGACTTGCACGCTCCTTGCGTCCCGTGCAGTCGATTCCTCAGACGCGGCATTAAATTAATCAGTTTTCTTGACACAAAATTTAATGCCAATATAATAATTTAATACGATGTTGAGGAGTTGTTATGAGTAGAAAGATTTTTAGTCTGGTTTTGTGCTTTGTGTTTATAAGTTCATTATCAACTTTGAGTGCGAGCGCTTTTAGCTGGTTTGGTTTTGGAAATGACAATTCGCAAGTGATTATAAATACAGGCGGACACCCCGACCCTGCCTGCTATCATGACTGCGGTCACAAAAAGCCTCCAAAACCGCCAAAAGGTCCAAAACATAAACCAAAACATAAACACCATAAAAAACCTCCGGAACCTCACAAATGCCGTTTTTGGTGGTGTAAATAGTTTTAAAAAACCTCTGAGTTATTGCTTAGAGGTTTTTTATTTTTTATTCTTGTTTCTATTGACAAGAACAAAAATTTTGTTTATAATGTTTCTATCAATAAGAACAAGGGATAAAAATGCAAAGTATAAAAGAACTTTCCATGCTACTTAGTAAAATGTCGCAGAAAGAAATAAATAACTTTTTGCATGAAATTTTAACAGACAGTGAAATTTCCGACTTATCAAAACGATGGCGTATTTTGAAGTTATTGGATAGGAATTTTACCCAAAGAGATGTTGCAAAAGAGCTTGGCGTAAGTCTTTGCAAGGTTACAAGGGGGGCAAAAATTCTTAAAAACTCAAATGCGATTACAAGAAAAATGATAAAGGAAATGAAAGATGAACACTAACTTGAAAATAAATGTTTTACCTGATAAAGAAGGATTTTTTGGCAGCTACGGCGGTCAGTTTTTAGATGAAGATTTAAAAAAAGAATTTCAAAAAATTGCTGATGAATTTTTAAAAATAAAAGATGATAGGGAATTTAACGATGAGCTGAATTATCTTTTAAAACACTATGCGGGTCGTCCAAGCCCTGTTTACTATGCAAAAAATCTATCAGAAAAATATGGTGCTGACATCTACCTTAAAAGAGAAGACTTGAACCACACGGGCGCTCATAAGATTAACCACTCTTTAGGTGAAGCATTGCTTGCAAAAAAAATGGGCAAAGAAAAAATAATCGCTGAAACAGGCGCCGGTCAGCACGGCGTTGCAACGGCAACGGCTGCTGCTCTTATGGGTTTAAAATGCGATATTTACATGGGTGAAGTTGATATTGAAAAAGAAAAGCCCAATGTTGATAAAATGAAAATCTTAGGTGCCAATGTTGTTTGTGTAAAAAGAGGAAATCGCACCCTAAAAGAGGCGGTAGATGAAGCATTTTGTGCTTATTTAAAAGAATATAAAACTGCAATTTATGCTATAGGTTCAGTCGTTGGTCCTCATCCTTTTCCTATGATAGTTGAACATTTTCAATCTGTTATAGGAAGAGAAGCAAGGGAGCAGTTTTTAGACTTAACGGGCACTCTGCCCGATTGCGTTATGGCTTGTGTTGGCGGAGGGTCAAATGCTATAGGAATTTTTAGAGGCTTTTTGGATGACGATGTAAATCTTTACGGTGTTGAGCCTCTGGGTAAGGGTGAAAAAATAGGTCAAAACGCAGCAAGTATGACATATGGCAAAGACGGCTTAATCCATGGCTTTAAATGTAAACTTTTGCAAGATGAAAACGGAAATGTAGCTGACGCTTACTCTATAGCAAGCGGTCTTGATTACCCCGGCGTTGGCCCTAAGCACTGTTATCTAAATCAAATAGGCAGGGCAAAATACGTTACTGTTAATGATGAAGAGGCTCTAAATGCGTTTTTTGAACTCTCAAGAGTTGAGGGCATTATCCCTGCGTTAGAGAGCTCTCATGCTGTTGCTTATGCAATTAAGTTTGCACAAGAAAACAAAGGTAAAAAAATCCTTGTAAACCTATCTGGCAGGGGGGATAAGGATGTTGAATTTGTATTAAATAAAACCCGTTCATAAAAAATTTTCGCGCCCCATTATCGGGGCGCTTTTTAATCTTTACAATTTGATATATATGTAAAAAAATATCCGCTCTTGTGTTATTATAGTTAAGATTGAATTATCTTGCTTTTTTAAAGCAGGCGCTAGGGACTTAAATACTTTTTGAAAAGGTAAAATTCAAGAATGATTCTTGCACACAGGGGTTATTGGAAAAAAGAAGAAGAAAAAAACACAAAAGAGGCGTTTAAAAAAGCCTTTGACTGCGGTTTTGGTATTGAAACGGATTTGCGCGACATTAAGGGAGAAATTGTTATCTCTCATGATATGCCAAAGGGTAATGAGATGACTTTTGAAGATGTTCTTGTGTTGTTGGGCGGCAGAAATCTTCCTCTTGCGCTTAATATAAAAGCCGACGGTATGGCTTTTAAGATAAAAAAACTTCTTGAAAAATACAACCATACTAACTATTTTACTTTTGATATGAGTATTCCTGAAATGGTGGTTCAGCACAAAATGGGCTTAAATGTTTTTACGGGAATAAGCGATATTGTCCCTAATCCCATTATGTACAAAGAAGCTCAAGGGGTTTGGCTGGATTGTTTTTATTCGGATTGGTTTTCAAAAAAAGAGATAAAAGAAATTTTAGATGCAGGCAAAAAGGTTTGTATAGTTTCACCTGATTTGCATAAAAGAGAATACAAAAACGTATGGGAAAAGTACAAAGATGTCAAGGGCATAATGCTTTGCACGGATTTTCCCGATGAGGCCAAGGAGTATTTTAATGACTAAAATAAAAGCGGTTATTTTTGATATGGACGGTGTTTTAATAGATGCCAAAGATTGGCACTATGAAGCACTCAATCAGGCTCTTGAATTATTCGGATACAAAATCTCTCGCTATGACCACCTTGTAACTTTTGACGGTTTGCCGACAAAGAAAAAACTTGAAATGCTCTCTATGGAAAAAGGTCTACCCAAGGGTCTGCATAAATTCATAAACCATATGAAACAAATTTACACTATGGAATATGTCTATATGAAGTGTAAGCCTATGTTTTGCCACCAATATGCTCTATCAAGACTAAAAGCGGAAGGGTACTCTCTGGCTCTTGCCTCAAATTCGGTGAGAATTACAATTGATATGATGATGGAAAAAGCCGACCTGCAAAAATATCTTGATTTTACCCTGTCTAATCAGGATGTTACAAAGTCAAAACCTGACCCTGAAATTTATCAAACTGCAATTAAAAGACTGGGGCTCGCTCCTCAAGAGTGCTTAATTGTTGAAGATAATCCAAACGGAGTTAAGGCGGCTCTAGCCAGCGGAGCAAATCTCCTAAAGGTTGAAACGGTTCATGATGTAACTTATCAGAACATCAAAAACAGAATTAAAGAAATAGAAAGCGGACAAGCAAAAGTCGGTATGGGAGGTAAGCTGTAAGTGAATATTTTAATTTTAATGGCGGGCTCTGACAGCGATTTTTGTGAAAAAGGTTATCCTAAATATCTTCTTGAAATCCAAAACAAGCCTATGATTCAAAGGACAATTGAACTTCTTGAGCATGTTGGCGACAATATAACCTGTATCATAAGAAAAGAAGATCAGGACAGATATTTTTTAGGCGACACTTTAAAGATACTTTGTCCGAAAAGTAAAATTATAGAAGTAGCAGGCGATACAAGAGGCGCTGTTTGCAGTGCGCTTTTTGCAATAGATGAAATCAATAACGACTCAGAGCTGCTTATTTTAAACGGCAGCCAGCTTATAAAAACAGATATTGCCCCTGCAATAAAAGATTTTAGAGACAGAAACTTAGATGGCGGTATTGTTGTAATAAATGCAGTACACCCTAAATACAGTTCAATTCTGCTTGATGAGGACGGTTATGTTGTTCAAACAAGCGAAAAACGTCCTATTTCTAATCTTGCTTCAACAGGCTGCTGTTATTACAAAAAAGGTTCTGACTTTGTTGAGGCTGCTTTTAGCGTTATTGAAAAAGACGTAAATACGCAGGGCAGGTACTATATAAGCTCAACATTTAACGAAATGATACTTAATCAAAAGAAAATAAGTACATATGAAATTCCAAAGAAAGACTACTTAACTTTTGCAAGCTATCAAATGTATGAAAATTACCTAACAAACAGGAGGGGCAATGATTAATATTGTTATACCAATGGCAGGTGCAGGTTCAAGGTTTGCAAAAGCAGGTTATCTAAAACCAAAACCTTTCATAGATGTTCTTGGAAAACCTATGATTTGTCATGTTCTAGACAATTTAAACATTAAAGATGCTAAGTTTATCCTCCTTGCTCGTGCCGAGCATTATAAAAACGAACAGGAAACCGTTAATTGGATTAGAAAAAACTACAATGTTGAGTTTGTTTTGATTGATAAATTAACGGAAGGTGCAGCATGCACAGTGCTCCATGCGCATAGATTAATAAACAATGACACTCCTCTTTTAATTGCAAATTCTGACCAGATTGTAGATATGGACATAAAAGACTATATAAACGATTCGGATAAAAGAAACCTCGACGGCTCGGTACTTTGTTTTGAAGATAATGACCCTAAGTGGTCTTATGCAAAGCTTGATGAAAATAATCTCATTACCATGATTAGAGAAAAAGAAGTAATATCAGAGCATGCAACGGTTGGAATATACTACTTCAGACGCGGTCGTGATTTTGTAGAAAATGCTATTGATATGTTTGTCAGAAACGAACGTGTGAATAACGAGTTTTATGTTGCGCCAGTTTATAACTATTCAATTGAAAAAGGCGGCAGATACGGTATTTACTCAATTGATAAAACTCAAATGCATGGCACAGGCACTCCTGAAGATTTAGACAAATATATTGATATAAGGCAAGGAGCTCCGGCGTAGATGAAAACGGCAAAACTAGAGGATATGATAAAGGGCTGGTTTGTAGGTAATTTTGACCCGACACTGCTTAAAACAAATGATGTTGAAGTTGCTGTTAAAGAATACAAAAAAGGCGACTATGAAGAAAAACATTATCACAAAATCGCGACTGAAATAACCGTAATTACTCAAGGCAGAGTTAAGATGAACGGTGTTGAGTACAAAAAAGGCGATATTATTGTAATGGAGCCAAACGAGTCAACAGACTTTGAGTGTTTGGAAGACGGTACTCAAAATGTCGTTGTTAAATACCCGGGGGTAAATAATGATAAATACCTTGGTGAAGTTGTAAAATAGAAGGCGCTGCTGAGGAATTTATGAACTACACTGAGATATCTGTTGCAATACCATACCATGGGAGAGCTGATTTTTTTAAAGAGACTCTAAAAACTCTTTTAAATCAAACTTGTAAAAATTTTGAAATCGTTATAAGTGATGATTCAAATAATGAAAGAGACTTAGCGGCTCTTGATGCTCTTGTTAAAGAGTATGCCTCATATGGTCTTAAAATCAGAGTTGTAAGGACAAAGCCAAATTTAGGCCCGATTTTAAATACAAAACAGGCAGTTGATGCCTGCAAAAACGATATAGTAAGAATTTTACATACTGATGATTCTCTTGCGCCAAGTACAATAGAGCTTGAACTTGAAATTTTTAACAAAAACCCTGATACTTTCTTTGCTTTTCATAATCTTAGCGTTTTCAGGGAAAAATTTATACCTAATGAAAACGGCAAATGGTCTGATAAAACCTGGGTTGATAATTGGTTAAAAGACAAAAACTACATAAATTCAATAATCCCCTCTTGCCTTGTTATTAATAAAAAAGTACTGACTGAGGTCGGCTTTTTTAATACAGAGTTTGAATTTATGTATGATTGGGAATACCAGATAAGGCTTTTTGAATACGCTTATCTTAACAACAAAAGAGTTGTAGAAATTGAGGCGGGCTATGTAGGCTGGAGAATTTCAAAAATGTCCGAGTCATATGCAAAAAGTTTACTCTGTTACAGGGATTCTCGAAATATTGCTAAGCTTATGAAAAAAAGCTATGCTAAAATCGGTAAAAAACTTGGTATAAATAAAAAGAGCATAAAAAGATTCAAGAGGATATTTGATAACAGGATTGAGCAGGAAGCCAGCTGCGATGGTGCAAATTTAAAATTGCCTTTAAGATTGTACCCGAGAAAAATATTTCATTACATAAGAGACACTTTTAAATATTTAGGTAAAAAGATAAGTAAAAAGCGCTCTTATCATACTGCAAAATCTGTCTTAAAATCCGCTGCACCTTTGTTTTTTGACGATAAATTTTTATTGTATTCACAATTTCCAATGTATGCTAAAGATGTTAAGATAACTCCAAGTTCTGACAATATTGAAAAAACAGCTATTGTTATTTGTGGCCCGATTGTTGAAGAAAATAATTTTACATACGAAACTGCTCTACTGTATAAAAAATTCTACAAAAATCAAAATGTAGATATTATCCTATCCACATTTGCCGATACTGATGAAACCTTGCTTAATGACTTTAGAGCTCTTGGTATAGATGTTGTTTTATCAGATAAAATAAGGGCAAACGGGATTGATAATATAAATCATAAAATAACTCTTGCAAAGTTTGGAATAGATAAAGCTGATAACCTTAAATGCAAGTATGTTTTAAAAACCGCTGCCGATGAGAGATTTTACAATCCCGATACGGTTTTGTTTTTAATTAATTTATTGAAACAATATCCAAAGACTGCTAAATCCGAGCTCAAAAACAGAGTAATTGCCTGCTCAAAAGACAGCTTTATTCATCGTATTTATGGTATTTGTTCTGATTTTTTATTTGCCGAGTTATCCGATATTAAAAAATACTGGGATGTTGATTTTGATAACTCAGATACAAATGAATTAAATAATATTTCAAAAAAAGAGCGCTTTATGAAATACTCGGGCGACAGTTATGTTTTAAGGCATTTTTTAAAGAACATTAAACACAATCTAAAAGATGACATAAAGGACTCTTTTGAAGTATATGCAAATTATTTTGTTGTAATTGATAAAGAACAAATTAACCTTTATTGTATAAAAAACTCAAATAAAAATTCTCAATACGATTTTTATTTTCCAAATTTAATGAAAGAATGTTTATTTTTAGACTGGTTTAATTTATACTCTAATAGGGATAAGATAAAATATCCTCTGTCGGATTTTGGTAGTTACTAAGAGGAAAAATGATAGATAGCAAAGATATAAGCATTGTAGTACAGGGTGCAATAAACAAAAAAGAAACCCCTAAGTGTTTAAAAAGTATAAGAAAATTTCTTCCTAATGCTCAGATAATACTGTCCACGTGGGAAGGCAGCAATGTGGATGGACTTGACTATGATGTTTTAATCTTAAATAAAGACCCCGGCGCTGTTTTTATTGCGGAGATGGCCGGAGTTAAGGTGTATAACAATGTTAACCGCCAGCTTTTATCTACAAAAGAAGGTCTAAAAAAAGCTGAGCGCAAATATGCAATGAAGCTAAGAAGTGATTTAATTTTAACGAGCGATAAATTTTTAGACTACTTTGAAAAATTTCAAAAAAGAGGCGCTAACTATAATTTATTTGAAAGAAAGGTCCTTGCCTCTGCGGTATTTACCCGCTACAGTATTGAATACATAAAAGAAAACAGAAGAGATTTAATACCCTTTCATATTTCAGACTGGTGGTTCTTTGGTTTAAAAAGCGACTTAGATAAGTATTTTATGGATACTGAGCTTGTTGAAGAGCCAAATTTTACCAATTATTTTGCACTTGAAGAAAATAAAAATAAATATACACCGTATTATTTTCCAAGGTTTAAATTTGCACCGGAGCAATATTTTGGCTATGAATGTTTTTCAAGAAATTTTGACGATATATATATGCAAGATGCCTCATCTGTTAATGATGAAATAATGAACAAATACAGGCAATGCCTTGTAAATAATTTTATTATCCTTGAATATAAACAATCGGGAATTTATCTAAACAAATATACATACAGCAGAAGAGAAAAGTTCATTGGTGAACAGTATTTTGGACTGTATAATAACTTTAGATATGAAAATGAGTATAAAGAGTTTTGCGATAAAGATTATAAGGTTGTTACAGATGATATTTGTTTTACAAATTTTCAGTATGGCATAGATTTTTCAAGAATATGTAAACATTTGTACATGCTCTCTGTTACCACACTTCCTCCTAAAAAAAGGCTTGAACAGCTGTTTGTGAGTATACCTGTTACTGTAGCCATATTTTTTATAAGACATTTTAAGGAAATATTCAAAAACCGATTCTGGCGCTGATATGAATGAAAAAGAAAAAATGTTAAACGGTTACTTGTACCTTGCAACAGGTGAGTCTTTGTACAAAGAAAGACTAAGAGCCAAAGACTTGTGTTTTGAATTTAACAATACAAAGCCTTCTGATACCAATAAGAGAAACTCAATTATAAAAGAGCTTTTTGGCAAAGTCGGTGAGCAGTTTAATATAGAATCCGATTTTTGGTGCGATTACGGTTACAATATAGAAGTAGGCGAAAATTTTTATGTAAATCATAACTGTGTGATGCTTGATTGCAATAAAATCAAGTTTGGGGATAATGTCTTAATTGCTCCAAACTGTGGTTTTTATACTGCAGGACACCCTTTAGATGTTGAATCAAGAGTAAAGTGGTATGAATACGCCTACCCTATAACGGTTGGTAACAACGTCTGGTTTGGTGCAAATGTTTCTGTTATGCCAAATGTAACAATTGGCGATAATACGGTGATTGGCGCAGGCAGTGTTGTTACAAAAGATATTCCCTCAAATGTTCTGGCTTACGGTAACCCTTGCAAAGTCATAAGAGAGATAACCGAGGAAGACAGACTAAAGTATATTAAATAATAATTTTGCTCCATTGACAAAACTTCTGTCAGGTGCTAATATAATACTATACCCCCGTGGGGTATTAAACAAGAAAGAGGTGACCATGTCGCATACTGAAGCTAAAAATAAGACGTTAATTGTAATAATTTTAACTCTTGTAACCATGGCGGCTGAAATATTTTTTGGTCTAATCACTCACTCTATGGCGCTAACGGCAGACGGGTGGCATATGGGAACACATGCTTTTGCCCTTTCTATCACTTTTTTTGCTTATGTTCTTATGCAAAAATTTTCAAACAACGAAAAATTTACAATTTCAACAGATAAAATCCAGACGCTTGCAGGCTTTGTGAGTTCCATTTTGCTTGGTATAACGGGTATTTGGATTTTGTTTGAATCGTTTATGCGGTTTTTAAACCCTCTTGTTATAGATTTTAATGACGCTATAGTTGTAGCTTTTATCGGTCTTTTTGTTAACCTTGCTTGTATACTGATTATGGGTGTACATTCTCATGGGCATTCTCATCACGGGCATAAAGATTACAATTTTATAGCTGCATATATGCATATACTGGCTGATGCACTGACGTCATTTTTTGCAATTTTTGCCCTTCTTGCAGGCAAGTATTTTAATCTTGGTTTCCTTGACCCGATTGTAGGGGTCTTAGGCGGTGTTATGATTTGTATATGGGCTTATAATCTTATAAAGTCTACAAGTCTTATATTGCTTGACTATAGGGAAAAATAACTATTTTAAAATTTTATCCAAGAGTTTTGTCATCTCGTCAATTTTTTCTTGTTTTTCTTTTTCGTTTGAGCTTTCAAAACTTTCTTTCAGGCAGTGGTTGAGGTGTGATTTTAGTATTTCTATATTTACTTTTTTAAGAATAGATTGAGTTGCAAGGAGTTGTGCGCTGATTTCTACACACTCTCTTTTTTGCTCTATCATCTTTAAAATACCGTCAAGCTGCCCTTGAGCGGTTTTAATTAATCTGTTTATATTTTTTGTCTGCATAGAAAAATAATATCATACAAAGTGTTTATTTACCAAGTGATAATCTTGCCATTTCATCCGACGAGAATCCGGCATGGACTTTGTTAATTTTTTGTTGAATGTTTTTTGGCGGGTTTTCAAGTTGTTTCTTTAATGCCCAATAAAGGGCCTTTGAAAGACCTTGCGAGAGCTCTTTTGTCCTTTTGGCGCAAAGTTTTCCGCTAATAGGGTTAAAAAGCAGAATTGTTATATAATACCCGTCTTCATAAGAGTTTAGTTTAATATCTTTATCAAGTACAAACGGCATATCAAGCCATTTAAATCCTTCAAATTTCATAAGTAAAAATACAATTTCTTCTCTTGAGAAAAGCTGAAAAAACACTTCCTCTTTCTCAATAGTTTTTATAATATCTTCATCTATATTTTTTCGCAAAACAATAACTTCGATGTGCTCGCCATCAAAGTTTAAAAACTGCCCTTCTCTTTGGTTTATTTTGTCTTTGTAAATGTTACCTTTAATGTATTTCACGGCAACATTTTAACATAAGCTATCTAGCCATGCATTGTTTTCATAACAATAGCTGCGGGGTCTTTGTGAGAGGGTAAATTTGTATTTTTGCTTATCTTTGATACTGCATTTTCAGGGCTTGATATCTTTTTTAAAACAGCCTTAAAGATATCAATAACAGTACCCACAATTCCTCTTGTAGCTTTTGAGGGTTTATTTTCGCTAACATAATTTGCGGCAACAGGCAGAGTCTGTGCAGCTTTTGCCTTTACCGTGTTGTAAGTTTGAGAAACTTTTGGTGTGATTGTTAATGCTTTAGTCATTTTCTATCCTGTTGTTAACTTATTTTTATTAAACCATCTAAAACATATAAATTGTTATTATATTAAGAAACTTTTACACAAATCGTGTAAATTATACAATTAATTATTGACATTTGCTGAAAAAAATGTTGTAATAATTCAAAAGAAAAGGAAAACAAATGATTTTAAACAAACAAGAAAGAACACTTCGCCGCCGCTTAATAAGATTGGAGTCTTATTAAGTTTATTTGTTTGTTAAAATTTAGATAAATTTATTAAGCCTCCCTAAAGGAATGTCCCTAAGGGAGGCTTTTTTGTAGAAGAAAGGTAAAAAATGATAAAAGCAGCAATAATAGGAGCAACAGGATACTCAGGTGCAACACTTGCAGGTATATTATCTTCACACAACGATGTTGAGATAGTTTCTCTGACAAGTAAATCTTACACAGGAAAAAAATACGCTGATATCTACAAAAACTTCAAAGGTGTTTTAGATATTGAACTTGAGGAGCAGGATATATTAAAAATTTCAAAAAAAGCTGATGTTATCTTCCTTGCACTGCCTCATGGCATAGCATCAGGAGAAATAAACGAGGAAATCCTCTCAAATACAAAAGTAATAGACCTTGGAGCGGACTTTAGATTAAAAGAAAAAGACGTTTATGAAACTTGGTACAAAACTCAACATCTGGGTGCAGACTTGCTAAATAAAGCAGTATACGGGCTTTGCGAGTGGGAAAGAGAAAAAATAAAAACGGCAAGTCTTATTGCAAACCCGGGCTGCTACGCTACTGCTTCAATTTTAACCGTTGCTCCGCTTTTAAAAGAGGGTGTTATTGATGCTAATGATATTATAATTGATGCTAAATCAGGTGTTTCAGGCGCAGGAAGAGCCTTAGACTTGGGAACTCACTACTGTGAGTGCTCTGAATCAATAAAAGCATACAAGGTTGCATCTCACAGACATACGCCTGAAATTGAGCAGGAGTTGTCTTTTATTTCAAACAAAAATGCTCTTATTAACTTTACTCCTCACCTAATCCCGATGAAAAGAGGAATACTGGTAAGCGCTTATTTAAAACCGCTTTTTGATATTTCATTGGATGAAATCAAAAACATTTATAAAAAATACTATCAAAATGAGCATTTTATAAGGCTTTTGGATGGTTTGGAAGTTCCCGAAACCCGATGGACAAAAGGCTCTAACTTCTGCGATATTAACGTCTTTAAAGACGACAGAACAGGCAGAATAATAGCATTCGGCGCTATAGACAACCTTGTAAAAGGCGCATCGGGTCAGGCGGTGCAGAATATGAACATTATGTTTAACATAGATGAGAAAAAATCACTTGAAAATGTTGCAGTATTTCCTTAAGGAGAAAAAATGACACAAATAATGACAAAATTTAATAAAATAAACGGGGCAATAATTGCTCCGCAAGGTTTTGAAGCAGCAGGAATAAGAACGGGCGTAAAAAGAAGAAGAAAAGACCTTGCTATTATCTATACCAAAAAACCCGCCGTTGCAGCAGGTGTTTACACAACTAATGTTGTAAAAGCAGCCCCTTTGCTTGTGACAAAAGACATTGTAGAGAAAGCAACACCAATTAATGCGGTTATTATAAACAGCGGTAACGCTAACGCCTGCACGGGCGCTCAAGGTCTGACAAATGCTTGGGAGATGGTTGAAAAAACCCAAAAAACACTAAATCTCCCTGCAAGAAGCGTCCTTGTAGCGTCAACAGGTGTTATAGGCGTGCAGTTGCAGATGGATAAAATACTTGACGGTATAGAAGAAATTGTTACTCAGCTCGGTACTTGTGAGCAGTCTGCGCTAAATGCCGCCGAGGGCATTATGACAACAGATACTTTTGTAAAAGGCGTGGCTTATGAGTTTAAAATAAGCGGTAAAACCGTTAAAATCGGTGCAATTGCAAAGGGTTCAGGCATGATTCATCCAAACATGGGTACAATGCTTGGTTTTGTTACAACAGATGCGGTTATCTCAAAGGAGCTTTTGCAAAAGGCGCTTAGCGAAAGCACTAAAAACACCTATAATATGATATCTGTTGACGGTGACACTTCAACAAATGACATGGTTGTGGTTTTGGCTAACGGATGTGCGCAGAATAAACCTATTGAGTCTGAGGATTCATCAGACTATAAAACTTTTGCACAAGCCCTTGATATGGTCAACAAGCACCTTGCAAAACAGATTGTACTTGACGGTGAGGGTGCTACAAAATTTCTTGAAGTAAATATCAAAGGCGCTAAAGATGAAAAATCTGCTAAAATCCTTGCAAAATCAGTTATTACTTCAAATCTTGTAAAAACTGCATTTTTCGGCGAAGATGCAAACTGGGGCAGAATACTTGCAGCTCTTGGCTATAGCGGTGTAGAGTTTAATCCTGACGGGGTTTCAATAGAATTTTTTGCTCAGGATAAAACCTTATTGCTTATGAAAGACGGCACACCTCTTGAGTTTGATGAAGATGAAGCCCATGAGCTTTTAAAAAACAAAGAAATAACCATAAATGTTTACATGTCTGACGGCGAGAGCACAGCAAGTGCTTGGGGTTGTGATTTAAGTTACGAATACGTCAGAATTAACGGCGAGTATAGAACATAGAGAGGGAATAATGAAAGAGTTTGTACAAAAAGTAAGAATTTTAACCGAGTCACTTCCTTATATTAAGGAATTTGCAAATAAAACGGTCGTTATAAAATACGGCGGTGAGGCGCTTAAAGACGAAGTTGTTTCAAAGACCATAATAGAAGACATTGCCCTTATGAAATATATTGGCATAAAACCCGTAATAGTTCACGGCGGCGGTGTTGAGATAACCGAGCTTTTAAATAAAATGAATGTAAAAACCGAGTTTGTAGGCGGTTTAAGAAAAACAGACAAACAAACCTCGCAAGCCGTCGAGATGGTTCTGGGTGCAAAAATAAATAAAAAAATCGTACACGACATTCAAACCCATGGTGTTGAAGCGGTTGGTATTTGCGGTTGTGATGCTAATTTGTTTGAAGTGCAAAAGATTTTTCCAAACGGCGAGGACTTAGGTTTTATCGGCGAAGTTAAAAAAGTAAACGAAAAACTTTTAAATATCTTAATTGATAACTCCTATATTCCTGTCATTGCACCTGTTTCAAGAGATGCTGAGGGTAATATTTATAACATAAACGCTGACTACGCTGCTCTTGCGGTTGCCTGTGCTCTTAAAGCTCAAAAACTTGTATTTTTAACGGATATTGAGGGTGTTATGCGTGACAGATTTGACCCGACATCTGTTATATCAACTCTAAAAATAGGCGAGATTGATAAATACATTGCAGATAAAGTAATTGAGGGCGGTATGATACCTAAAGTCCAAAGCTGCAAATACGCTATTGAAAACGGCGTAAACACCGTTCATATATTAGACGGCAGACTGGAACATTCTCTTTTACTTGAAATATTTACTCATCATGGAATAGGAACAATGGTGGAAAAATAATGAAAAATAACTGTTTAATGAATACATATTCAAGATTTGACGTGGTTTTTGACCATGGTGAAAACTGCTATTTGTACGATACAAATAACAAAAAATACATCGACTTTGTCGGCGGTATAGCGGTTAATTGCCTTGGTTACAGTTCTGATAAACTAAAAAAAGCTATCGCAAATCAAGCCGATAAAATGCTTCACTGTTCAAATCTTTACTACAATGAGCCTCAAATTGAGCTTGCGCAAAAACTCTGTGACAACAGCTGCTTTGATAAAGCTTTCTTTTGTAACAGTGGTGCTGAGGCAAACGAGGCGGCGCTTAAACTTGCAAAAATTTACGCCAAGAAAAATAAAAACAAAGACTGCTATGAAATAATTGCCTTTAAAAATTCTTTTCATGGAAGAACAACAGGCGCTCTGAGCCTTACAGGGCAATATAAATATCAAAAAAACTTTACCCCGCTTATGGATGGGGTAAAATTTGCAACCTATAACGATATAAATTCTCTTAAAAATCTTGTAAGCAAAAACACCTGTGCTATTGTGCTTGAGCCGATTCAGGGCGAGGGCGGTATAATCCCTGCCGATATTGAATTTTTAAAAAAAGTAAGAAATATATGCGATAAAAATGATATAGCTCTTATTTTTGATGAAGTTCAATGCGGTATAGGCAGATGCGGCAAGCTTTTTGCTCATCAGGTGTATGGTGTTAATCCTGATATTATTGTTCTTGCTAAAGCATTAGCGGGCGGTGTGCCGATAGGCGCTATGCTTGCGGTGGAAAAATTTGCCCTTGCTTTTGAGCCTGGCGACCATGCCAGCACTTTTGGCGGAAATCCCCTTGCTTGCGCTGCTGCAAATGTTGTAATTGATGAGATATTAAACTCTGATATTCTTGATAATGTTAAAAATATGAGTGCTTATTTTATTGAAAAAATGAATGCACTAAAGGATAAATACAATTTTATTAAAGATGTCAGAGGACTCGGCTTAATGCTTGGTATGGAAGTTAGTGTTTTACCAAAAGATATCGTGTCTTTAGCTTATAAAGAGGGGCTTTTGCTATTATCTGCAGGAGCTAATGTCGTGCGATTTGTGCCCCCGCTTGTGATTGATAAAGTCACGGCAGATGAGGGCTTTAAGATTTTGGATAAGGTTTTAGAAAATATAAAAGGAGAATAATATGAAAGAAAAAGTTATTTTAGCTTACTCGGGCGGTCTTGATACTACGGTTTTAATTCCCTGGTTAAAAGAAACATACGACTATGACA
Organism: uncultured bacterium; assembly: GCA_949285255.1. GTDB lineage: Bacteria > Cyanobacteriota > Vampirovibrionia > Gastranaerophilales > Gastranaerophilaceae > Galligastranaerophilus. Next base: position 10,169 of record CASDXV010000023.1, on the reverse strand, counting down.
TTATTGCAGTTTGTATTGATGTAGGACAAGGTAAAGAAACGGACGGACTAGAGCAAAAAGCCCTAAAAACAGGTGCTCAAAAGTTTTATTTGCTTGATGTAACGGAAGAATTTTTAACTCAATACGCTTGGCCTACCCTAAAAGCAGGTGCGATGTATGAGAGCAAATATCTGCTCGGTACATCAATAGCAAGACCAATAATCGGAAAATGTCTTGTAGATATTGCAAAAAAAGAGGGCGCGGTTGCAATTTGTCACGGTGCAACTGGTAAGGGAAATGACCAAGTCAGATTTGAACTTGCCATAAAAGCTCTTGCTCCTGAACTTAAAATTATTGCTCCTTGGAGAATATGGGATATTCAATCAAGAGAAGATGAAATCAAATACCTTGAAGACAGAGGCATTGAAGTGCCGATGAAAAAAGATGATTCTTACTCAAGAGATAAAAACCTCTGGCACTTAAGCCATGAGGGTTTAGAGCTTGAAGACCCCGCTCTTGAGCCTAATTTTGACAAGCTTCTTCAAATGTCAGTTACACCTGAGAAAGCTCCCGACAAGGACACATATGTTGAAATAGAATTTGAAAAAGGCGTCCCTGTCGCTATTGACGGCAAAAAAATGAGTGCAAAGGATTTACTTACAGAGGTAAATAAGCTTGCAGGCGAAAACGGTATTGGTATAGCAGATATTGTAGAGAACAGACTTGTCGGTATGAAATCAAGAGGAGTTTATGAAACCCCCGGCGGTACGCTTTTATATCAAGCGCATGAATACCTTGAGCACTTGTGTCTGGATAGGGATACTTATCAATACAAACTAAATATTGCAAACGAGTTTGCAAAGCTTGTGTACAACGGCCTTTGGTTTTCTCCCTTGCGCAAGGCGCTGAGTGCTTTTGTTGACGAAACTCAAAAAACAGTTACTGGTAAAGTAAAACTAAAACTCTATAAGGGTAATATAATCTACGCAGGTGCAACTTCCAAGTATTCTCTATACTGTGAATCTCTTGCAAGTTTTACAACAGGGGATTTATACAACCATAAAGACGCAGAAGGTTTTATTAACCTGTTTGGCTTACCCCTAAAAGTCGGTGCAATGCTTCTTGGAGATAAAATAAATGGCTAATGATAAACTCTGGGGCGGCAGATTTTGTGTTCAAACAGATAATCTTACGGATGATTTTAATTCATCCGTAAGGTTTGATAAAAGGCTTTATAAGCAAGATATCAAAGGCTCTGTTGCCCATGTAAAAATGCTTGCAAAGCAAGGTATTATATCAAATGATGATGCGCTAAAAATTCAAGACGGATTAGAAAAAATTCTGCTTGAAATTGAATCGGGCGAGTTTGAATTTGATATAGCACTAGAAGATGTTCATATGAATATTGAAAAGCGCTTAATTGAACTTATTGGCGAAGCCGGAAAAAGGCTCCATAGCGCAAGGAGCAGAAATGACCAAGTTGCCCTTGATACTAAAATGTATACAAAAGAGGAAATACTAAACATAAAAAATCTTCTGCTTGAGCTTTTGGAGGCGATTTTAGCCAAGGCAAAAGAAAATATTGAAACTATTATGCCCGGCTTTACTCATATGCAAAAGGCTCAGCCTGTTACTTTTGCTCATCATCTTTGTGCTTATTTTGAAATGTTTAAAAGAGATATTTCGCGTCTTGATGATGCCCACAAGAGAATGAACGCCTCTCCTCTGGGCGCTTGTGCTCTGGCAGGTACTACGTATAATATCGATAGATATTATACATCAGAGCTTTTAGGTTTTGATTCACCTATGCTAAATTCAATGGATGCAGTGTCGGATAGAGATTTTGTAATTGAAACAATAAGCTGCATTTCTTTTGTTATGATGCATTTAAGCCGCTTTTGCGAAGAGATTATCATGTGGTGCTCAAAAGAATATGACTTTATTGAGCTTGATGACGCGTATTCAACGGGTTCAAGCATTATGCCTCAGAAGAAAAACCCCGACATTGCAGAGCTTGTAAGGGGAAAATGCGGCAGGGTGTACGGGGATTTGATGTCAATTTTAACCGTTATGAAATCTCTTCCGCTTGCCTATAACAAAGATATGCAGGAAGATAAAGAGCCTTTATTTGACTCAATTGACACTGTTAAAATGTGCCTTAATATTTTTACAAAAATGTTCTTAACTTCTAAAGTTAACAAGGATAATATGTATAAATCCGCAAAAACAGGCTTTTTAAACGCTACAGATGTTGCAGACTACCTTGTTAAAAAAGGTCTTGCTTTTAGAGATACTCATAAAATAGCAGGTGAGCTTGTATATTATTGTATTGAAAATTCAAAATGCCTTGAAGAGCTTAGCTTGGATGAGTTTAAAAAATTCTGTGAGCTTTTTGATGAGGATATTTTTGAGGCAATTTCTCTTAAGACCTGTGTAGAAAAAAGAACTTCAACAGGTGCACCCTCGCCTTGTGCTATGGGTGAAGTGATTGAAACATATGAAAAATATATTTTAGAGCAGAAAAAGGAGTAAAAATGAACTTAAAAGGAAGAGATTTTATATCATTAATGGACTTTAGTACTCAAGAGCTTAGTTATCTTCTTGATTTGGCATCAGAAATTAAAGCAAAGACAAAAAGCGGAGTTTTAGAGCCTGTTTTAAAGGACAAAAATCTTGTTTTAATATTTTCTAAACCCTCTCTAAGAACAAGAGTCAGCTTTGAAACAGGCATGAGGCAGCTTGGCGGGAACTCTCTTACCCTTAAGCAGGATGAAATAAATCTTGGTGTCAGAGAAACAATAGCAGACACCGCAAGGGTTTTATCAAGATATGCTGATTGTGTTATGATAAGAACTTTTGCCCACAGTGACGTTGAAGAGTTTGCAAAATACGCAAGTGTCCCTACAATTAACGGTCTTACGGATGATTCTCACCCGTGCCAGATTATGGCTGATTTGTTGACGATTAAAGAACATTTTAAAAAACTTAAAGGGCTAAAACTTGTGTACTCAGGCGATGGCAACAATGTTGCAAACAGCCTTTTGGCAGGTTGTGCTCTTATGGGTTTAGATGTAACCATAGCTTGCCCTAAAGGGTATGAGCCAATGGAAAAATATGTAGAGTTTGCAAAAAATGCGGCACTAAAAACAGGTTCAAAAGTATTAATTGAACATGACCCTAAAAAAGCCGCAGAGGGTGCAAATATTATCTATACGGATGTTTGGGCAAGTATGGGGCAAGAAAGTGAAGCGAGCATAAGAAAAGAGATTTTTAAATCTTATCAGGTAAATGATGAGTTGTGTTCTTGCGCCAGCGATGATGTTATTGTGCTTCACTGCTTACCTGCACACAGAGAGGAAGAAATCACTCACAGTGTGCTTGAGAAAAACGCAGAAGTTATTTTTGAGCAGGCAGAAAACAGAATGCACGCTCAAAAAGCAATTATGGCGGCTATTGTTTAATAGCCGCTTTAGACTTTATTTGCAAGCTATAACTTCAACCTCAACTAAGGCATCTTTTGGTAATTGTGCTGCTGCAACACAAGAGCGAGCGGGTTTTGAGGTAAAATATTTTCCGTAAATTTCATTAAATTTTTGAAAATCACCCATGTTTTTTAGAAAACAAGTGGTTTTAACAACATCTTCAAAGTCAAATCCTGCTTCATTTAGCACGGCTTTTAAGTTTTTCATAACTCTTTGAGTTTGCTCTTCAATATTCCCGCCGATAAATTCATTGTTCTCAGGGTTAATTGCAATTTGACCTGAGGTATATAAAGTGTTTCCGCAAAGATATGCTTGAGAATATGGCCCTATAGCGTCTGGCGCGTTTTTTGTATAGATAATTTTATTCATTTTTTCTCCTTAAAAGCTTGAAGATATTTTGTAGCCTTTTTCTATGAATGTTTTTTTAATTTCTTCAAGGTGCTGAGCGTTTTTGGTTTCAAGAGTAACGCTTAGATAACACTCGTTAATCTCCATACCTTTTCCGCCTTGGTTGTGTCTTACTCTTACAACATTTGCACCTGATTGAGCAATAATTGTCGAAACATCTCTTAATTGCCCCGGTTTATCCAAAAGTTCGACAGTTAAGTCGCTTAGTCGACCCTCTTTCATAAGACCTCTGTTAATAACGCGCGATAAGATATTTACATCAATATTACCGCCCGATACAAGGCAAACGGTTTTTTTGTTTTCGATAGGTAATTTATCAAACATAGCAGCTGCAACACTTAGTGCACCTGCGCCTTCTGCTATGAGTTTTTGTTTTTCAATAAGTGATAAAACAGCACTTGCAATTTCATCTTCGCTTACGGTTACTATGTCATCCACGTATTTTTCACATATTTCAAAAGTATGCTCACCGGGGAGTTTTACGGCTGTTCCGTCTGCAAATGTTGATACCGTAGCAAGTTCAAGCCTTTCGTGTTTTAAGTGAGATTCAAACATGCTCGGAGCGCCTGATGCTTGAACGCCATAGACTTTGCACTTGGGGTTAAGCATTTTAATAGTGTAAGCTACGCCTGAAATCAAGCCGCCTCCGCCTATAGGAACAATAACTGCTTCCATATCGCTCAATTGTTCCATAAGCTCAAGCGCTATTGTGCCTTGTCCTGCTATAACATCTATATCATCAAAGGGGTGAATAAACTCGCCCTGTGTTTCTTTTTGATATTTAATAGCTTCATTGTACGCATCATCATACACGCCATCTATCAGCATAATTTTTGCACCGTATTTTCTTGTAGCTTCAATTTTTGAAATAGGTGCGGTGCTCGGGATAAAAATAGCCGATTCAATACCGTTTTTTTGAGCACTTAATGCTACGCCCTGAGCGTGATTGCCTGCTGAGCAGGCTATAATTCCGCGTTTTTTTTGTTCATCACTTAGTCTTGAGATTTTATAATAAGCACCCCTTACCTTAAAAGAGCCTGTGGTTTGCAGGTTTTCCGCTTTAAGGTAAATGTTTGTTTTATCGTTAAGTGATGGTGCGTAGATTAAATCTGTTTTTCTTATGTTGTCTTTTAAAACTCTTGCTGCGTCATATACTTTATCAAGTGTTAGCATATTTTATCCTCTCTTTTGATAAGTATAGCACTAATGGCAGCTTGTACAAAATTTAGTTATTTTTGTAATTTTTACTTGTGCCAAAATCATCTGAAATGCTGTCGCCTATAGAGGCAATTTCTTTTTTTAGTTCATTTAATTCGGTGTTTTTATAAACATCAACACCTTTTTTGTCGGGGTATATGGAGTAGTTTTCTTTTATATTTTCAGGTGTTACATTTGGCATAACAACATTTGCTCCGCTCTTTAGAGCTTTTATTCTGCCGTTTTTTTCAATTGTCTCCATAGCGGTTGTAGCGGGGATATTTATTTTTGGCATAATAATTCTTGTAAGTGCCATAACTTTAAGCGCAAGAGTTAAATCACCGTTTTTTGCGTCTTTTAGCTCTGTTTGGCTATGGGCTATAAAAGGCCCAAGACCTATCATATCGGCATTTAATTTTTTAAAAAATAAAATATCATCAGCATATGAGTCAATTTCTTGATAAGGTAAGCCCACAAGTATTCCCGTTCCTGTTTCGTAACCGAGTTTTTTTAAGGTATAGAGGCAGTTTATCCTGTTTTTAAAATCTCCGTCGGGGTGCATTTTTTTGTAGAGCTTTTCATCTGTTGTTTCTATTCTTAAAAGATATCTGTCCGCGCCTGCGTCTTTATAGGCTTTGTACTCTTGTTTTGTTTTCTCACCAAGACTCAGTGTCAGTGCGACATTTAGCTCTTTAATTTTTTCAATTATCGAACACATTTTATCTGATGAAACATTATCCCCCTCGCCGCTTTGCAGAACAATTGTCTTAAAGCCAAGCTCCGTAGCGTTTTTGGCGCAAGAGAGTATTTCATCTTCATTCATTGTGTAGCGAACAACATTTTTGTTTTTGCAATTTATACCGCAGTAGAGGCAATTTCTCCTGCATACGTTAGAAAATTCTATAAGCCCTCTTAGGTGTACTATATTTCCGCATTCTTTTCTTCTTATTTTACCCGCTTCATTAAAAAGAGCGCTGTTTATCGAGTCATCTTTTAAAATTTTCAGTATTTCTTTTTTGTTCATAAAATAATTATAGATTTTTTTTATTCCTTAGTCGATAATAAAATTTATGGGAAGATATGACAGAAATGTTTTATTAAAAAATGTCGGTGAATCGGGTCAAAAAAAACTAAACGCTTCACGCGTTCTTGTTTGCGGCGCTGGTGGTTTAGGCTCAACTGTTATGGCAAACCTTGCTTCTTTGGGTGTCGGGCACATTGGAATAGTTGATAATGATAAGGTTGAATTGTCAAACCTAAACAGGCAGTTTATGCACAAAATGACAACTCTTGGCACAGATAAGGTGGAAAGTGCTAAAGAATGGGTAAAACTTTATAATCCTGATATTGAAGTAATTCCTTATAAAATAAAGTTGGATAAAAATAATGCAGCAGAGCTCTTTGTAAATTATGATGTAATAATTGATTGTTTTGATAATTACTATTCAAAATTTGTATTGTCTGATACCATAATGAAAACGGACAAAACACTAATCCACGGGGGGGTTGAAGAGTTTTTGGGGCAAGTTTGTACTATAGATAAAAACAGTGCATGTCTTGCATGTTTTATTCCCGAGTTATATAATTGCTCCTGCGACATAGTTCAAAGGTATGGGATAATTAGTCCTGTTGTTTCAACGGTCGCGTCCATACAAGCAATGGAAGCATTTAAAGTCATTTTAAATTTGGATGGTGTTTTGAGAAACACTCTTCTTATTTATGATGGCTTAAGGCAGGATTTTAGAAAAATTCATCTTGAAAAAAATAAAAAATGCCCATCTTGTGCAAAGTAATGTATTTATAAGTTTTATACAAAAGCCATGAAAATAAGTCCGATTAGTTTAACAACGCAAAGGCGTACTTTTTCGCCCTTAAATTCATATTCTGTTTCGAAAGAGAAAATACAAAATGATGTTTTTGTAAGTTCCAAGAAAAAAGAAGAAACCTCTTTTGCTTCAAGAGGCTCTTTTGGGATAAAGAAATCCGAAAAGTTTTTACAAAGGGCGGCAGATTTTGTTTTAAGAAAATATAAAAAATTCACTCCTCAGGATTTTAAATCGTTAAACAGGGTTAAAGAGGGGATTTTAGAAAGAGCATCAAAAGGTTATTTTGATGATGCTTATGTTGCTGTGGTTGAAACGTCAAAGCTTATGAAAAAGTATTTTGATACAAAATATGGCAGCGACGGGTATGTGTTTGTATCAATAGGCCGCTCTTTAGAGCCTTTTTCAAATGCAATGGGTTATATGGGGGCGCAGTCAAGAATGCTTCCAATATCAGGATTGCACGGGTATAGCGGTAACTATAGAAAAATTATCTCTCAAGAAGGTTTTGGCAGGTATAGTGACTATATGAAGCAAATAGGAATTGACGCAAAGGTTATAAAAGAAAGCGGTAAAAAGTATATTTTTAGTGACTATTCTTACTACGGCGATACCATGAGAGTCGTGAAAGATATTTTAAAAAGCCAGGGTATAAAAGGTTCTCAAGTTGAGTTTGTGGATTTTGAGCCCTTGTATCAAAAACTCTATAACGGGTCAAAAAAAACTCCTAAAACCTCTCCTGAACTTATGCATCTGCACTTGGGTTATGAGTACCTTAAAAAGTTTTCACAAACAGAGCCCTTGTGTTACTACAGACTTGGCGATGTGCAAGATATAGTTGATGCCCCTCAAAGCTATGCGTCAAAACTATTTAACTACAGATTAATGAGGAAATTTATTAAAAAGTAAGTTTTAAAACCGCGCTTATTCTGTTTGTTGTTTTGTTTTCTTTTCTGTATGAAAAAAATAAGTCATTATTGCAATATGTGCAAAATGGGCATATATCAATATCTGTAACACCTTTTTCTCTTAGTTGTTGAGCATTTATGCCTTTTAGGTCTGCAAAGAGTTTTTCTTCTTTTTTGCAAAAAAGCCCTTCTTTTTTCTCTATTGTTTCTTCAAGTGCTTTTATTACCTCTGCCCCTGTTTCAAAGCAATTAAAACAAATGCACGGGCCAATAAGCGCTTCAATGTCTTTTGGGTTTGAATTCATTTTATCAAGAGTCTTTGCTGCGATACTTTTTGCGCTTCCTCTCCAGCCGGCGTGTATAACTGCTCCTATGTTATTTTTCTTATCGTATAGAACAATAGGTGTGCAGTCTGCATAATTAAGATAAATTCCAAATTTTGGGTTTTGTACAATAAGCGCGTCAGTGTCAGGGTATTGCTTTATTGTATTTACAAATGCAATGTTGTTACTGTGTGTTTGCTTTGGTGATATCAGATAATCTTGTTTTATTTTAAGATAATTGCAAATATCGGTTTTGTTTTCTTTTGTTATGTCTTTATAGTTATCGTCTTTTGTTTTTATAAAACTTTCTTTTGTTGTAAAAAAAACTTCCGCACTTTGAATTAGTGTGGATTTTAGAATTTTTTTAGATTTTATTTTGTCTATATAAAACATATAAGGGCCAAGAAAGTAATCTCAACCCTTATATATTATCACATTATTTTCTAATAATTCTCATCATAGATTTGTTGTGCTATTTCTTGCAAATCTTCGTTTTTGAATTCTTTTGTGGCTTCGGAGTTTTCTTTACTTATCAAGCCGTCAACCGCATTGGGGTCAAATTTTGGGCCGTCTTCCGTTTGTACCATGCCATCAGCTGCAATTAAATAGCTTGCGTATTCTCGTGCAGTTATATCTTTTTTACTTCCTGCAAGATTCATTTGCTCAAGTGCTTCTTTTGCGTTTCCGTCATAATCCATATAAGAATGCAGTTCATGCAGTTGGAGTTTTCCATTTCTGTTGCATTCAACGTCAGCCATTTGGTATGCTTTTTCAATTGCATCAATATCCGCTTTTGCAAAATTTAGGGCTGATTCATAAACATCGTCGCCATCTTTTGCATATTTTATGCCGCCATCTTTTGCAAGTGCACTGTAAAATATGTCATTTTGATATATTGCACCGTTTTTTGTTACAAGCTCTTGTCCTTCTTCGCTCTTAAACATGTTATCATTCTTTTTGCCAAAGAATTCACCCACTTTTTCAAAAAATGTTAAATCCGTATCATCAGAGACAATATTGCTTGAATTAGAGCCATGGAATCCTGTTGTGGTCTTTGCAAAATCTTCAAGTGCAACGGTAATTCCTGATTTATTTTCTGTATTTTGTGCTTTTTTGTCAGCAAGTTCCATAATGGAGGTATCTTCTTGTTCTTCTGTCCACAAGGTTTTATCTGCTTTATTTATGCCGCGCATAATTTGATAAGCACCTGAGTCGTTGTAATCGTTAATACTAAAATCTGACATTATTTTCTCCCTTTTTAAAAATCCTCTTGCAATAATAAAAACTTTTGTTTTTAAAAAATTGCCTAAAGGGAGAAAAATATTTTACACTGCTTCTTTTTTGCTGCTGCCTATAAGATTTAAAACTATTTCATAAAGCTCATCTGTCGTATCTGCACTGTAGTGTGCAAAATTTAGGTGTTCGCCGTATCCGTAGTTTGCAGCAATGCTTATAATATTATTTTTATGCGCTGCTTCTATATCTGTTATTGCATCTCCTGCCATAAAGCATTTGTCGGTCTCTATCGAATATTTACCTACAAGAAACTTGACTATGTCTGTTTTTGTACAGTTATTGTGTATTGTATCATTCCAGCTTGGAAGCTCTGTTGGTGTTATTACATCTATATAAAGTCCCTTGAAATACTTTTCAAGAATTTTTGAAGAAAAAACTTTTGGCTTATACGTTGCAACATATGTTTTAATGCCATATTCTTTAAGCTCGCTTAAAAGTTCCACCATTTTTGGAAAAGGTTTTGAAACAGGGAGGTCAAAGCGATGATAAGCTTCTCTAAAAGCTTGGGCAATTTTTTCCACAAGTTCTTCTGTTGCATCGGGAAAAACAGAAAGCACGGTATCGTACAATGGCGGCCCGACGGGAATTGTTTTTCCTTCAGGCATATTTAGGCCGCATTTTAAAAACGCATCCTTTAGACCGTTTATAATCCCCATTCTTGAATCTATTAGTGTACCGTCTAAGTCAAATATTGCTGATGTTATATTGCTAATGCTCATAATCCCCTTATCTTTTTTATAAAATAATAGCATA
>CASDXV010000022.1 GCA_949285255.1 uncultured bacterium | reverse complement strand
TATACAAACGACTGGCATGGTCAAACAGATAACATGGGCGGCATCTTGGGCGCATCGTTGCAATTTGACTCTTCTACAAAAGGGCAAAAACTGGATACCCTAAAACTTGTAGCGGGCGATACTTGGGCAGGGGCAGATATAAAAAAGAATAATCTCATACTAAACCTTATGAATTATATGGGTTTTGATGTCTGTGCACTCGGTAACCACGAGCTTGATGCGGGCACACAGGCAATGCTTGATGTGGTAAATAACTCAAAAGGTACAAAATTTGTATCTGCCAACCTTAAAAAAACTGACGGCACAGAGCTTAACAATATTGCTACATCACTCATAAAAGAAGAAAACGGTAATAAATATGGCATCATAGGTCTTTCCCCTCTTGACTTAAAAACCGTTGTAGTGCCTGAAAAAGTAACAGATATAGATGTGGAGAATTTTGAACAAACAGTAAAAAGCGCACAGGCAGAGATTGATAAACTAAAATCTCAAGGGGTTAATAAAATAATTATCCTATCTCATATAGGTAAAGATTTAGATAAAAAACTGGCACAATCCCTCGATGGTGTTGATATTATTGTAGGCGGACACTCTCATGACAAAATTAAAGGTGCAAAAGAGGGTGAAAACCTTGTAAGAAGCAAATCGGGAGAGCCCGTTATAATACTTCAAGCAGGTCAAAACGCAGAAAACTACGGTATTTTAGACGTTGAATTTGACATAAATGGCATTCTAAAAAGCGTATCAAATTCAGTTATAGAAACAAATAAAAAGAAAAGTTCAATCATAGATAATATAAGAGATGCCGAAATCGGTACTTCACCGTACGTTGCAACTATAAAAGAAATTGACCCTATACCTGAAAACAGAAAAACACGACCATCACAATGGACGGCGGTTATGGCAGATTCTATGCGAGAAGCACTCGGTACCGATGTTGCAATTATAAATAGTGCAAATATTAGAAAAGTTCCTCAAATAGGCAAATTAACAGAGCGCGATGTTGAAGAATCCGCACCTATGAAAAATGACTTATTAAAAACTCAAATGACAGAAGAACAGATTGTTACTGCAATTAAAAACGCTGCTTATAGAACTTGTGGCGCAGTTGACGGTTACCCGGGGCTATTACAATGCAGCGGTATTAAATATACAATTGACACTAACGGCAACCTGCTCAATTTAAGCTTTGTTGATAAAGAAGGCAAAGAAACCCCTGTTGATGTAAATAATCCCTCTAAAACAAAAACGTACTCTGTAGCGCTCGATAGTTTCCTTGGTAACGGCAGAGAATACCCGGAAATGTTGGTAAAAGGAAAAGCTGAAAAATTCAACTACGACAAAGATACAACAGCAATTAACTACTTAAGAAAAAGTCCCGACAACAAAGCTTTGGTTATTAAAGACGATGGCAGACTGAAAATAGTACAAACATCGCAAGGCCCACGACAAAGCAGTAATACGAGAAACATTTAAGGGTAATTTTACCAAGCAGTTTCATAAAATATTTTATACAAAGATACCCTACAACAAATGAGGTTAAAAAACCCCAGCCTATTGCAGTGTAGTTAAATTTTGCCATTTGCGTAAAATCTATCTCTAAAAGCGGATAAACCATTGAAGCACCCAAAATTACAGGAATGCTCATCAAAAAAGAAAATCTCGCCGCTTTAACCCTATCTATACCGAGAAAAACTTGCGTAGCGATAGTTAAACCCGAGCGAGAAAGCCCCGGAAAGACTGCAAGACCCTGCGCCAAACCCGTCCAGAGAGATGTTTTTAAGTTCATTTCTTTATTTTGAGACTTCAGCTTTTCACTAAAGAAAAGAATAAAGCCTGTAACTATTAAAAACAAACTTACGATTTTTGGATTTTCTACAAGGGCGTGGGTCGGCTCTTTAAGCAGCAGCGCCACAATACAAGTGATGGGAGTAGCTGCTATTATAAAAACTGCAGTTTTAAAATCAACTGATGTGTAGTCTTTCTTTATTAAACCGACAAAAAAGGCTTTTATAATATCAACAATATCTTTAAAAAAGAATATTAAGACCGCAAGCAAAGTGGCTAAGTGCACCATAATATCAAAGAAAATTTCTTCCGAGCCGACATCACCCAGAAACTGAACGCCGCTAAAAAGCTTGTATAAAGACTGCGCAAAAACAATATGTGCCGAGCTTGAAATCGGCAAAAATTCGCTCAAACCCTGTATTGCCCCTACAATAACCGCCTGCAGTGTTTGCATAATTACTCCTTACTCCCAGTATGATGCCCTTGATGTCGGCGTTTCCCAGACGTTTACCCTTGAAACACCGCTAAATTGCTCCTTAACTTTTTGATAAATAAATTTTGAAATTATCTCCGAACTTGGTGAAATACCTCTAAACTCTGGCAGTTCGTTTATGTCTTTATGGTCAAGATAATCTACAATCTCGTTAACTTTTTTCTTTAAAACTTTAAAGTCTACAAGAATATTAGACTTATCAAGCTCAGTCCCTTGAATATAAACTTCTACTTTCCAGTTGTGTCCGTGCTGGTTTTCACAGTTGCCTTTATAGTTAAGCAAATGATGCGCGGATGAAAAATGTGTTTCTATCTTTACTTCAAACATAGCTAAATTCTACCACCAACATATATCAAGTGCAAAAAAATACCCCCGCTGATTTGCAAGGGTATTTTAATATGTAATAAATTACTAGCCTTTGATTTGGTTCATAACTTCTTCAGCGAAGTTGTCTTGTCTTTTTTCTAAGCCTTCACCAAGAACAAATCTGTCAAACTTAACGATTGATAGCTTGCCTTTGATTAACTGTTCAACAGTTTCGTCAGGGTTTTTAACAAAAGGTTGTTCAAGAAGAACTTTATGAGCCATTTGTTTATTTACACGACCTTCAACAATTTTTGCTCTGATTGCTTCAGGTTTATTTGCAAGGTCTTCTTTGCCCATTTCGATTCTTGTTTCTTCGTCAATTACAGATTGAGGAATTTGCTCTCTTGAAACAAACTCGGGAGCAGATGATGCTATGTGCAAGCAGATATCTTTTGCAATAGCTTTTGTTTCATCTGAACATGCGCCTTCGCATTTTGTTTCTAACAATACACCGATTTTGCCGTTGTGAATATATGTAGAAACACAGCATGGAGCTTCGTAGCGAACAAATCTTCTGATAGTGATTTTTTCACCGATTTTTGCGATTTGTTCTTTAATAACTTCATCAATTTTTTTCTTGCAAACAGGGCAATCAAGTTCAAGAAGTTCTTCAACAGATTTAGGGTTTAATTTAGCAACCGCTTGAGCCATCATGTTTGCAAGGTCTTTGAAGTTTTCATTTTTTGCAACGAAGTCAGTTTCGCAGTTAAGTTCAACCATTGCACCAACTTTATCTTCAATAAATGAAGCAACAGCGCCTTCGGCAGCAATTCTGCCCATTTTCTTATCTGCAGAAGCAATACCTTTTTGTCTAAGGATTTCTGCAGCTTTTTCCATATCGCCCTCAGCTTCAACAAGAGCTTTTTTGGCATCCATCATGCCAGCACCTGTTTTATCTCTGAGTTCTTTTACCATAGAGGCTTTTATTTCCATTTTTTACTCCTTTTATTTATTCAGCTGTAACATTAGCGTCTGCTGCTTCGATTTTTTCAATCTTTTTACCTTCAGCAGCTTTATTTTGTCTAAGTTCTTTACCTTCTAAAATTGCATCAGCTAATTTTGAAGCAACAAGCTTGATTGAGCGCAAAGCGTCATCGTTACCCGGGATAATGTAGTCAATGCCGTCAGGGTCAGCGTTTGTATCAGCAAGGCAGATAACAGGGATGTTCAACTTGTTAGCTTCTTGAATTGCAATAAGTTCTTTCTTTTGGTCAACAACAAAAAGCATATCAGGCATGCCTTTCATTTCTTTGATACCGCCAAGGGTTTTTGACAATTTTGCAAGTTGTCTGTTTAGTTGAGCAACTTCTTTTTTAGGAAGCTTTTGAGCATGACCTGATTCCATAAATGATTCAAGTTCGCGAAGTTTGTTAACTCTGCCTCTGATTGTTTCAAAGTTAGTCATCATACCGCCTAACCATCTGCGGTTAACGTAGTATGCACCTGCACGAGTTGCTTCTTGAGCGATAACATCCATTGCTTGTTTTTTTGTACCTACAAAAAGGATGTTTCTGCCTCTTGCAGCCATTTCTCTAACTGCTTCACAAGCTTCATCCAATTTATCAGAAGTTTTTCTTAAATCAAGAATGTAAATACCGTTTTTTGCACCAAAAATAAACGGTTTCATTTTTGGATTCCATTTTTGTGTTTGGTGACCAAAGTGTACACCAGCATCGAGTAATTCGACTAATGTTGCTACTGCCATAGTTTTTAATCCTTTCAATTTCTTATACACTCAAGGTTTAAACTTCTACCCCTATTGGCGCGGGCTGGTATAACTACCATACGAATTTTAAATTAAACCTCATCTAAAAGAAGTGTATTATAAACAAAAAAAATAATCAACTATAGCGGATGATAGCAAGCAACACAGGAATTGCCGATATTCTCCAGATGTGGCAATCTAGAGGTACAGGTATCATCAGCCCTTTGGCAGCGGGGGTGAAACGGGCAGCCAAAAATAGGTTCCGTTAAGGCGCTGGGCTGGCCTTTAATGTTTTTTAATTTTTTGCCTTTTCTAACGGGAAGTGCGTCAATCAACGCTTTTGTATAAGGATGATGAGGGTTTTTAAAAAGCTCGTCTGTTTGAGCACGCTCCACAACATTACCAAGGTACATAATAGAAATATCATCACTGTACCTTGCAACAACACCTAAATCGTGTGTTATTAAAATAATTGTCTTACCTTGCTCTTTAATTTTTTCCAACAGTTTTAAAATTTGCGCTTGAATTGTAACATCAAGTGCCGTTGTCGGCTCATCAGCTATTAAAATATCAGCATTTGCCGCAAGCGCCATAGCGATTATTACCCTTTGCTTCATACCGCCCGAGAGTTCATGGGGGTAGGATTTTATTCTGTTTTTTGCATCTCTTAATTCAACACTCTCAAGCGCTTCAATTGCCTTATTTAGTGCTTCATCATGAGTTATGTTATTATGGAGCATTATTGTTTCTATAAGCTGATTTTCAACAGTATAGAGCGGATTTAGACTGGTCATTGGGTCTTGAGGAATAAGCGCGATTTTTCTGCCTCTAATTTTTCTTATTTCTTTTTCGCTTAGTTTTAGTAAATCTAATCCCTCAAAAAGTATTTCCCCGCTTAATACTTTTGAATTTTTTGGCAAAAGTTTAAGAACGCTCATCACACTCATTGTCTTACCGCAGCCCGATTCGCCAACTATGGCGTGTATTTTACCCTTATAAAAAGTAAAATTAATATTGTTTAAAACCTTATAGACGCTATCGTCTATACTAAGTCCAAGCGTGTAATTTTTTATCTCTAATACAGGCTGCATAAAAAAATTATAGCATATTGAAAAACTTTAAAAAGAACCTAAAGAGTAATTTAGTTAGCACTTTGCATAACCTGACGGCGTTTTTTTCTTCTCATTAAATCGACAAACGCCTCAAGTCTTGTAATGTAGCCTGCTTTACCTGTTTGCTCATCCATAATAAGGCTCAAAATCGGCAGATTAACATCTTCTCTCATTTTAGGGAAGATATTCTGTGACATAATTTCAGGCATGCAAGTAAAGGGCGACACGTGAATTAAACCGTCTGTGCCTTTTTCCTGCGCATACATAACATCACTTATACACTCAAGCGCATCTCCGCCAATGTCACGCATAAGGTAGGGTTTAGCCATTCTATAGGCTCTCTCAAGATGGGTTTCACCGCGTTTACACATTTTTGGAATTATAGCATCCCTTAAAAAGCCGCTTATGGTAAGACTTCTTCTTACTTGGACTCCAAGTTTGCCAAGCTCACGTTCAATATTCTGATTTGAAAAACTATCCAAAACAAGGAATATCTCACCCGTTAAATCAACATGTAACACTTCACGATTGGGGTCAATTTTGACGTTTGAAATCTCTCTTAAGCCTTTTTTAAGTGCTTTTTTCAGCTCTTTTGAGGAATTAGCGTCCATAATATACTTAAGCGCACGCTTATGAGCCTTTTCGCTGTCACCATAGTTTATCTCGCGCGCTCTGTGGTATGAAAGAAAATTTTGTAATTCATCCATTGCAAAAACTTTTCTCACTGCGATGTTTATAGCGCGAATTATCTGAATAATGTTTTTTGAACCTGTTAAATTAACAAGAAAATCATACATGCCCTTAAAACCGTCATACAAAGAAAGCTCAATATAGTTAGCGTGATAGCCTAATTCTTCAAGGACATTTTTAATACTTTTACCATACTCACCAAGTCTGCAAATACCGGGGGATGTAATCATAGCAACATAATCCGCACCGCCTTCAATCGCTTCGATAAAATTCCCTAAAATAAGTTTATAGGGCAAACATATTGCCTCAGGAGAGTTTTTTGTACCCAAAGACAATGTTCTTTTACTTGTATAAGGAGGGATGAAAGGCTCGATGCCCATTTTTTTAAGTGCTGCAGCCCAAGCGATATAAATTGTTCCCATATGGGGGAATGCTACTTTTATTTTCTTTTTTTCTTCTTTTTCCGTCATAAGATTATTCAAACACAAAAATAATTTTTAATCAAAAAGCCCCCGAAAACTCAGGGGCTTAAAAAGAATTAAAGAAACAGAGCTATTTTAATTCAACAGTAGCGCCTGCTTCTTCAAGTTTTTTCTTCATTTCAGCAGCTTCTTCTTTTTTAACGTTTTCTTTGATTGGTTTAGGAGCGCCATCAACTAAATCTTTAGCTTCTTTTAAGCCAAGACCTGTGATTTCACGAACGATTTTAAGTACGGGGATTTTGTTAGCGCCAGCTGATGCTAATACAACAGTTACTTCAGAAGCTTCTTCAGCACCTGCTTCTGCTGCACCTGCTGCGGGAGCTGCTGCTGCAACTGCTACAGGAGCTGCTGCAGATACGCCAAATTTTTCTTCCATAGCTTTAACAAGTTCAGCTGCTTCGATAAGAGTTAATTTTTCAATTGATTCTAAAATTGTTTCTACGTTGCTCATTTTTTTATCCTTTCAATTATTATTTTTGTAATCTTATGATGCTTTTTGTTTTGCAACAGCATCAATTGCTCTAACCAATGCGCTCATAACGCCATTGACACTGTAAACAATGCCTGAAGCGGGCGAATTGATAGAACCAAGCATTTTTGCGTAAAGTTCTTCTTTTGAGGGCATTTTTGCAAGTTGTTGAGCTTCTTGTGCGCTTAAAAGTTTACCGTCAAGCACACCGCCCAAGATTTCACCTTTTTTGTTTTCTTTAATGAATTTTGCAACAACTTTCGCTGCACTTACTTCATCACCGAAACCGAAAGCAATAGCACTCGGGCCTTGCATTAAAGCTTCAACAGCTTCAAAATTTGTACCCTTGGAAGCAATTTTACACAAAGTGTTTTTAGTAACGGTATAATCGGAATTTTGTTTTTGCAGTTCACGACGAAGTTCTGTAATTTCTTCTACGCTAAGACCGCGATAGTCTGTAACGATTGCAACTTTTGCCTGTTCAAACTGCTTTTTAAAATATTCGATTTTCTCGTTTTTAAAAGCCTTTGTTGCCATTTTAAAATGCGCTCCTTTCTAAAGGGTTTTTCGCATATAAACTAAAAAGTTTTGCGAACATATTTGTACACGCAAAACAATAACAAACAAGTATATTCAACTTTATTGTTACCTGGGTCGGAAATTAAGCAAATCTCTAAAAATCTGCACCGACTGTCTTGGGTACAAAGATAAGATATATTAAACAACAGTCATTGTCAATAAAAAATGTTACAAATATTAAATTTGCACATTCCAGTATATATCAATATATACAGGAATATAATAAAACAGAATTAAAAAAAATAGTGACAAGTTGATATTTTCTGGTATTATAATTACTCTGGTAAGGTAAGATGGAAAACATAAAACACAAAATTGAAAAAAATGCCAAATTAAGGGGTTACCTTGACCTAATTAACAAAATTGCCAAGGTTGAGTACAAGAGTATATCATCTCAACACCTGATAGAATTTGACGAACTTGTGAATATTGGCATACAAACTGTTGATATTTTATGCTCGGAGGATAAAAACGAAGCTTACAACGAATCTTACCTCTCTACTGCCATAAAATGGGCAATCAGAAACGAGCTTCGACGACGATACAGATGGCATGGTGTTCGCCACAACTGTAAGGAAAGCGAAGCGCAGGCAAATGAGATTAGAGAGGCAATTTATAAAACAATTTTATCTACAGATGAAATGTATGATAATGACAAGCCCTTTGAAGTAAAAGACGCAAGAAAAAACCCCGAAGAAACTTGCGAGTTTGAACAAATATCAGATGCCATCAAAAAAGCCATATCAACACTCCCCAGACGCGAGAGAGAACTTATTGAGTCTAAATTTTTCCAAGAAAAAAAATTACATGAATTATCTGACGAGTTTTCAATATCCCCATCAAGAATATCAAGAATTATAAAATCAGGTCTTGATAAGATTAAAGACGAATTGATTAAAAATGAAGTTGTATAAATAAAAAAAGGTGCGGAAGTAAATTTTTACTGGAGCCGCACCTGAAAAGATACAAAATTACCATTCAATTATTATTTTTCCCGAACCTCCACTACCTCCCCTTGCAGATGGTTCATTCGGCGTTGTATTTTGCAGGACTCCACCTCCCGAACCGCCTGCCCCATAAGAAATAGATTGATTTCCATTACCCATCTGCACGGGAAATCCGCCAGAACCATAAGTAGTAGAAGCACCGGCACCGCTCATAATATCCGTAGCATCCGAGCCTGAATCACCATTTAGACAGGAAAGTCCCGTAACGCCTTCAAAAGCACACAGTAATGGAGCAGCGCCGCCTTCGCCGTTATAAATAACCCCGTTTTCATAACCCGCATTTTTTCCACCTTCTCCGCCACCCACACTCAAATTAAATTCACCGGGAGCATAGCCAAAAATAGTGTCGCCTCCTTTAGATGCTTGAATTTCAGGATTTTCTCCCCACTGTAATATGCCTCCCAAACCGCCGTTACCAATTTGCACCTTTACCTTATCTATATTACTTGTAAAATATATTTTTTTCTTAAGAGTGTTTCCTGAAGCACCGCCGCCGCCTCTACCTTTCTTGTCAGGATTCCAAGTTATTTTTACATATCCGGGTGCGCCGTTTCCGCCGCGAATATTACCGTATCCGCCGCCTCCGCCACAACCGCCAAAGCCTGTAGCATCAATATGTGAGTCTGAAGAAACATTGGCGCCGCTACCCTGTTTACAAAATTGTTTTCCATCTATAATAGTTTTTCCGCCATCACCGCCACGCATGGTTTGTGTATATGAAGATGGGGCAGAAACATATCCGCCGGCATATTGAGAATTTCCGGTATAAAATCTATCCTGAGAATATCCCAAAGAAGTCGTATCAAAATTGTTTTCAGCACTACCCCCCTTAAAAACATAGCCGCTATTTCCTCTAGCACCTGAATATTTACCTTGACAAGCGCCATAGGTACAATTATTTTGATTGCCTGTCATTACAATTATTTTATTTCCTCTCTTCAATAAAGAAGGTTTTCCTTGTATACCGTCTTTTGGATACGTATACAAGAATGAAGAGCTTAGCAAAGCGGGTTCGCCGCCCTTGCCGCCCTCACCTACCACAACAGTGAGTTTCTCGCCAGGTGTTACTTTGTATCTCTGAAGAGGCACGATAGAACCGCTGCCGCCTCCGCCGCCTCCATTTTTTACCTCATGGAAAGATATTGCAGCAAAACCTGGTGCACCGTTGCCTGTAAAATATTTACCGGGACAATCCCAACCCGTAGCAGGACAACTATACCCGCCGCCACAACCACCTGCACCGTAGCCCTGTCCGTGTCTTAACGGACTGTTGTAAACAGTACCGACAAACTGCCCGCCCGTACCAAAAAGACTTCCTCCGCCTTGTGCACCCGGAACTTCATAGTCATTTTTTGTAGTCGAGCAAATACCATTTTTACCGTCTTGACCGTTAGGCGAAGCACCAACGCCGCCGCCTGTTACAAAAATACTTTTGTTTTTGTAGGTACAAAAACCGCCGCCATTAGTCTTACCCCCCTTTGCGCCAGGATTAGTATAGCCGGCATCTTCTCCGTTCATACCATCACATATTAAAACGCCCCAAGCGCCACCGCCTCCTCCTCCGGCGCCAATTACAATATTTCCGTTAAGGTCTTTTATATAAGTTGCGCCACCTCCGCAACCTGCAGAGCCTTTATTTATTTGATTTTCACAGTTAGGGCAATGATTAAACCCATTCTCTCCCAAAAGCCCGCAACAACTATGTCCTTTGCCGCCTGCGCCAACTCTAATTGTATATGTTTTGTCTTTTAAAATAGAAATAACTTCGCGTTTTGCAGCACCTCCGCCGCCACCAGCACCTTCATAACCTCTCCCTCCGCCGCCACCTCCGGCAGAAACAGTTGCCATAACAATATCTGAGAAGAAATACTTGGTATCAGTTGAATAAAGATATCCCGTTGCGCTTACTAATTTATCAGAGCCAACCTTATTATGTTTCTTTACATTTGGTATATAAGATGTGCTTACATAGCTTGTATTAAGAGAGTTTTGGTCATGTGACCAGGTTATTGTTTTTGGACTTGAATCAACATTACCTGCGCCGCCTCCTGCACCACCGCCTACCAGAGTAACTTCTATTTCATTTACTCCGTACGGAACAATAAAATCATAAGTACCTGCACTTGTATATTCTACACTGCCTGTTGAAGTACCTCCCCCTCCTCCGCCGCCGCCGGCAACAACAGTTACATCAATTGATTCTCCCGCATCGGGAGGAATTTGAAACTCACCGGTGCAAGCATTTATCGAACTGTTAATGTAATTACAATACTTGCTTCCATATGTAATCTCAACCGACTTCTTCCCAAAAGCAGATTGAGAGCCGGCAATTTTCCTTTGTGTCATAACAGGTGCCATTGCAATCAGAATAATTGAGCAAATCATAAGGACTATCAACATCTCTGCCAAAGTAAACGCAGCAAAATAAGAGCACTTATGCGCTTTTTTCGTATCTTTATTCATATTTTTCTCCAGGTTAATCTAAAAAAATAATATCTTATTTACTGGATTATGTCCAGTAATTTTATTGAATAGTTTCCAGTAGTCTAAAACTATGGATGAAGATGTTTTTTACCAAAAACTTGGAGCAAGGATAAAATTTTTGCGCGAAAAAGCAGGTATGACACAGGAAAAACTTGCCGAAAAATCAGGCATAAGTCTTGATTATATGGGAAAAATTGAAGTAAATATAAATAAACCCGGTCTAAAAACAATAATAAAACTGGCTAACGCCCTTAAAATTGAGCCATATAAAATTTTTAAATTTTAAAAATAAAAAACCCGCACATAGCGGGTTTTATGGTGCCCTGGGCCAGACTTGAACTGGCACGAGGTTATTAGCCCCATTGGATTTTAAGTCCAACGTGTCTACCGATTCCACCACCAGGGCAAAATTAGCGACTTCATTCTAATATAAAAATAAAATGATGTCTAGCTATTTTTTTCAATCAACTCGTTAATCTCTGCTACCATTTGTTCAGGGTCAACTCCATGAACCTTAGCACCTGCTTCAAGATTTTCAAATCTTGCAGCAGCGCAACCTATGCAGCCAAGACCGTATTTTGCAAAAACTTCAAGACTTTCAGGATAGTTCTGAACAATCTCAATTATACCCATTTCTTTTGTAACTTTTCCCATTGTTTTGCCTTTTTTAAACTCATCATTAACATATTACTATGAAATATTTTGAATTTGCAACTCAAAATTTTATAGGACTGTATTCACTGCACAAACACTATGCAAGATACGAATTTACATTTAGAGAAAACAAATACAGCGATATCTATGTCGTTAAAGAATTTATAAAATTTATAGTTGAATTATTAAAAAATGTAAAAAAAAATAAAGTATATTAAATATTAAACCGATAACAAAGACATAAATTAAAAGGAGTGTGTTTATGTCTTTTTTTGAAAATTTAAGGTCAGTGACAGGTAAACCTCTTACAGGCAGTCTAATGTCTGCAAGTTTTAAAGTGTCACCCAAGAAAACAAGCAGCAAGGAAGAAAAAACAAATACAAGTAAAGAAGATGAGTACAACGAAATAGATATCAAGGAAGAAAGTACTGACAAAAAAACAAAGTCAAAATCAAAAAGCGAATACAATCAGGAAGAATTTGAAAAGTCAGGCGCAAAAGCTGACAGAAGCAAGGGCACAAGAGAAATGCACATTATTGGAACATACTATGTAGATGTTCCAACAGACTCACGATGGAAAGAACACCCGCTTGAGGAAAAAGAAGTTGAAGAATCAATAAAAGAATATATACCCACTGCAGGGTATTTGTGGGCGACAGGAGGTCTGGATGAAAACGGAAACGAGCTCCCCGCATCATATCAAGAAAAAACCAAATATTCAGACGGAACAACAAAAGTAGATGTATATGATTACGGAAAACTAACCGAAAGCACTACAACCAGATACTCGGGTGACCCCAATAATCCCCAAGAGGGCGACCAGAAAAGAGTTGAAGTAACAAAATACAACGAAGACGGGAGCTATACCGTTACTACAAAAACAGTCACTTGGGTTGATTCGGAAGGAATAGGCCCTGGCTGGTATGACGACCTTGTATACAGACCTATTAATACAAGAGTCTTTGACAGATACGGAGAAGAAATTTCATTAGGAGATTCAACAAGAAAAAATGAAAGGAACTCTATAATAAGAGATTCAATGTTTGGATATGCAAGAACGGAAAAAAATCCGGATGGCAGTTATAAGCCTTACGAAAATATAGAATACAAAGAATAAAAAAAGCCCCATACGGGGCTTTTTTACTGGTCAGATTCAAAGTTTTTTTTCATTAATTTTTCAAAATCAGAAGGCTTAATGTCTTTTATAAAGTTTTTAAACTCAGCAGCTTCTTCTTCATCCTTTTGAGTATCTGTTGACACAACTCCTGTTGCAAGTACATTTTCTGTTACAAAAATAGGAACATCCGCCCTTATTGCGATTGCTATAGCATCTGACGGTCTGGCGTCAACCTGAACCTCTTTATTCAGTTCATCATTAAACATAAAAATAGTTGAAAAATAAGTCTGCTCATCTACATCATTAATTTCAACTTTTGTTATCTGATAACCAGCAGACTCAGAAAAATTTAAAAACAAATCATGAGTCATTGGTCTTAAAGAGGGTATATTTTCAATTTTTCTTATTATAGAACTGGCTTCAGCAGAACCAATCCATATAGGAAGGGCACGTCTGTTTTCTAAATCGTTTAACACAACTATGGGAGAACCGCTCTTTGTATCAAGCGCTATACCCATAACTCTCATTTCTATCATAGTATAATACTCCTTTTATAAGGAGTATTATACTATCAAAATAAATTTTTCACTATTATATATTTAGCTCCAGTATTCTTTCTTTAATACTCCGCTTACTTCTTCTTTGCCTCTTGCGTCAAATTTTTTGTTCTTACCGTATTTTTCATTATACATATCTTCAACATCAGAGCGTATATCATCAGGCAAACTCATTATATAAGCAAGGACTTTTTCATCAGTGCCCGCACCGTCTACTGACTGCTTAAACAAACTTACGCAAGTTCTTATATATTTTTGATATTCTACATCTGTCTTATCCATGTCTTGATATTTTTCATAAGATTCAAGTTGGGTATTAGATTCTTTGCTTTTTCCGCCAAGCTTAGCTAATGCGTAGCCTTCAAGAACATCTTCCGTTCCGCCGCTTGTCTCGCTTCTTATTAAGTCAAAGATGTCATAGTTTTGAGATTTTAGTTCTTCTTGTACGCCGCGCATTAACTCGGGCGTAAGGTTTTCATCACTAAGAGCAGCTATGAACGCTTCTTCATCCGTACCGCCAAATATGCCTGATTTATACCTTACTGTTGCATCTAAAATATCTTCAACCGTGTTATGTATAAGGATTTGTTCCTCATCAGTGTAGGTCGTTAAGCTTAAGTCATCATCAGTATCTGTGTCAATGTCTGTATCTGTATCGATATCAGTATCTGTATCGATATCAGTATCTGTGTCAATATCAGTATCAGTATCTGTATCAATATCAGTATCTGTGTCAATATCAGTATCAGTATCTGTATCAATATCAGTATCTGTGTCAATGTCTGTATCTGTGTCAATATCAGTATCTGTATCAATATCAGTATCTGTGTCGATATCAGTATCAGTGTCTGTATCCGTGTCAGACTCTTCATTTTCTGCTTGGATTTGCGCTATTTCTTTGTGAAAATTATCAATTACAGCGTCATAGCTTGAAGAATAATCAACATTACTACCAAATATATTATCATATGCAGAAGTATTGCCTGAAGAACTTGTAAATATACTTTCATCAGATGTTTGTTCTGTTGTTGGGTACTCGCTGCCCTGTGCACTAGAACCTGAGTTATAATTCTCATCTTTCCAATATTGTCCAAAAGACATAATGCTGTAGTTACCTGACATAACTCTCTCCTGCTATTTTTCTCTTATATATATAAAGTTATTTTTGTATAAAAAATTGACATATTATGTATATACTACTTATAAAAGCTTGTAAGAGTAGGATTTCCGGCTTTACATTTTGTAACATAAAAAAGCGCCCCTAATTGGAGCGCCTTGCTTTATTATATTTTTAACTACTCTGCAGAACCGATATTATAAGCATCTTCTACAAATGTTCTGAATAAAAGATTTGTTTTATAGTCATTTGTTTGTTTCATTGCCTCATAAGCTGCCTTAAAATCTTTTGCAGTTGCATTTGCCTTACCCGTAAATGCCTGTCTTATATTTTTTGGTGACATATTTTTTATGTTTGCGCCTTTTTTAAATAAGTTTCTTATACCATCCTTAGCACCTGTAACCATTTGACCAAAGCTTACCTTAGAAGCTCCTGAAGATGTGCCTGTTGTAGTTGTGCTTGCAGTTGCGGTGTTCAATTTGTCATAATAACCCAGTTTTTTTAATTCGTCTATTGTAAAACCTTGCTCAAGTGCGTCGTCAAGATTATTAATTTGCATATCTGCAATTTTTTCTTCCAGTGCTTCAAGTCTTGTATTAGGAACTTCAGGAAGTTCGTTTGCAACTTGAGAAACTCCGCCCTGAGCTTTTATATTTTCCATTTCTTTTAATACTTGTCTGTATTTGCTGCCGCCACCCATTGTAGTTTTTGCAACACCGGTCTTATTGTTGAAGAATTTTAACAGATCTGCTTCAGATGTTATTTTGCCTTCTTGAACCAGGTTATTAATATATTCTCTTTGCTGAGCCGTATTCATGCCTTTAGATTTTTCAAGGAATGTAGAAACTTCTGAGTCAATATCAATCTTAGGTGTACTCTTTGCACCGGCTTGTGCGGCTGATTCAGCAGCTCCTTCGCCCGCTTCTTTAGCAGTAGCCTTGCCCGCAGATTCAGCTGCCTCTTGACCTGCTTCTTTAGCCGCAGAGTTCGCTGCCTTATTTGCACCGTGCGCCCTAAATCCTGATGTAAGACCGCCAACGGTACCACCAACAACGGCACCGCCAATAGCACCTGTTGTAGTATTTGAAACAAGTCCGCCAAGAGTAAACTCGTCTCCGTCAAATACCGCATCTGCAGTGTAATTTGTAGCACCCATAACGGCACCATCTATAGCACCGGCTTTAGCACCTGCAATAGCACCTTGTTTTATCGTTTCTTTAACAAGAACCTTGCCGCCTTCTTTAGCAACAACGGTACCTGCCGCTCCAATGCCTGCCGTTGCTGCGGTTACAACGCCGCCTACGGCACCTGTTACACCATCTTTAAGTCCGTCTTTTAATGTATAGTCACCCTCTACATCGTTTGTTGCGGCATCAGATGCTTTTATGCCTACTTTAACTGCAGCTCCGACTCCGGCTCCAAGTGCCAAACTTGCACCAAATGAGAATGGTGCAGCAATAACACCGACAGCTACTGCCAAACCTGATGCAACATTTGCAACCGTATCAACTATAGAATCCTGTTTAGATGCATAGGTATTTAATTTTTCTACCGCTGCTTCGTATGATATTTCACCGGCTTCTGCTTTATCTAAAGTTTCTTCTACAGCATTAGAACCGTTGCTGTGTCCAAAGAAGTTTTTAATACCATTCCAGGCCTTTCCAACCCAGCCTTGTTCATCTTCAACTTGAGCATAAGCTTCTCTTAGCTGCTGCATTTGTTCTTCTGTTGCTTTTGTACCTCCGTCTGCAGCTAATTCACCGCTGCCTGAGGAAGCACCGTCTTCACCGGCTTCACCACCGGAGCCTGTACCGTCTCCATTAGAAGCAGAAGATTTAAAATCATCAAGTATTCCGTTATAACTACTTGAATAATCAACCTTGCCAAACAAAACCTCATTATCGGCAATATTTTCAATTTTTTTCTGTATTGCATTTGCCATGTTTTGTCCGTTTTGGTACGCAGTTAAACTGTCAGCATAAATTGTGCTGTAGCTCATAATTATCCTCTCTTATTTAGTGTGTTGTAAATTAATAAAAAAAATATGAGACATAAAATTGATATACTAATTGCATATACATAAAATATAAGAGGCAATACGTCCATTTTGAAAGGCAAAAGATGAATTTACAAAAGTTAACATTTATAAATATTAACTTTTTTTACAATTATGCAATTTTGACTTACAAATTTTTTTTATTAATACATAAGTTGTGTGTGGTTTATAGAAGTGAACGTAGAAAGAATTACAACAACAGGTTTTCATCCTGTAAATACAGTTGCATATAATACGGGAGTTTTAGGCACAAGATATTTACTAAACGCCGACACTTTTGTGCGTGAAAAGGCAAAAATAAATCCTGCTGCACAAAACCCGATTTACGCTATAAAAGATGATTTTCTGGTTAAGCTCTTCCCTCGAGAGTTTATCGGAAAATACTCCAACCCCCATGTACTAAGTGCCGCCTCAAAACAAAATAGCAATATTCAAAAAATACTTGCAGCAGAGTTGAGCACAAACAATATTTACCCGCAAAATGTATCCGGCGAAGTATACCCTCACTTTATACCTACTGCAAAAGCAGCTCAAAATATAATGAGACATTATGGAAAAAGCTTTAGCAATAAGGATTTTGCAATAATGAATAAAGCTGCGCTATTGCATGATGTTGGTAAAGCGTATATTCCTGACAGTATTTTAAATAAAAACGGCAAACTTGATGATTGGGAAAGAAAAATTGTAGATAAACACGCCCATCTTGGTTATGAAACTCTAAGAAGCGCAGGGGTTGAATCTCCCGTGTTAAAACTTGTAAAAAATCATCATACTTACTCAAACTCAAATGAACCTATGGTTCAAATCCTGCAAATTGCAGATATTTACAGCGCCCTTAAAGAAGAAAGACCCTATAAAGCCTCAATGAGCGACAAAAAGGCTCTTGATATATTAAGGGGCAGAGCACAAGGCGGAGAGTTTGAAAAAGAATACGTCAGAGCGCTTGCAAAATCACTCTCTTAATTAAATTCCCCACATTTATTACCTCTTATGGCAATTGAATGTTTTAAATCAGAAATTTAAACTTATTCAATATTTAGGAGGAATAAAAATGAAATTTGAGGATTTTTTGTATACACAAGAGGGAGAAGACCTTTTTGAAAAAACAGAAGGTCTTGATAGAGTACTTTCAAGCTCACAAATGACAGGAAGCGAAGGGCTTGGCGTGCAAATGTTAGAAAAAGCAGGCCCAAGTGTCAAAATAAAGGAAAGAAGCGGATGTGAGCATGAAGTAATTATGTTAGGGTCAAATTCCTACCTAAATCTCACAACAAACAAAAAAGTCTGCGATGCAGCCATAAAAGCAATAGAAAAATACGGCTACGGCATGGGCGCAGTTTCAGTTTACGCAGGAATCAGCGACATCCATAAAGAACTTGAAAAAAGAATTGCAAATTTTTATAAAACAGAAGATGCCGTACTTTTTCCAAGCGGATATGGCACAAACATTGGTGTAATTTCTGCACTGTGCTCAAAAGAAGATATTATAATTAACGATAGCGCAAACCATGCTTCAATCTTTGACGGCTCAAAGCTATCAGGCGCAGATATCAAGGTTTATCCTCACAATGATATGAAAGCGCTTGAGCATATACTTGAAAAATGTGACAAGCTAAACAAGCCAAAACTCATAATAACGGACGGTGTTTTTTCTATGTACGGGGACATTGCCCGTCTGGATAAAATCTGTGAACTTGCGCATAAATGGAGTGCAAAAGTAATGGTTGATGACGCCCATGGGCTGGGAATAGTTGGCTCTACAGGCAGAGGAAGTGCTCAGGTATATGGTGTTGAAAATAAAATAGATTTAAATGTAGGTATGCTGAGTAAAACCGCAGGTGCAGTCGGCGGCTATTGTGCAACAACAAGAAAAATAGCTCAATATTTAAGGCATTATGCAAGAAGTTTCTTTTTCTCAACAGCACTACCAGCGCCTACTGTAGCAGGGTTAAACGAGGTATTTAAACTCCTTGAACATGACAGAGCAGGCAGAAAAGAGCTCTGGCAAAACATAACCTATATAAAAGAAAAACTCAACAAATTAGGCTTTAATACAGGTGAAACTCAATCAGGTATTGTGCCGATTATAATAGGGGATGAGCAAATTCTCTTTAAAATGTATCAAGACCTAAGGCTAAGCGGAGTTTATACAAATATCGTTACATACCCTGCAGTCAGAAGAAAAGAGTGCAGATTAAGGCTTTGCATAATGAAAGACTTAACTAAAGCTCAAATCGATAAAGCTATAGAGATTATTGCAAAAATAGGCAAAAAATACGGTATTATTTAACAATTTTTAAAAATATGCTATATTAAAACCTATGAGCGAATTCATAGGTTTTTCTAAAGTAATTGAAGATGACATAAAAGAGCTTGCAGCTCTTGGTAATGACATCTGGAGTGAGCATTATTCAAGCATTTTAAGCGAAGAGCAGATTAACTACATGCTTGAAAAATTTCAATCCGAAAACGCTATAAAAGAGCAAATAAAACAAGGTTATGAGTACTACTTTATAAAAGAGGACTCAAACACTATAGGCTACATTGGATTTTGTAAAAAGCCCGAGCACTTGTTCTTATCAAAACTCTATATAAAGCAAGACTATCGCTCAAAAGGCTACGGCAGAAAAGCCTTCAATTTTGTATGCACAAAATGTAAAGACTTGGGTCTTGATAAAATCTTACTAACAGTTAACAAGAACAATCTAAATTCTATTGCATTTTACGAAAAAATTGGCTTTAAAAAAACCGACTCCGTTGTTTGTGACATTGGAGACGGTTTTGTAATGGATGATTATATTTATACTTATTCTATATTTTGAGTTCGGCGATTTACCCTTACTTCTCTGCCGCGCACGTCGTAGTATTTGCCGTTGCCGTTCTTATCCTCAACATATGTACCTGTTTTTCTGCCGCGAGCATCATACATGGTAAAACTGTCGCTCTCACCGTTTCTAACGGCGCGTCCAAGGCTTCTGCCGCGCCCGTCCTCTATATCTTTAACTTTTACTTTTTTCTCTTCACCAACTTTTGCCGCAGCTTGGACTTTTACTTTCTTTTTAGGAGTGATTTTGTGTCCGTATTTATCATACTTTGTTCTGGCTAAAGCAGGCGCACTCAGTGCAAAAATCATAACAATAAATAAAGCAAAAATCTTTTTCATATCATTCTCCTGTTGTATTTATTTAAAACACAAAGACAATAAATCTTGCCTAATATTATAATTATAATATATTTTGTGGTAATATTTAACTATGGCTATATTAAAAATTTTAAAGTACGGAGATGAGAAGCTCCGTTTGAAATCTAAAGAAATATCAAAAGTATCAAAAAAGATTAAAACACTGGCGCATGATTTGATAGATACCATGTATGCAAACAACGGTGTTGGCCTTGCAGCTCCTCAGGTTGGCGAAAATTTAAGAATGTTTGTAATAGATGTGTCTATGGATGATGAACCGCTTAATCCTATAGTTTTTATAAACCCTAAAATTATTAAGAAAAGCGGTGCAATAAAAAGTAACGAAGGCTGTTTGAGCTTTCCTCAGGCATATGTCGATGTAAGGCGCTACAAAAATGTCATGGTAAAAGCAACAGACATAAACGGCAGACCTTTTGTACTTGAGGCAAAAAACGGAGAATTGCTCGCTAAGGCTATTCAGCATGAATACGACCACTTGGACGGTATTCTTTTTATTGACCATTCAAGAAATATTTTTGATGCAATAGAAGTGTTAAAACAAAACAATCTTCCCTCTATCGAGCAAGAAAGGCTCATTGACGAGCCCGAGCTTGAAGAAGAGATTTTAAAAAACGAAAAAGCGCAAAACAAGGAATAATCATTGAAGATAGTATTTTTTGCAACACCTGATATAGCAATACAATCATTTGAATACTTTATAAAATCTGATGATTACGAGGTCTGCGCTCTTGTTACACAACCGCCAAAACCCTCTAACCGCGGCAAAAAAATTGTAGAAAGAAAAATAAAAACAATAGCGCGCGAAAATTCAATTGATGTTTTTGAACCGCAAAAAATCTCAAAAGAGCCTGAAATAATTGAAAAATTAAAGCAATACGAGTGCGATTTTTTCATAACTTTTGCCTTTGGTCAAATTCTCTCCCAAGAGGTTATTGATATTCCAAAATACGGAACAATCAATCTGCATGCTTCACTTTTACCGCTTTATAGAGGAGCAAACCCAATATGTGAGGTTATTTTAAACGGAGAGAAAAAAACAGGCATTACAACAATGAAAACAGCTCTTGAACTTGATGCGGGAGATATTTGCCTGCAAGAAGAAATTGACCTTGATGAAGAAATTAACACCCCTGAACTTATGCAAAAAATTTCAAACATGTCGCCAAAACTTCTGGATGAAACTCTAAAGGGGCTCTACAGTGGAAGTTTAACACCAAGAAAACAAGAACACACCAAGGCAACATTTACTAAAAAAATAAAAAAAGAGGATAAAAACATTGACTGGAAGCAATGCGCAAAAAAAATTCACGATAAAATCCGAGCAATGCATACAATTAACACTAATCACACAAAGTTTAACTCTAAACTTGTAAAAATTTTAAAAACTAAGCCCATTAAATGTTCACAAGTCAAAAAGTGCGGTGAAGTAATAAGTATAGATAAAAACGGCATTTGCGTATGCTGCGGTGAAGATGCACTTTTGCTTGTAAGTGTAAAGCCCGAGGGCAAGGGTGAGATGAGCGCATATAACTGGAGCTTGGGTGCAAAAATTAAAACAGGAGATATTTTCGAACAATGTTGAATAGAGGAATCAGAGGAGCAATAACACTTAACGGTAACGACAAAACAAGCATAAAAGAAGCAACCGTTGAGCTTTTAGAACAGATGCTTGAGAAAAATAATATAGAAACTCAAGACATAGCTTTTGCGATTTTTACCGTTACATCCGACATTGACGCAGAATTTCCCGCAAAATTTGCCAGAGAATACTGCGGTTTTGAAAATGTTCCTATGATGTGTTATCGAGAAATGGACGTAAAAGGCGCTATTAAAATGTGCCTTAGGATACTCCTTAGCGTGAACACCACAAAATCTCAAACAGAAATTAAACACCAATACTTAAAAGGCGCAGCAAAACTTCGCCGCGACATAACGGAATAAGAGGAAAAATGCCAAACTACATTAAAAAAGAAGAAGTAACATACCCCTATCTTGATGAACCCGTAAATATCTACACATATCCAAACGGGCACAAGATTGTCATTGCAAAAAAAGATTCGCATATGGCAAACATCAGCACTTGGGCAAAAACAGGCTCAATTAACGAAAACGAACAAAATAACGGCGTATCGCACTTTCTTGAACATTTAATGTTTAAAGGTACAACAAAATATAAAGCAGGCGTTTTTGACAGAACTCTTGAATCCAAAGGCGGTATAATTAACGCTGCAACTTGGAAAGACTACACATACTACTATGTAACCATTCCAAAAAGAGCTTTTGATACGGCAATAGAAATGCATGCCGATATGATGGTTGACCCTATAATTCCTGAAGATGAAGTGGGTCCGGCTTTTAAATTTGGCAGTGAAATACCTGAACAAAAGCGCGAAAGATATGTTGTTATTGAAGAAATTCGCATGGGAAAAGACAACAACTGGCGAAAAGTATACTCGGCGCTTAACGATGCAATGTATGAAAAACACCCTTACAAAAGAGAGGTAATAGGCACGGGGGAAATCATAGCATCCATTCCAAGGGATGAAATAATGCGCTATTATAAGACTTTCTACTCGCCAAACAACCTGACTACAATTGTTGTCGGGGATTTTAAGGACGAGGAAATTCTTGCTAAACTTGAAAAAGAATTTAAGTTCAAAGACTATTCAAACATTAAAAAATGCACGTCGGATGAAAAAATACCCGAAACCATTAACAAGAACCCTAAAAATATTGAACTAAAAGGAGATGTAAACACGGGCTATTTAATGGCAGGATTTTTATGCGACAGTGCAAAAAACTTAAAAGAAACAATAACTCTTGATGTAATTTCAATAATTTTGGGCGAAGGCAAAAGTTCAAGACTGCAAACAAGATTTATTGAAAATCCGAAAGAACCCTATGTTTATCAGATAGAAACCTGTCACTATCAGTTCCGTGACGGAGATAATTTCTTTATAGAAGCCAATTTTGACCCCGAGAAAAAAGATGTATTTATAAAAGAAATAAAAGAAGAGCTTGAAAAGCTGAGCTCAATAAGCGAGGAAGAACTTAAAAAAGCAAAGAAAAGAGCTAAGGTAAACTTTGCTCAAGAGGCTGAAACTGTTTCTGATATAGCAGATTCTATAGGTTATTATATGACCGTATGCGAAGACTTAAAACCCGCGTCAGTCTACCTTGATACACTAAATGAAATTGACACAAGTTATATATCTCAAATAGCCTCAAAATACTTAAACAAAGACATCTGCTCAACATGTGTGCTTTTACCCCAAGGAGAAAAGTAATGGAACATATTTTAAAAAACGGTATAGATATAATTTTAAATAACAAAAAAAACACTCCAAGAACCTCGGTATGCTTTTATTTTAAAATCGATAAGCCCGAAAAATACTCAGGCACATACGGACTTTTTGCAAAACTGTTATTACAAGGGACAAAAACAAAAGACTCAAAAACTCTGGCTCAAGAGCTTGAAAATGAGTGCATAGATGTTTCCATAAAAACAAAACAAGACTACCTGAAAGTAAGCTTTTTGTTTTTAAATGAAGATTTTAAACGTGCTATGGACTACGCGCAAGATATACTTTTAAACTCCACTTTTGACGAGTTTGAAAAAGAACTCTACAAAGTCAAAGGCGAGCTAAAATCCGACTTAGATAATCCAAGAATTTTAGCTACAGATACTTTTGTAAGAAACGTATTTAGCGGTCATTACTACTCAAACACCGCTACAAAAACCCTTGAAGAGATTGACAACATAAAAAAAGAAGACATGTTTGAAATCCATAAACAAATTCTTAACTCAAAAAAAGTCATCTCAATAGCAGGAGATATCAACGACCCGCAAGAAATAGCACAGTATTTTGCGGATAATTTTGATTTTATGAAGTCAAATGAAACAGAATCTCAAATTCAAAAAATTGATGAACTTAACGATGAAAACGCAAAAATAATTAAAATATCAAAAAATGACCTAAATCAGGCTCAACTGTTTCAAGGTTGGATTGTTCCAAATATGCAAAGTGAACTATATCCTAAAATTTCTTTAATGAATAATATTTTAGGCGCGTCAGGTTTGAGCTCAAGACTCTTTGTAGAGTTAAGGGACAAGCAGGGACTGGCATACACTGTAAGAAGCAGCTACGAAACACTTTCAAAATCAGCGCTTTTTAGCTTTTATATTGCAACAGAACCAAAAAATATCAAAAAATCCCTTGACGGATTTATGTTTGAGCTAAAAAAAATCGCCGATAACCCGCCCTCACAAGAAGAAATTCAAGGGGGGAAAGAAAACATCATAGGCAGGCTGGAATATTTTTCCCAAACAAATTCTCAACTTGCCTCAATGGAAGGGTATAACTACCTTATGGGGCTTGGACTTAACTATAGCGAAAAATTCATTGAAGAAATAAATAAAACAAATGCTAACGATGTATGCGAAGCTGCAAGGTATATCCTTGGTAAAAAATCTCTAATCTGCGCACTTGCACCCGAGAAATTTTTAGATTTTTAATTTTATTTAATAATTTGCATAAAAATACACCATAAATTAGAATGAGGATATGTTAGAAGCAAAACGCGGACAAATAGTAATAATAAAATGCCCAAAATTCCCCGAGCTTGAGGGGATAATATCTGATGCGCAAAATGACAGATTGGAAATTTATTACTCAAAAGACTATGAAAGCTACGCATGGGCACTTAGTGAGGGTGATGAAATTTTTGTAAAAGTTCACACTCAACATGGCGTAAAACCTATGAATTCTATGGTAATTTGCTCACCATCAGGAGACGGTAAGCTTGTAATAGAAAACGCCAAAGCGCTTGGCATTTATCAAAAACGTGAGTTTGTACGTGCAGCGGTTGATTTTAGGTTTTTTGTCAAAAAAGACGGAAACCTTGTGGGTGCAAGCGCTGTTGACATATCAGCAGGCGGCATAAAGTTTCTGCCTGATGATTATATTTTTAATGTTGACGATGTCGTGGAAATAAGACTTTTAAACGAAGAGTTTGGAAAAGACTTAAATATTGAAGCGCAAATCATTAACCGCTTTGGTGACAAACTCATAGCTAAATACACAGACATAAGTGAATTTGACAGAGATAAAATATCAGGCTTTTGTCTAAAAGTTTTAAGTGAAAAAGGCTAAAAGCAATATCGGAGAGGGCTCTTGAAAACAGACAATAAGATAAATAAGAAAATAAACCAGCTTGCAAGAAGCGGACAAATACAAAAAGCGATTGAATATTGCCAATCACTTCTTATGAAAGAACCCTCAAATACCGCACTTTGCGTACGTCTTGGCGACTTGTATATGGACTGGCACTTAGATGTATATCAGGCAAAACAATATATTGATGAGGCTATCACCCAATACCAAAGAGCATCTGAAAGCTTAATAGATGACCCGTCCATATACTACAAAATAGGCTTTGCCTTCTATCACAAAGGTGAGCTGGACAGGGCCATAAACTACTTTAACCTTGCTTTAGGCAAAGGCGCAAATAAAGCTCAGTGCCACTATATGATAGCTCAATCCTTAAAGAAAAAAGACCGCTACCACGATGCACTAGATGAGGCAAATGAGGCGCTAAAACACACCATTTTAAGGTCATCAAGAATACATTACCTCAAATACAGACTTTTGAGGGCACTGTTTTTTAAATCCACAAAAACAAAAATAGAAAGCTATATCGACCTTATTTTATCGGTCTTAACCCTGCCTTTTGATTCTGAGGCAATTAAAAATGTCATAAACAAGGCAAAAATAGTCACAATTTTCCCCGCACTTGTTAATGCCTATAAATACTATGCTCTTAAGGATTTTGACAAGGCTATAGGCATTTATTCTCAAGCAATAGATAAAATGCCCGGTTTTGCGCCGTTATATTCTCTCTTAGGTGATGTTTACAGGGCTGTAGGCAAGCATGAAGAGGCAATTGTAGAGTACAAAATGGCTCGCTGGATTGATTCTCTTTGCTTTAGTGCATATTCAGGCCTTGTTCAAGCCTATGAAGAAATGGGCGATTACGATAATGCCATAATAACCTACAAAAAATTTATCTCAATTCACCCTAATAATGCCGTGCTGCACAGTAATGTTGCAAACCTGTACTTTATGAAAGGTGAAATTGACGAGGCTGTTTCACACTATCAAAGTGCTATAACACTAAACCCTAAACAAGACTGGACAAGCCTTGTAGCACAAACCTTAGGATACATCCAACAAAATGTCACAAAAAATATGCAAGCTGCGGTTTCATCTTTCCATATAGCACATTTGCTTGCACCAAAAGAAATAGACATCTACGTCAGCCTTGGAAGCGCATTTTATGATGCGGAAGATTATAAAAACGCCCTTATAGTCTACAGAAGAGCTCTTGAACTTGAGCCAAACAATGCAAAAATTCACTGCAATATGGGCTATTTATACTGGGGTATGGGTGATTTAACAGAGGCTATAAAAGAATACAATCTCTCTATTAAATACGACCCTCATTATGACATAGCGCACAACAACCTCGGTGTTATTTACTTAGACGACTTAGCTCACATTTCAAATGCAATAGAGTGCTTTAAGCACGCTGCAGAATCAAATCCAAACTACGCGCTTGCCTACTACAATCTTGGCAGGGCGTATGCTATAAAGGGAGAAAAAATCGAAGCCGCCAAGTACTATCAGCTTGCATACGATGTTAACTCCATAACA
Organism: uncultured bacterium; assembly: GCA_949285255.1. Lineage (GTDB taxonomy): Bacteria > Cyanobacteriota > Vampirovibrionia > Gastranaerophilales > Gastranaerophilaceae > Galligastranaerophilus. The sequence goes on along the minus strand of CASDXV010000022.1, from coordinate 141 downwards.
GAAGAAATTGACCCTGCGGAAATTCAAGAAAGACTAAATAATCTTTTTGACTAATAATAAAATTTTAAATCTGGTGTAAAGTATTTTTATGTCTATATGGAGCTACATACTAAAGAGGATTTTACAAGGTATACCGATTAT
>CASDXV010000021.1 GCA_949285255.1 uncultured bacterium | reverse complement strand
ATTTATAAATTGAACGATAAATATCGGGCAAAACAAACGAGCATTTTTTTAAATTTGAGTGTATAATTTGAATAACAAAACAGTAACAGGTGAAATTATGAATTTTTTAAAGAAACTATTTGCCATAGAATCATCAGATGAAGGCTACATCGGGCTTTCAAGCTTTACTAACAACTCTCACTGTTTAGAGGACAAAAGAGAAGAGCCTAAAAAACACGCTAAAAAAGAACCCACCCTAACAGAGCTTTTAAAAAGAGCAAACTAGATTAAGAAAATCTCTCACAGGTTCAATATTATTTAGCGCATGTACTATAAAAGCAACAACTACACCTAATGCCGCACCGCAAAAAACTTCAAAGGGCGTATGCCCTAAAAGTTCTTTTAAAACCTCGTAAGGTTTTGTTTCATGGTGCTCTACAAATTCTCTTACAACTCTATTAAGCGTAGCTGCGGTTTTGCCTGCAGCACGTCTTAGACCTGCGGCATCCTGCATAATAATAAGAGAAAAACCTAAAGACATCGCAAACTCAACGGATGTAATGCCCTCAATTATACCCACACTTGTAGCCAGAGCAATGACTCCTGCGCTGTGAGAAGAGGGCATGCCGCCTGTTGTAGTGAATATTTTAAAATTTATTTTTTTGTTTTTAATAAAGTGAAAAATTACTTTTAAAGTCTGTGCTATCCCTGCCGCTAATAAGCCTGCGGCAAGTACTTCCAATCCCGTATTAAAAAAACCGGCTCCGCTGTTCACTATCTGTTTACCCTTTCGTGCATTTTGTCCAAAATGCCTTTAAATACTTCCGATTCAATTCCTGCTTTTTTAAGTATATCATGACAATTCAAAATTAATTCATTAAATTTTTCTTTTGCGATTTTAAGTCCAAAAAGACTTACATAAGTTGCCTTTTGAGATTTTTCGTCCTTGCCTGCGGTTTTACCCAGCTCGTCAGTTGTTGAAATAACATCTAAAATATCATCATACGCCTGAAAAGCAAGTCCGAAGTTAAGCGCAAAATCTCTCATAAGTTCAACCTTATCGCAAGACACACCCGCCAAAAGCGCACCTGAAACTATTGAACATTCAAAAAGCGCTGCGGTTTTATATGTGTGAATATATTTTAAGTGTTCTTCATTAATCTTGCCAAGCTTTTTTTCTGCCTCCATATCGGCACATTGCCCCGCTACAATACCAAAAGCGCCGGCGGATTTTAAATACAATCTCAAAACATCAATTAATGCAATACTGTTAACGGTTTTTGGAGTTTTATCAATTATTATTTGAGCACCCAAGCTTATTAGCGCATCTCCCGCAAGAACAGCCATGGCTTCGCCAAAAACCTTATGGTTAGAGGGTTTTCCGCGCCTTAAATCATCATTATCCATGCAAGGCAAGTCGTCATGGATTAAACTTTGAGCATGGAGCATTTCAATAGCGCAAGCAGTAGCTAAAGCCTCATTATATGAACCTGAAAACATTCTGCAAGTTTCAAGACAAAAAACCGCTCTTAATTTTTTGCCCGCCAAAAGGCAAGTATAGCTCATAGCGTCCCAAATGGTTTTATCATAAAGTGCTGTTTTCTTGTAATCATCAAAATATTCTTCAAGAGTTTTTTGCACCAAATCTCTGTATTCACTAATATTCATCTCTATCCTCTTCCATTTGATAAAATTTAATCTTCTGCCTTGCGGTATTTCTTGAGCTTTCCCTTTTTACCCGACTGATTTTTGCCTTTTGTTTACCGTGGGTGTGTTTTTTTGTTTCTTCTTCTTTTGTACCGCTATATGTGACTTTTTGTTTATATTCTCTTGATTCTTCCAAAAATTCAAGATAGCTTTCATATCTTGTAGGTTCAATTTTATCTAAATTACTTAAAACGCTGCAGCCTAAAGAGTGCTCATCTCCCTCAATATGCAGACAGTCAGAGTATCTGCAGTCTTTTGCATAAAAACTTATGTCATCAAAAAGGCTGTCTAAATCCTTTGGCAGGATAAAATCAAACCTGAGGTTAGAAAAGCCGGGGGTATCGATTATTCTAAAATCTTTAAAATCAAGTATCTCGCAGTGCCTTGTAGTGTGTCTGCCTCTTTGGGTATAAGCACTTACTTTTGAAGTTTTAAGGTTTAAATCAGGGTTTAGCGCGTTTATTACAGAACTTTTGCCGACACCTGATAAACCACACAGGACAATAGTTTTACCTTTTATTTCTTTTTTAAAATCCAAAAAACCTTGGTTTTCTTTAGCTGAAGTAAATAAAATCTTATAGCCTAAGGGTGAATATATTGATAAGATTTTATCCGCCATAACACTAAAATCGGGGCTTTTGAGCAAATCTTCTTTGTTAAAACATAAAAGAGTATTAATATTATGATACTTTAGAAAAGTTAAATACCTGTTTAGCTGCACAAAATCAAGCTTTGGCTCAAGTAAAGAAGATACGACAACTGCAAGGTCAATGTTTGCAACAGAAGGTCTTAGGATAAAATTTTTCCTCTCAAGTATGTTAAAAATCGCACCCGACTCGTCAAATTCTACAAAGTCACCCGTCAGGACTTTTTGGTTTTGCTTTTTTAAAACTTCACGAAGTTTACATTCAAAAACATTCCCCTCTTGGGATTTTATATAGTAAAAATCGGAATGTATTTTAAAAACCTGCCCTTGCATATATTAATAATAGTTAAAAAATCCTACACATTCAATTGATTTTTGTACACATTAGAGTATTTATATTATAATGTATTTAAAGAAGATTTTGGTTGAGGATTTTAAGGATGACACTGACCGATTGGTTTAACAAGAGAAAAATGCAGCAAATTGCTGCCCGCGATAACGACGTAAAGATTGACGATTCCATATCAAAACTTTGGATGCTCTGCTACAACTGCAACTCACAGCTGCCTAAAAAAGACTTGGAGCATAATGATATGGTATGCCCTAACTGCGACTATCACTTCAGAATAGGCGCAAGGGACAGAATTAAACTCATTGTCGATGAGGGCACATTTGTTGAAATGTTTCAAAACATTCAAGGTAAAGACCCTCTAAAATTTGTTGACACCCAGCCCTACAGTGAAAGACAAAAATCCGCAAAAGAAAAATCAGGACTTGATGAAGCGGTTATTTGCGGTGTTGGTGAAATAAACGGACAAAAAGCAGCCATCGCGGTTATGGACTTTGATTATATGGGCGGTTCAATGGGCTCTGTAGTGGGCGAAAAAGTTACCCTTATTATGGAGCATGCCCTGAAAGAAAAACTGCCTGTTATAGTGTTCACTTCATCAGGCGGCGCAAGAATGCAAGAGAGTGCTCTAAGCCTTATGCAAATGGCAAAAACAAGCTGTGCGGTTGCCAAACTTAACGAAGCAAAACTTCTTTATATAACGGTTTTAACAGAACCCACATTTGGCGGTGTTACGGCAAGCTTTGGTACAATTGGCGATATTATAATCGCCGAAAAAGGCGCAAGAATTGGTTTTGCAGGAAGAAGAGTTATTGAGCAAACAATTAAACAAAAACTCCCCGCCGATTTCCAAACGGCTGAATATCTCTTGAAATACGGTCAAATCGACCTTATTGTTACAAGAAAAGAGATGAAAGAAAAACTGTCAAAACTAATTGAAATGCATACAAAAAAATAACGGCAAAAGGACAAAATTATGCAAATACTGGAATTTGAAAAACCTATTTATAAAATGCAGGAAAAAATAGAAGAATTAAAAAAGTTGAGTGCGGATACAAATATGGATTATAACGAAGAAATCAAAAAACTCGAAAATCAGACTCAAGAATACAAAAAAGAGCTTTACGAAAGCTTGCAGCCTTATCAAAAACTGCAAATCGCCCGCCACCCTCAAAGGCCGAATTTTCTTGACTATATTCACTATATGACAGAAGATTTTATCGAACTTCACGGCGACAGAGCAGGTTGTGACGACAGGGCTATTATCGGCGGGGTTGCAAAAATCGACGGAAAACCCGTTATGATTGTAGGCACTCAAAAAGGTAAAACAACAAAAGAAAACCTTGAATACAACTTTGGCATGCCTCAACCTCAAGGCTACAGAAAAGCCCTAAAATTGTTTGAACATGCTTCAAAATTCAATCTGCCTATTATAACCCTTGTAGACACTATGGGCGCATACCCCGGTATGCAGGCAGAACAAACAGGTCAGGGTATAGCAATTGCTGTTAACTTAAAAGAAATGGCAAAACTTGAAGTGCCCGTTATAGCAGTAATCACAGGCGAGGGCTGCTCAGGCGGAGCTTTAGGTTTAGCGGTTGCAAATAAAGTAATGATACTTGAACATGCTTACTACACGGTAATTTCACCCGAGGGTTGCGCTTCAATTCTGTGGCGTGACGCCAATATGGCTCGTGAAGCTGCTAATGCACTTAAAATCACAGGTAATGACCTGCTTCAATACGGCATTGTTGATGAAGTAATCAAAGAACCCGTAGGCGGTGCGCATTATGACCCTGAAGCAATGGCAAAAGAACTTAAAAAATCACTGCTAAATGCGCTTGATGAGTATAAAAATATGACACCAGAGGAACTAAAGAAAGACAGATACGACAAATTTAGGCGCATGGGAGTATTTGCACAATAAAAAACAGGAAGAGTTTATGGGGAGCGGAAATTTTAAAAAATATATAAAACTTTTAGGGGCATTTTGTCTTTATTTACTGAGCAATGCCCACTCTTATGCGGCATTGTCATTTCCTACAATAAATGTCGGCATGCAGGGAGCTAATACTCCTCAGGAATTTACTCAAGGTGTTCAGGTTTTAATACTGTTAACCATTTTAACCCTCGCACCGAGTATAATAATTATGACAACGGCATTTGTGCGTATAGTTATTGTTCTGACCCTTACACGCCAAGCTATAGGAACGTCAACACTGCCTCCCTCGCAAGTTATTGTAGGGCTTGCGCTTATTCTTACATTTTTTGTAATGTCGCCGACATTGTCAAAAATCAATGACACTGCATATCAACCCTATATTAAAAACCAAATAACCCAGCAGGCAGCACTGGATAACGCCATAAAACCTTTGAGGACATTTATGTTTAAACAAACGCATGAAAAAGAAATAGCTCTTTTTCAGCACTTAGCAAAGCTCCCCAGATTCAAAAACCCTGACGATGTGCCAACTTATGTGCTTATTCCGGCGTTTGTACTTTCAGAATTAAAAACGGCTTTTAAAATAGGCTTTATAATATTTTTACCGTTCCTTGTCATAGACATTGTCGTTGCAAGTATCCTTGTTTCGATGGGTATGCTCTTTTTACCGCCCACAACGATTGCTATGCCCTTTAAACTTATAATGTTTGTAATGGTGGACGGATGGTATCTGATAACAAAATCGCTTATTGAAGGCTTTGTAACTTAACGGGGGCAAAATGGAAGAAGAAGTATTTTTAACAATTTTTCAAAAAGTTCTTGTGCTCACCATGGAAATGTGTGCGCCTGTTTTGATTACATCAATTGTAGTCGGTCTTTTGATAAGCATTGTCCAGTCGGTAACACAAATTCAAGAGTCAACTCTTACTTTTGTGCCTAAAATATTCGCCTGCATTTTAGCACTCATTGTATGTATGCCCTGGATGCTAAATGTATTTATCTCAAGGACAAACGAACTTTTTGATTATATGAGAACATTCATAGGTTGAGGTGAAAAATGCCCGATGCACCAAGCCTGTTGAGTCTTTTTTCTCCGAAAAACATTGTTGTATTTATGCTTATTTTTACAAGAATGTCAGGGCTTTTTGCAACCGCGCCGTTTTTTTCTACCTTTACAATGCCCGAACAGGTTAAAATCTGGTTCTGCGCACTTATTTCTTTTATTTTATACCCGATATTAAGCGCAAAAGCTCATTTTATTATGCCTCATTCCATGCCTGAATTTGCAATACTTATAGCGATAGAATTTGCCATAGGCTTTGCTATAGGCTTTATTGCAAACCTGCTGTTTGTAGGAGTTTCTATGGTAGGCGAGCTAATCAGCATACAAATGGGTCTTTCTATGGCAAATGTGCTCGACCCTGTATCAGGCGAGAGTTCGACAATTATGTCAAGCCTCTACACTTACCTTGTAACCCTTGTATTTCTAGGGCTTGGAGCGTATGAATATCTCTTTGCCGCAATTTATAAGAGCTTTTTTGCCATGCCTGTAGGCTTAGAGGGGGTATTTAACTCAGGGATTTTTGAGGGAGCGCTTTTGCTCTCGGGGCAGATGTTTCAGATAGCATTCGGGCTTGCAATGCCTATTTTTTCAGTACTTCTGGTATGCGATATTTTACTTGGCTTGATGAGTAAAGTTATGCCGCAGATGAATATATTTATGGTATCACTACCCTTTAAAGTATTTTTAGGGCTTGTGCTTATACTTTTATTCCTAAAGGGTTCGGTTGCATATTTAAGCGATGTTATAGCGGATTATATGCAAGCGATTATGAGTTTATTTACATAAGAAAAAAGTTTATAATTAAATTATGGCAAACGAAGAGAGAACAGAGAGCGCGACCCCCAAAAGGCGCGAGAAAGAAAGAGACAAGGGAAATATTGCAAAAAGTCAGGATTTCACATCCTCGCTTATGCTTACCTTAGGTGTAGGGCTTTTATATATGCTCTCTTCTTCAATTTTAGAAAACATTCAGACTATTTTGTATCAAACTTTTACCCACCTTAACCCTAATGACATTAATGAAAATAACCCCATGGGGATTTTTATACCCTATGCTCAAATCACGGTCAAAATCCTTTTGCCGTTTTTGTTTTTGTTATGTGTAGGTGCAGTGCTGATTTTAAGGCTGCAAACAGGCGCTCTTTTTGCAAAAGAGGCGCTAAAGCCTAACCTTGAGAGATTATCCCCCGGAAATATGATAAAAATGCTCCTTAAAAAGTTTAACTTTTTTGAGCCAAAGACTATGATGGAGCTTGTTAAATCTCTTGCAAAACTTGCCGTTGTGGGGCTTGTCGGATTTAACGTAATTAACAAAAGAAAAAGCGACTTATTTGCAACAATAGGTATGGACGTAAATACAAGTTTTGCGGTAGTAGGCTCGGTAATTTTAGAATTAATTGTCAACATTTGTGTAATTTTACTTATCATTGGCATAGTAGATAAAAAATTTCAGGATTATCAATATGAAAAATCCATAAAAATGACAAAACAAGAGGTCAAAGACGAGTGGAAAAACCTCGAAGGAGACCCCAAAATAAAAAGCAAGGTAAGAGCTTTTCAAATGCAGATTATGCAGCAGAAGATGATGTCAAGCGTGAAAGAGTCGGATGTCGTTGTTGTAAACCCTACTCACTATGCGGTTGCAATTAAATACGACCCTGAGAACACTCCCGTTCCGCAGGTTTTAGCCAAAGGTGTCGATTTTATAGCATTTAAAATAAGAGAAATTGCAAAAAACAATAATATACCTATAGTAGAAAACAAACCGCTTGCGCAAAGTTTGTACAAATTAGTACCGATTGGTGGTATAATACCACAAGAACTCTACGTAGCGGTCGCTGAGGTTCTGAGATTTGTCTACTCGGCAAAAGGGAAGTAAAAGGGGAAGAGTATAGCAGTTGGGCAAGTTAGCTCTGTTATTAAAAAATAATGATATAGTTCTTGCAATCGGTCTGGTTGTCATCGTACTTATGATGGTCATACCTATTCCGCCGCAGCTTCTCGACCTTTTGCTTACAATAAATATTTCTCTTTCCGTTTTAATACTTCTTGTGTGCTTATACACCAAAGAGCCGCTTGATTACTCGTCTTTCCCTACAATTCTTCTTGTTGCGACACTTTTTAGACTGGGTCTAAACGTCACATCCACAAGGCTTATCTTACTTGAAGCAAACGCAGGCAGCGTTATTGAGTCTTTCGGTCAATTTGTAATCGGCGGAAACTATGTAGTCGGTTTTGTAATATTTGTAATCCTTGTAATTATTAACTTTATGGTAATTACGGGCGGTGCGGGAAGAGTTGCTGAAGTATCGGCAAGATTTACATTGGATTCAATGCCGGGTAAACAACTCTCAATTGACGCCGACTTAAATTCAGGCTTAATTGATGAAAAAGAGGCAAAATTAAGACGTAAAAAACTTGAAAGAGAAGCTGATTTCTACGGTACTATGGACGGTGCTTCAAAATTTGTCAAAGGAGATGCCACGGCAGGGATTATAATTACCGTTATAAATATCGTAGGCGGCTTGATAATAGGTGTTCTGCAACTTAAAATGGCACCGGCAACCGCACTTTCAACTTATACGATACTAACGGTGGGTGACGGTCTTGTATCTCAAATTCCAGCTCTTATAATATCTACCGCTACAGGTCTTATAATAAGCCGTGCATCAGGCTCTGACCGCTCATTGAGCGAAGATATAGGGCTTGAAATGTTCTCTAACCCTAAAGTTCTCTTTATAGTTTCGGGTCTTTTATTCTTTATGGGTATAGTCCCCGGTATGCCTACCATTCCGTTTTTGGCGGTGTCTGTAGGAGCAGGCTGGTACGGCTGGAATAAACACAAAGAAGTACAAAAGAAAGAGGCTCAAGAACTTAAGGAGCAAGAAGAAGCCAAAAAAGCTCAAAAACTTGGCAAAAAAAGAAAAAAAGCCACAAGAGAAAGTGTGCTTGAGCTTTTAAATGTCGAAACACTTGAAATTGAAATAGGCTACAGGCTTGTTAGCCTGCTTGATGCCGAAAAAGGCGGAGATTTGCTTGACAGAATAGCGCAAATAAGACGTCAAAGCGCACTTGACCTTGGTATTGTACTGCCATCAATTCGTGTAAGGGACAATCTTCAACTTCCTCCAAATACTTATCAGGTGAAGCTAAAAGGTGTATCCATTGAAACAGGCGAAGTTTATCCTGACCGCTCGCTTGCCATGAACTCTATGGGCGGAGCCGAAGACCCCAATGTTAAAGGTATAAACACAATAGAGCCTGCCTTTAAACTTCCTGCAATATGGATAGAAGAAAAAGACAAAGAATACGCAGAAACTGTAGGCTACACCGTTGTTAGCCCCTCTGCCGTTATATCAACTCACTTAACTGAAATAATTAAGAAAAACGCAAGCGAGATTATAACCCGCGCGGATGTTCAGCAGCTTATTGATAACCTTAAAAAAGAAGTATCTGACGAGTACGTTAATGACTTAATGAAAGAAATTACAACCGCAGATGTTCAACAGATTATTCAAAATCTGCTTAAGGAATGTGTATCAATAAGGGATTTAAAAACAATCCTTGAAACAATGAGCCTGCAAGCAAGAACAAATAAAAACCACAATGCGCTGACAGAGTTTTGCAGACAAGCTCTTGCAAGAAACATCTGCAAACAAAACCTAGCTGACACGGGCGAACTTTTGGCTATTACCCTATCTCAAGATGTCGAGCAGCAAATAGCACAAGGTGTTAACCCTGACGGGGAAAGCCTTACACTTAATCCTGATTTTGTTAAAAAACTTATGGACAGCCTTAACTATGAATTTGCAAAAGCAGTTCAACAAACAGGCAACCGTCCCGTTATTTTGTGCTCATCGCCCATAAGGTTGATTTTTAGGCGATTAATTGAGCGAACATACCCACAAATTGTTATAATGTCTTATAATGAAGTAACAAATAATACAAAAGCAAAATCCATAGGCACCATAAGAGTGGATATGAAAACAGCGGCTGTATAAAAGATATAAAGGAAAAAATATATGCACGAAATAATCAAGAAAGGTCATGACTTTAGAATTATTCCAGAGAACTTTGAAAGCGCCACAATTTTTGAAGTAAAAAATATTGAAGGCGATGATATTGAAATTGTCCTTAACAGAGCTACAAATGAAGAACTTGAAGATTACAAGAAAGACACAAATGTTGAAATCTTCGGCTCGGGAGTTGAGGGTCTTATTTTCTTTGAATCAAAAGTAAAAGAGCAAAATGGCTCTATGCTTAAAGTTACTGTGCCAAAGCATTACAAAAGTATCCAAAGACGTGAATACTCACGTGTTAAATTTATGGGCGAGTTTGATATTGAAGGTCAAAACGACAATATCATATCAATTGAAGACATTTCAGCGGGCGGTATTAAACTCATTACAAAAGAACCGCTTGAAGTTGCAAAAAATTATAAAATCAAAATTAAATTAATAAACAATATGACAATTGAGTGTCTGCTGCACCCTATCAGAATTGAAGAGCAGCAAAGCGCAAGCGGTACAACTTACGCTATTTCAGGCTGCTACAAAGACATGGCAAGCATAGACAGAATTGCTCTTGTTCAATACTCGTTTAAAGTATTAATGGAAACAGAAAATAAAGAAAATGAGCGATAGCACGGAAGAAAAAATATCTTATCAAAAAACTCTAAGCGCGTTATTTGCGTCATTTTCCATGCTTGCTTTTGGAGCATTGAGTCTTTTGAATAATTTTTCAATGGATTACTACAGTATACTTTTTATGCTCTCAATTGTAATCCCTGCATCTCTTTCAATGGGCTTTATTGGTTTTGTCATAGGCAAAATGTTTGACGACGGAGAAAATTTTAACCCAAATCCCTTTAAAAGAGATAAGCCTAAAGCACCGACGATTGATAATGCGTACAAAATTCAAAGTATGTTTGCAGCAAATCCTGATGAAACAGAAAATACGCAAAGCATGTTTGATACAGAAAATGAGACAGTGGAAAATGAGCAAAATCAGTGAATTTTTTTCTAAAATAAAAAACTCTAAAAAACAACACCCAAGGCGCAAACTCAGTTCGTATTTTGCATATATGACGAGCTTTCTTATAGCTTTAATTATCCTAACCACTATGGGTTATGTGTTTAACCATGTACAAAATCTTGCACTTGAATACAACAAAAGCATAAAAACCTACGGTTATTCACTCTCTTCCGTAGTAAATGAAATTTTTACTCAAGCATATAGAAATAATGCCGAACAAAAAACCCTTAATTTTCTCAAAAATCTGCAAAACAAAGGCATGATAAAGTACGTTTATGCAGTTGACAAAAAAACCAACACGGTATTTTTCTCCACAATTGATAGTATAAACAAGGAAGATGCAGCAATTGCCAAAGGCGACATATTTATAAAATTTGGCAACAAAGACATAATAGAACTGCCCAATGACACCGAAAAATATATTTTATACATAGGCGTGCCGGCAGAAAGAATAACTATAGACCACCTAAGCAAACTTTTAGAAAGTGTAAAAATATTTATAGCACTATTTCTTTTTGTAGGTGTTATGGCGAGCGCTATTATGTCAAGAATAGTACTAAACCCCATAGACGAACTTACAAAAGGGGTTAAGGAATTTGGTGAGGGGAATTTTGATTTTAGGCTAAAACCTTCAAAATTTGAAGAAATAAATGAACTTGTTGACGCTTACAACTATATGGCTTTTCAGTTGCATGATTTATATGACTCCTTAGAACTTAAAGTTCAAGAAAGAACTCTTGCCCTTGAGCGCGCTAATGAAGAATTAAAAGAAACTCAAGCCATGATGGTTCACTCTGAAAAAATGCGCTCTTTAGGCGAACTTGTAGCAGGCATAGCACATGAAATAAATAACCCCGTTAACTTCATCCACGGTAACATCGTAATACTTGATAAATACGTAAAAGATATGTTCAGCTTAATTGACCTCTACATTGCAAACGAAGCTTCAATATCTGAAGATGAAATGAAAAAAATAAACAAAACAAAAGCAGATATTGACATAGATTTTATAAGAGATGACGTTAAAGACCTTATAAAAAGTTGTGTTGAGGGAACAGAAAGAACAAAAAACATTGTCCTTGACCTTAAAAACTTCTCAAGAATGGAAGAGATGGTCTTGACTCAATTTAACATACCAAAAGAAATAGACACGACTCTTAATATTTTAAATAACAAATACAAAAACAGAATAACCGTTGTAAAAGACTATGAACAAAATGTTCCAAAAATAGAGGCTTACGGCGGACAGTTAAATCAGGTATTTATGAATATTCTTGATAATGCTCAATACGCTATTAAAGGCGAAGGTACAGTTACAATAAGCGTTAAGCAAGAAGATGAAAATGTTGTTATAAAATTCTCCGACACGGGTGAAGGCATTAAAAAAGAAGACTTAAAAAAAGTCTTTGAACCATTCTTTACAACAAAACCGGTAGGTCAAGGCACAGGACTTGGTATGTCAATTACATACAGAGTTATAAAAAACCACAACGGCGAAATCTCTGTTGACTCGGAAGTTGGCAAGGGTACAACTTTTACTATTAAATTGCCTATAAATTATAAAAAACAAACCCCTCAAGATGGTGAAAATATTCAGGAGTGTTGATAAATGGAAGAAAAAAGATACAAAATTTTAATAGTAGACGACGAACCGGACAATCTTGCGCTTTTATACAGAACCCTTAGGGGCAAATACGACATAACAAAAGCAACAAGTGCTGTTGAGGCTCTTGAAATATTAAAAAATCAAAGCTTTAACTGCATTTTATCCGACCACAAAATGCCTCAAATGGACGGGGTTGAATTTTTAAGACGAACTTATGAAGTCTGCCCTAACACCACAAGGCTTCTTGTTACTGCGTATTCTGATGTTAAAATTCTAATCGACGCCATTAACTACGCAAAAATTTATCGCTACATCAAAAAACCCTTTAACCCGGATGAACTTCTCCATGTGGTTGAAGCAAGCCTTGAATACCACCAGCTTAAAGTAGATAACGAAAATCTTATCAAAGACTTAAAAGAACTCTTCTCGGGCACAATTAAGGCTATTATTGAAGCTCTTGATGCCAAAGACTCTTTTACGTTGGGCAGAAGCAGAAGGGTTACTTTCTATTCGCTTAAAATGGTTGAAAGACTGCATATAAATAACACCGAGAAAGGCAGAATAGAGCTCGCTGGACTTTTGCACGACATAGGTATGATAGGTGTTGCCGAGGATATCCTGAACAAAAGTCAAAAACTCACTCAGGAAGAATATGAAGAAATTAAAAAACACGTTCACCACTCTGTTAAAATCTTAGAGGACATTAAACAGTTATACGAAGTAATTGAAATTATTAAATACCACCATGAACACTATGACGGCAACGGCTACCCCTACGGACTTAAAGGAGATGAAATCCCGCTTGGTTCAAGAGTAATAGCCGTAGCTGACGCTTATGACTCTATGGTATCTAACCGTGCATACAGACAAGGGCTAAGCTCGGATGAAGCCTTAAGAAACATTGAAGAGCGCGCAGGAACGCAATTTGACCCGGCGCTTGTAAAACTCTTTAAAGAAATACTTCCTAACGCCATAAAAGAAGTTCAAGAGTATGAAGAAAAAATGAAAATAAAAGAAAATCTGCCCACAAATGAGGCAATTAATATTGAGGAGCAAAATTGACAAGAACAACAGAAGTATACACAGGCGCATATGCCTCAGGCAAAAGTGAAACGTCCATAAACAGGGCTCTACAGTATATAAAAAAAGGTAAAAAAATTACCCTTGTAGACCTTGATACGGTTGAGCCCGCTTATTGCATGCGCCCGATTTTGGGGGAACTAAAACAAAGAGGTATTGACGTTATAGCACAAAGCGACTATTTTGGACTCGGTGAAGCGGGAAGCTATGTCACAGGCGAGCAGATTAACTGCCTTAACAATCAAGGCGATATCATTATAGATGTAGGATACGGTGCAACGGGGCTTGATACTCTTGATATTTTAAACGGCATAGAAAACGAACAGAATCTTAAAATTTATCTTGTCGTAAACACTTCAAAATTTGAAACTCGAGATAAGGAAAGTATACTTGAATACATAGAATTTTCATCAGGGTTAAATAAAACCCCTTGGAAAAAGTTCTCGGGCCTTATATCTAACACTCATTTGTCTGACGAAACTACAAAAGAAGATATCATAAGAGGCTATGAGATTTTAAAAGAAGTTTCTAAAGAAACAAATATACCTATAGTTGCAATTGGCGCACAGGAAAAATTTAGGACCGAATTTACGCAAGGCAGCTATGACGGTGTTGAGATATGGTTTTATGAAAGACTAATGCCAAAAGCCCTATGGTAGTTCATAAGCCTTAATTTTAAACACGGTTATTCTCTCATCAGCAGTCTGTATACGCTTTATGTACTTTTCATCCTGCGGAGTTTTCATAATTATGGCAACAGCGGGCTTATGTCCTGTCATTTTGGCATAATAAAGAGATTGCCCGATACTTTCTGCCCATTTTGACGCCCAGTCATACTCTATTGCATACTCATCGGTTAAACAGTCAATGCGGGTCTTATCAGGTAAAACGTATTCTATTGTGCCCTTACAGTGCATATTTACATAGTCTTTTTCTTTTAGGTTGGTTTTTTGGATATTATTAACAGGTACAATGCCCGAGGCAAAATCGTCCTCATTTACAAAAAAATAACCGCAAAAGGCGACAATAGCGACAATTATAAGTTGTATAACTTTTTTCTTTATCTTCATTATACTTTCTCAATCAAACATACACACTGCGAAGCAATAGAGTTACCCTCGCCGACTGAATCTTGCCCCTCGTTGGTTTTTGCCTTTATTGATAAAGACATAATGTCAAGATTTAAAAGAGGCGCGAGTTTTTCTTTCATTTTATCTATATAAGGCATAAGCTTTGGCTTTTGACAGATAATATTTGAATCTATGTTTACAATTTTATATCCGTTATTTTCCATAATCTGCATAGTTTTTTGCAAAAGCACCATGCTGCTTATGTCTTTAAAACTCATATCACTGTCGGGAAAGTGCGTTCCTATGTCTTTTTCTCCCATAGCACCCAATAGCGCATCAATTATGGCATGGACTAAAACATCGGCGTCAGAATGCCCCATAAGACCTTTCTCATAAGGGATTTTTACCCCTCCCAAAATAAGCGCCCTGCCCTCAACAAGCCTGTGCAGGTCGTAGCCTATACCTATTCGCATAAAACATACCTTTCTATAACTTCGCATATACCGTCCTGCTTGACCGTAGGACAGATATAATCAGCAATTTGTTTTAATTTTTCTGAAGCGTTACCCATAGCGATTTTAATACCTGCATTTTTTAGCATTTCATAGTCATTATCCTGATCGCCCGAGGCTAAAATCTCATCTTTTTTTATACCCCAATAATCTTTCAAAAAATTAAGCGCAGCGCCCTTTGTGGCGTTAGGGTCGGTAATTTCCATATAATTTTTGTGCGAGCGCACAATTGTAAGCCTGCCTAAGTATTTTTTTGTCATAAAATCAATAAGCTCAAGCATCTTTTGCTCATCATACACAATAGCCAAAAGCTTATAGACATTTTTCAGCTCTACATCATCGAAACTCTCAACCGCGCGGTAAGTCACATATCTTCCCTGACAGTAATCTCGCATTATTTCTTTGTTATCATCTTCAACTATAAGCTCATCATCATTATAAAGATTAGTGTGTATGTTTTTTTCTCTTAAGGTTTTTATTACATCCCTTGCAAGTTCAGGTTTAACGGGCGCTTTGTGCAAAATATCATCTCCCAGTCTCACAACAGCGCCCTGATAACATACAACAGGAGTCTTTAATCCCAAAAAATCAGCCACTCCCTTTGCTCCGTCAAACATTCTGCCCGTTGCAATAACCATTTTGGTGTCGGAGTTTTTCACTTTTTCTATTGTTTCAAGCATTTTTTTTGAGAAAATGTTTGTCTCATCAACAATAGTGCCGTCGATGTCTGTTATCCAGAGTTTAACCTTGCTCAAAAAAACCTCATTTCACATTTTGTTTTTTTTATTATACAATAAAATCATAATGTTAAGTATGGAGAGATTTTACCAATATGAGCAAAGTAGAACGTCAAAGACCATTTGAACAGGATGAAGTTCAAAGAAGGTCAAATTTTAATCCCGTTGAAGAAAATTTTACACCTGAGCAGGCTGCTCTTGAAGCTTCAAGATGCTTAAACTGCAAAAATCCTCTTTGCAGAAAAGGCTGCCCCGTAAGCGTTGATATCCCCGGATTTATCGCAAAAGTTAAAGAGGGAGATATCCAAGCTGCAGGTGAAATTATAAGAAATTCAAACATGTTACCGTCCGTATGCGGGAGAGTTTGCCCGCAGGAAAGACAATGCGAAAGCAAATGTATTTTAGGCATTAAAGGTGACTCTGTTGCAATCGGTGCACTTGAAAGATACGTTGGCGACAACAGCGCACCTGTTAAAACTCAAATAAAAGAAAACGGCAAAAAAGTTGCTATAGTAGGCTCAGGCTGCGCAGGCATGTCAGCTGCAGCAGACCTTAGAAACGCAGGCTTTGAAGTAAGCGTATTTGAAGCACTTCATGAGCTTGGCGGAGTTTTAAGATACGGCATACCGCCATTTAGACTTCCAAGAACGGTATTAGACAGAGAAATTGAAACCCTAAAAGAAATCGGAGTTAAGTTCTACAAAAACGTAATCGTAGGTAAATCAATCACTCTTAACCAATTAAAAGAAGAAGGCTATGACGCTATATTCATCTGCTCCGGCGCAGGACTTCCAAAAATGCTCGGCGTCCCGGGTGAAAACCTAAACGGCGTATACAGTGCAAATGAATTTTTAACACGTGTAAACCTAATGCACGCTAACGAACCTGATACACCTACACCTCTTAAAGTCGGCAACAAAGCTGCAATCATAGGCGGCGGAAACGTAGCGATGGACGCTGCAAGAACTGCGGTGCGTGTAGGATACAAGGAAGTATACATTGTATACAGAAGAACAGAAGAAGAACTTCCTGCAAGAAAAGAAGAAATCCGTCACGCTAAAGAAGAAGGTATAATCTTTAAACTTCTTCACTCACCTGTTGAAATACTTGGAAAAGACGGCTTTGTAAACGGTATTAAACTTGAAGTTATGGAACTTGGCGAGCCTGACGAATCAGGCAGAAGACGCCCCGTACCTACAGGCAAGTTTGATACAATGGATGTTGATGCGGTCATCGTATCACTTGGTACAGGCCCTAACCCTATCATTCAACAATCTGCAATGAAAGAAAATCTTGATATTGAAACAGATAAAAAAGGCTACATTATAATTAATGAAAACGGCGAAACATCCGTAAAAGATATCTACGCAGGCGGTGACGTTGCTCCAAGAGGCGAATCAACCGCAATTAACGCAATGGGAGCAGGAAAAGTTGCTGCAAAAGCAATAATAGAAGCTCTTTGTACTGTTAAAGCGTAAATAAATACAAAAAATTACACGGGACAAGATACAAACTTGTCCCGTTTTTTAACGGAAAAAACTATCTTTAATTTTGCATAGGCTAAAAGCCAATTTTCGCCACAGAGCTTATTTTCATCTATTTTTTTATACTCCCAGCCCTCAATTACACCGATTTTTACAAGATAATCAAAAGCAGACTCTATTTTTTCTCTAATTCTTGATGGGCTTTTACCTTTTGTCTTTTTTTTAAGGTAGTTAAGCGCACACGCTACTTTAAATTCAAAACAGGAAACACTTGCAAGGTAGAAAATATAAAAAGCAAGACATTTTTCAAAATATCTGCTTACAGGATTAATGCCAAAAACCTCCTTTGGTACTAAAAAACCGTCCCTCAGGCGGTTTTGCAGCACACAAAATTGCCAAACATATTTTTTTACTTTTTTTACTCTTATCAAATTAAGCGCACAAAGCGTATTAATAGCTTCTTTTACCCTCTTTCTGTCAGAATTTCTGTATGTTTTATGACCCCTTAAAAAAATAATGTCATCTGCACTCATTTCAACAAGGCAAAACAGGTTTTGTCTCTGAGTGTAGACATTATATAAAATACATAAAACATCGTCTGCAAAATAACCCGTATTAAAGCGATTTTTTAAGATATAATAGGGATTTAGCGGATAAAATTTGCCCTCAACATAAGGGCAGATATAGTAGTCAAAATTTCTAAACACGGGCTTTTCCGCTTTTAAAAACACCTCCGCAAGCCCCCATACAAGCTCATCTAAAAAGCTTGCAAGGAGGACGGAGGTCTTTTTTACGGCATTTAGAGCTGAGATAAAACTGTCTTTGTCTTTTGCTTTGAATGAAACAAGTAGTTTTTTTGACCTTTCATCATACTTAACACTAACTAATATCTTCTCGCTTATTTTTTTGTCCAACAAATCAAAATTACAGACAATCTGCCCCCTAAAAAGCCATTGCCCCACCCCCTTTATTTTGTCTTTATAGCAAAAAACCGTCTTTTTTTCGCTTTTTAGTGCCGTTAATGCCAGATTTAAAAAATCAAAATAAGCGTGCAAAATCGCGCCGTAAAACTCTTGCGGTGGGGAAATCCTCTTCATATGGGCATTTTACCCTAATATCTTTTGCGGTGCACTTACCTGAATTACTCTATTTTTACACTTCCCTGTCTTAAAACCTTAATCTCGTCCTCAGAGCATAAAACCACAGTTGACGCGAGATTTTGGATTTTTGAAGGGAACTTGGGTTTAATAATTTTTACCTTATCGCCAAATTTTTCTACCGCCTCGTCATAATCCTTGCAGGGAGGCTCATTTGAGATATTAAGAGAAGTTGTCGCCAAAACTCCGCCTTTGATATTTTTTGTTATAGAGTAGAAATTTTCATTGTTTGGAACTCTTATCCCGACAGTATCAAAACCCGCGCAAATAGAGGGCGGGCAGAGATTTGAGCATTTAAAAATCAAAGTAAGCGCCCCGGGGAAAAATTTATCCATGAGTAATTCGGCGTAATCAGAAATACCCACAACGTATTTTTTTAAATAATTTTTGTCATGACTCATCAGTATGAGCGGCTTTGAGCGGTCACGATTTTTTATTTCATAAATCTTCCCAACTGCCTCATTATCATCGGGCAAACACCCCAAACCCCAGACAGTGTCTGTTTCAAAGCCTATTACTTCACCTTTTTTTATTATGCCCTCTTCCATTTTGCCTCAATCCTGTCTTTCAGGTCTTTCAGGTATTCGATTCTTAATATCAAAGACGCTGCCAGATAAACAACAAGGGTAGAAACCATAATAACGGTGAGCTTTATAACCCCATGGACTAAATTCCAAGATACAAACTTATCCCAAAGAACGCTTAGCGCATCACCTGCCAAAAAGGCAATCAGCGCGGCTATTAAGATTTTAAAGACGTTATAAGTAAGTTTTCTGTAGCCTATTGAGATTTTTTTCCTTAATAAAAGCCCAAGGGATATAGCGTTAAACGCGGTAATTAACGTGGTGGAAACCGCAATACCGTTAATTCCAAAGGGTTTAACCAAAATAGAATTTAAAATAACTTTAAGACCAATGCAGGCTATAGCTATATAAAACGGAGTCTTTGAATCGTTAAAGGAGTAAAAAAGCCTTGTAGCACTATCACGAAAGACATAAGGAATTATTGACAATGTTATGAAAAACAAAATCTCAGACACCATAAGGGTAGCTTCTGAACTAAAAGCACCACGCTCAAGCGCAAGGCGAATAGCGTCCGTTCTTACAATAAATATCAATATCATAAGGTAGCTGCCCGCAAAAATTAAAGAGCCTACACCCTTTGTAAAGTAATGTCTTACGCCGTCCTCGTCTTTTTGAGCAACGAGCCTTGAAAACAGAGGGAAAAGAGGCACTAAAATAGCACTCAACAAAAGCCCTACAGGAAACTGAAAAATCCTGTTTGCAAAACCAAAAGCCGTCCAAGCGCCCTCTTTTAAGCCCGATGAAAAGAACATATCCACATAAACGCCAAGCTGCCCTATAGTAGAACTTAAAAAAGCAGGAAATAAAAGCTCAAGTAATTCGTTAAAGTTTTTATTATGCAAAAAATCAAACGAAGGTCTAAAACCGTAACCTATTGAGCGCACAGCAGGAGATTGCAGTATTAACTGCAAAAAACACCCGAAAGTTGTACCTGCAGCAAGATAAAAACCGCTTGAATCACCTTTTGTAATAAGAAGTGCTGCAATTATCCCAAATGAAACCATAGAGGGAGAAATATTAGGGAGCAAAAACCTCTTATAAGTCACTAAAATACCGTAATAAAGCCCCAATACAGAACCCATTACAAGCATTGGCGACATGATTTTTAAATGATAAGCAGCAAGGTTTAAAAGCTCAGGAGCATCAGCGTTAATTATGATGCTCATTATCTGTTTTGGAAAAAAGAAACACAAAAGCGATAAAATCAAAAATATCAAAATTGAAAAAGTCTCAAATGTGTTAAAAAGCTTTTTTACCTCAGGTTCAGGCTTTTTTGAGAAATCTTTTACAATTTTTGAAAAAACAGCAACCGTTGCAGAGTGAAAAGGCCCGCCCACGCCGCCTAAAATAACTATTACAAGGGCAGGGATTTGATAAGCAAAAAAGTAAGCATCAGATACCATGCCTGCTCCGTAGTAATTTGCAACTACAATATCCCTTAAAAATCCCGCTACTTTTGATAAAAATATAATAACAGCTATCCACCAGGCAGCCCTCAGGAGGCTCTGCCCGCTCTTAGTTTCACTCACGATTTATAACCTCAATTTGATAAGTCAGTGTTTTTGATTTGTCTTTAGCATCCAAAGGCTCAAATATTACCGTATTAACCCCGTCTTTTAAATACTTTGTAATGTCCATACCCAGCACTTTTGCGCTATAGCCTGTCATATCGGGGTTAAAGTTGTGAGAATTTATGGAAAATTTAATGGTTGAAACTCTCTTTGGATTGCTAACCTTTAGAATATATTTTTGCTTTGAATTTTTAGGACGGTAAAATTCGCTCTTGTACTGGATTTGATAAGGGTTGTAAGCAACTTCTTTGTGCATCGTGCCAAGGGTGATTGAAGAGTAATAATGCTTTAAAATCTCATCATACTTTTTGCCTAAAGATGCCATATACCCTGCCCCGTACTGGCTCATGCCCACTCCATGGCCAAAACCTCCGCCTGTTATTATAAACTTTTGAGGAGATTTAGAGTGTTTAACCATAGGGCTTATTAGTTTTTCAAAAGAAAAAACCGCCTCTGACTTAGAGTCATCTGGAATTTCAAGATTGTCTTTCTTAGCGGGTTTTAACTCTTTATCCACAAAGAAATTAGCACTTGCAAGCATGGCGTTATTTTTCTTTAAAACTCTTCTTATGCCAAGCTCGCGTTTTACTTTATATGTACCGTTTTTAAAGACTATTTCTATCTCAAGGGCTTTACCCGAGTTGCCTCTTTTAAGCACTTTTATGTCCTCTAAACCCTCAAGCACAAAAGACCCGTCAAACTTAGGCTCGACAAGCCCCGCTTTTGACTGCTCAAGAAGTGTTTTATTCAAAACTTCTTCAAGCTCGGGCGTTTCCCACTCCACCAGCCACCTGTAGCGGGGAGATTTTACATCGTAAGATAAAGTTTTATTTGAATAAAATTCCCTAACTTCATCTTCCGTTTTTAAAAACTTTTGATTTTTATCGTCACAAACAGAAACCAAATAAGGCTTTGGCTGAATTGAGGGGTTGTTATAGCCGTAGACATTTTTCCAATCTTCCGTGATACCGCCTGCAGTAGAAGAATAAAGCGCTAAAATCGGTTCATTTTCATACAGGGCAAAAATACCTTTTGTCTCATCAACTGCCCTGTCTGAGATTTCTTTTTGAGAATTTATACCGTAGTACACCTGACATGCGGTAGAGTCGCAAATATCATAATTTTTATAAACATTTTGCGGACGGTTAGCATAGTTTCTGGCTGCAACAGCCTGTGCTTTAAGCGCCTCAAGCCCAAATGACACGGGCATTTCATTAGGTACAACACCCTTTAGGTAAGTCTGCATATCAAGGACATTTATTATATTAAAAGTATTTTCTTTTACGCTCTTCAGTTCAATAAGCCCTGAATAATAAGCTGGAGTACCTTTTCTGTTTAAATTAACTATACCTGTTTTTTCTTTAGGGGTAATAACAAGCGGCCCTTTTGCCTCTTCAAGAATTGTTTTATCGCCCGATGATACGCTAAAAAGACCTTTTTCAATTTTTACATCGATTACTTCATCAGGAGAAATTTCCAGCTGCGTATTTGACGCTAAGTCAGATAATGAGGCAACATCAGGCGATACAAAAGAAGCACTCTTGTGCTCAAATGTCGAAAAACCTTGATTTGAAAGCCCTACACGAATTGTTGTTTTTTCTTCCTGAGAAAAAACACCCCCTTGCGCCAGCACAAAAAAGAGCAAACAAAATAAAAGTTTTAAAATTCCTCTACTTGTAAATTTCATATTTTGAATTTTACAATTAACATATTCTAATGTAAAATAAATATGCTAATTACGTATTAAGGAGATTTATATCAGATGGCATCCTATGATTTAAAAAAATTCAGCACCTCTCAACTGTTGAATTTTTGTCTGGGGTTTTTCGGCTTACAATTTGCTTGGCAAATGAGGATAATTTTATCGGGGCCATTAACCGAGTCATTTGGTGCAGATGTCCTTTTATTTGGTCTTATATGGCTTGCAGGGCCTTTTACGGGTATTGTTGTTCAACCAATCATAGGAGCGCTGAGCGATAACACGGAAACTCCTTTTGGCAGAAGAATACCTTACCTTATGGGCGGAGCAATTTTAGGTGCGATAGGGTTGTTTTTACTTCCCAATTCTGAAGTTTTAGCGTCATTTTTCGGTGCAAATGCGCCAAAATGGAGCGCACTTTTAATAGCAGCCGTTATGATATGGATAATAGATGCCTGTGTTAACGCAGCACAAGGACCTTACAGGGCTTTAATTCCCGACAATATGCCTCGCGAGCAGCACTCGCTTGCAAATTCTTATTTAAGCTTTGCAATAGGCTTAGGTTCGGTTATTGCAGCTGCAACCGCACCGGTTCTTAAATATGTATTTAATTTTCAAATGTCAACCGCAGCGCAGTTTTATATGGCAGCAATAGCGTTTTTACTTGGTATGACTTGGACCTGCCTTACAATAAAAGAGAGAAAACTCTCAAAAGCGGAGCTTAAAGTTGAAGAAGAAAACGCAAGAGAAGAAATTAAAAAATCATTCATAGAAAACGTAAAAGATTTCTTTAAGTTATCTCCTGAAGTCGGCAAAATCTGTACAATTCAGTTTTTCTCCTGGATTGGCGTTATGAGCCTTATGATATTTTTCACTCAATATGTAGTGCATGTTATCTATCAAGTGCCTGATTTAACGGCCATTCCTCAAGAATTTCAAGATGTATACAATCAAAGCGTTATGAGCGGTCAAAACTTTGCTTCAATTTGTCTTGCTGCTTATAATTTAATCTGTTTTGTAATTGCAATACCTATAGGTAAATTTGCAGAAAAATACGGCAACAAAAAAGTTCACTTCGTAGCACTTTTGCTTATGGCGCTTGCCTATATACTTCTTTCGTTCCTGCCAAATCCGACTTCAACGGTTGCAGCTATTTCCCTAGCCGGTATCGGTTGGGCAAGTATCCTGGCACTTCCCTTTGCAATGCTTTCAAAATACATAAAAGAAGGTACAGAGGGCTCTGTTATGGGTATATTTAATATATTCATCGCAGCACCGCAAATCCTTGTTTGCACAGTACTTGCTTGGTTTATAAACATTTCAACAACAACTATAAATAATATGCCGAACAATCACTACGAATATGCCTTTCTTGTGGGCGCTCTTATGTTGATTTTTGCGGCAGCAACCACACTTACAATAAAAGAAGACTAATAAACTTGTTGCGCTTGTTTTATGTTTGTTACATAATTTAAGCGTAGTATTTACTTATACATTTTAGAAGGAGAGCCAAATATGGTAAATGTAGCAATTAACGGCTTTGGCAGAATTGGCCGTAACACTTTAAGAGCTGCTATCAGAGAAGGTATTTTTGACAAAATTAATTACGTTGCAATCAACGACCCCGGTTTAACACCTGCAAACGCAGCACACGTATTCAAATATGACTCAGTTATGGGCAGATTTGACGGTACTGTAGAAGTAGTTGAAGACGGTCTTGTAATCAACGGTAAAAAAATTAAATTTTATGCTGAAAAAGACCCTGCACAACTTCCTTGGAAAGAACTTGGAGTAGAAGTTGTTGTTGAATCAACAGGTTTCTTTACAGACGCTACAAAAGCAAAAGCT
Organism: uncultured bacterium; assembly: GCA_949285255.1. Lineage (GTDB taxonomy): Bacteria > Cyanobacteriota > Vampirovibrionia > Gastranaerophilales > Gastranaerophilaceae > Galligastranaerophilus. Next base: position 8,505 of record CASDXV010000021.1, on the reverse strand, counting down.
CACATCGAAGCAGGCGCTAAAAAAGTTATCATTTCAGCTCCCGCTAAAAATGAAGACAAAACAATCGTTCTTGGCGTTAACGACCATGAATACGACCCTGCAGTTCACAATGTAATTTCAATGGCTTCTTGCACAACTAACTGCTTAGCACCCGTTGCAAAAGTTCTTGATGAAAAATTCGGCATTGTTAAAGGCTTAATGACAACTGTTCACAGCTACACAGGCGACCAAAGAATTCTTGACGCAGGTCACAAAGACCCACGCCGTGCTCGTGCAGGTGCTCTAAACATCGTTCCTACAACTACAGGTGCTGCTAAAGCTGTTGCATTAGTATTACCTCAATTGAAAGGTAAATTAAACGGCTTTGCTATGAGAGTTCCTACTCCCGACGTATCAGTAGTTGACGTTGTTGTTGAAACAGCTAAACCTGTTACGGTTGAAGAAGTTAACGCAGCATTAAAAGCAGCTGCTGACGGCAAAATCCTTGCTTACGAAGAACAACCTCTTGTATCTTCTGACTTCATCGGCTCATCACAATCTTCAACAGTTGACGCTGCTCTTACAATGACAATGGGCGACAACATGGTTAAAGTTGTTTCTTGGTACGATAACGAAATGGGTTATTCAACAAGATTGGCTGAAACTACATTAATGGTAGCAAGCAAGCTATAATCGAGCCTTGGTGCTTAAACCTTAGTGCGATGCACTTGCTAAGATAAGTTCAAGCCCTTCTCTTGAAGAGAAGGGCTTTTTTCACCTAACAACAAACTTATTTTGAGCTTTTTATTTCCCTTATCATATACTGCACATCTTCAAGCAATTTCCTATTGATTGCCAATAAATCCGAAATTATCGCTAAAAGTGCGCACAAAAAAGAAACTATGGCTAAAATCGCACATAAAATTAAAGACTGAATGTGCCCTGAACCATCCCCTGTCAAATAAAAATATATAAACCTTAGCGCTAAAATTGCACTTAGCAAAAATACAAATCCTCCAACAAAAGAAAAAAACCTAAAGGGTCTATATATTATAAAAATTCTTACCATGGTAAAAATCGAGCGCCTTATATAATCAAAGTTATTTTTAACTAACCTTGAGGGACGAAGCTCATCGTTTACTCTTATCGGCACACAAACTACGCTTAAACCTTTTCTTTGCGCTTGTATTATTGTTTCAAGGGTGTAAGTGTAATTATCAAAAATATTTATATGCTTTGCAGCATATGCGCTAAATGCCCTAAAACCGCTTGGCGCATCATCTACATCAGCGCCTGACACTTTTTTCATAACAAAAGAGCCCAGTTTTTGAAGCATTTTTTTAACGGGAGAAAAATGTTTTATTTTCTCAATCGGGCGCGTGCCTATTACAATATCGGCTTTTTTATTTAAAATAGGCTCAATTAACTTATCTATGTCATCCGCGCAGTATTGATTATCAGCATCCAAATTTACAATAATATCCGCTTTCATTGAAAGGGCAGTATTTATAGCACACGCAAAAGCTCTTGCAAGACCTTGATTTTTCTTAAGTGAAACAACCTTGCTAACTCCCCAATCATTGGCAACTTTTATGGTATTATCGGATGAGCCGTCATCAATTATTAAAACCTCAATTTCATCAATGCCCGAAAATGACTTTGGAAGCGCATTTAGAGTTGTTAAAAGAGTCTTTTCCTCATTAAAACAAGGTATCTGAATAACTAATTTCATAATACCATTCTACATCAAATGGAGGATTTTTGATACAAAAATTTCAAGCGTGGCACTAACTTGTCGATAGAGATAATACAGAGAGAAAAACATATTAAACACACCATATATTAACTTTATTGTCATCCTTGTTAAGCCATTGTTTTTATAACTTGGCTTTTTTTTATTAAGAAATATTAAGACAAGTTATATACCCGATAGAGTATTGATTTTATTGAGTTTATGGGGTATTTAAAAAATAAAAAAACAAAAAAGTATATAATTTTTCAATATCGCTAGCAAAAAATATAATTTTCATGTTTTATATAGTAAAGTCCAAAACACGAGATTATTTTCTTTAAGGAGAAAAATGAATAATAACATAGCGAATATGAATAGTGTTAATCCTGCAGGATACAATCCTCAGGGACATAAGGCACCTGCTCAGCAGGAAAATGCCGAAACAAAAGAGGCTCAAACAGAAACCCCTCAAAACAATGACCCTCTTAAATATGTCCCTGCGGAGCAATACGGTCGTGCTATGGTAAATCAAGCACAAAATTCACAGCGCCCTCAAGTAAATGCTCAGAACATTCAAGATGACGTATTTACTTTTAAACTTATGCAGGAATTCACTCAAGACCTTATAAACGGCTACATTCAAAAAGGAGTAGAACCCAAAAAGGCTCAAGAAATGGCAGCCTGCACCGTTGATGTTCTTCTAAATCCTCCTCAAGCAAAAGTTCAGTAAAATTTTTTTGCCCTCACTAGGATAGTTTTAGTATTTAAAACACAAAAATTCAAAGTTATTTCTTGATTTAAAAACTTTTTGTGCAAAAATTTATGTATAAGTTTTTTTGAGGTTTTTTGTGTCAAATTTAGTCTATTTTCTAGGGCAAAAGGCATATATAAATATAACTAACGCATGCACTAACTCATGCAGATTTTGCGTGCGTGACATAAAAGATGACGTCAAAGGCGCAAACTTATGGCTTGATGTGCAAAACGTAAGCGCACAAGATGTAATAGGACAAATTGAAAACTCCGCCCAAAAAGTACTAGAGGGCGGAGAAATTATTTTTTGCGGTTATGGCGAACCGCTTATAAAATTTGAAGAGGTCAAAAAAATCTGCCAATATTTAAGAAGAGAGATGCCCGAATTGAAAATAAGAATTAACACAAACGGACATGGCAGTTTTGTAAACAAAAAAAATATAGTCCCCGAGCTAAAAGGACTTATAGATTCAATTTCAATAAGCCTTAATGCTCAGGATGAAAAACTCTACAATGAGCTTTCTCAACCAAAATTTGAGGGAGCGTATGAAGCAATGCTTGATTTTGCACGTGAATGCGTAAAATGCGGCATTGATACGACAATGAGCGTTGTTTCAAAATTTCAAAAAGATAAATACTCCCTTGATGTTGAAAAATGCGAACAAATAGCGCACAGCATAGGGGCAAAATTCAGAAACAGAGAATGGATACAAGAAGGATATTAAAAACGGAAAGGTCAAAAAAATGAACGTACTTGACAAAATCATGAAGCCAAAATCCATAGCCGTTATTGGTGCATCAACAAAACCAAAAACTATCGGCTCTGAAATTATGCAAAGACTAAGAGATTATAAATTTAACGGTAATATTTACCCCATTAACCCAAAAGGCGGTATGATAGAGGGTTTTCAAGCTTATACTTCAATAAAAGAAGTGCCCTCTGAAGTAGATTTAGCGGTAATTGTAGTAAATTCAAAGTTTGTACTTGATACAATTGACCAATGCCACGAAAAGGGCATCAAAGGTCTTTGCATAATCACCGCAGGTTTTAAAGAAACAGGAAAAGAAGGTGCTGAACTTGAGCGCCAGCTTCTGCAAAAAGTACGTGATTACGGTATGAGATGCGTTGGCCCTAACTGCTTAGGCGTTCTAAACACAAACGATTCTGTTAAAATGGACGCTACATTTGCAGAATCACTTCCCGTTAAAGGCGACATCGGCTTTGTTTCTCAATCAGGCGCACTTGGCGGCGGTATTTTAAACATTTTAAAAGACTTAAACCTTGGTTTTGCTCAATTTGTTTCAATCGGCAACCAAGCTGATATTAACGCCGAAACAATGCTTGAATACTGGGAAAATGACGATGATGTAAAACAAATTCTTTTATATATGGAATCAATCCAAAATCCCCAAAACTTCAGAAAACTTGCTTCAAGAATTACAAAGAAAAAACCAATCTTAGCTCTTAAAGCAGGCCGCAGCGCAGCAGGGGCATCAGCTGCAAGCTCTCACACAGGTTCTCTTGCAGGTGCGGATAAAGCAGCCGCTGCACTTTTAAAACAATCAGGCGTTATAAGAGAATTTTCGCTTAAAAACCTTTTTGCTAACGCAAAAGCATTTTCTAACTGCCCTATCCCAAAAGGCAACAGAGTAGCTATCATCACTAACTCAGGCGGCCCCGGCATTATGGCAACTGATGCTGTTTGCGAATCAGGTATGCAAATGGCAAAAATAACAGATGAAACAAAAGAAAAATTAAGAAGCTTCCTGCCTGCTGCAGCATCTGTTAAAAACCCTATCGATATGATAGCATCAGCTCCTATCGAACACTACAAACAAACTCTTGAAACAGTTCTTGAAGATGAAAACGTAGATATGATAGCAGTTATCTATCTGCCGTTCTTGGGCTTAAAAGACATTGACGTTGCTCAAGCACTTATGGAAATAAAGGCTAAAAATCCTCAAAAACCAATCATCGGTGTATTTATGACAACATCTGATTTCTTTGTAAAAATCTCAAATATGGATGTTAATATGCCGTTTTACATGTACGCCGAAGAAGCTGCTGAGGCCATGACAAGACTTGACGAACAACGCAGATGGATGGAAACTCCTCAAGGCAGCATTCCCTCATTCAATGTTGATAAAGCAAAAGTAGAAACTATTATCAAAAACTCTCTAAAAGAAGGACGTGACCAGCTTACAACTCTTGAGTCAATTGATGTGCTTGAAGCATACGGTATCAGAGCTTGCAAATACGGTCTTGCCACAAATGAAGAAGAAGTTGCAAAACTCGGTAATCAAATCGGCTACCCTGTTGTTATGAAAATGACTTCAAAAACAACTTCGCACAAAACTGACGTTGGCGGTGTAGTTGTAAACATTAAAGATGAAGCACAATTAAGAAACGAATACAAAGCACTTCTTCAAAGACTTGAAGCAAAAGGACTTTTAGAAGGTCTTGAGGGTGTAATCATCCAAGAAATGGTAAAAGGCTCTCGCGAGATGGTTTGCGGTATTGCTACAGACCCTCAATACGGTCCTATGATGATGTTTGGTCTTGGCGGTGTATTTGTTGAAGTTATGAAAGACGTAACATTCAGAATTGCACCTCTTACAGACAACGATGCAATGGATATGATTAAATCAGTTAAAGCATACAAACTTCTTGAAGGCGCAAGAGGTACAACACCCGCTCAAATCGGACAAATCCAAGAAACGCTTTTAAGATTATCTCAACTTGTAAGCGATTACAAATTCATTGATGAGCTTGATATCAACCCGCTTTTAATATCTGAAAAAACAGGTGAAGGCATAGCAGTTGACGGACGTATTAAAGTTCGTCTTGAAGAAGCTAAAAAAGCTCTTGGCATGGATGATGCCTGCGCTTGCGCTAAGTAAGAGTACAAAACAAGATATTTTCCCTCTCGTAATAAACGAGAGGGATTTTTTATAAATATAATTCTTTAACAAAAATTTATATATCCAATATTGCCCGACTGACTGGTATTTTAGACTAATTAATAACCCATGTAACTAATTCTTGTGGGTTATATTTTTTTGTTTTTTATGATATAAAAAATATATTAGAAAATTGGAGGCAATAAATATGGCATCAGAAAAAGTGGGGCAATTTGTATTTATGCTGCACTCTCACCTCCCCTATTACAGAAAAGCCGGTATGTGGCCTTTCGGGGAAGAGAACCTTTATGAATGTATGGCAGAAACATATGTTCCTTTGCTTAACATAATTTCCGAATTATATGATGAGGGAATTAAAGCAAAGCTTACTGTAGGTATTACCCCTATACTTGCAGAACAGTTAAACGATGAACACTTAAAAGAAGGCTTTATAAAATACCTTGACTCACGAATTGAAGCCGTATCGGGTGATTTAGAACGCTATCCTGACCCTGAGGTTGCGCACTCTCAACACCTTAAATACCTTGCAAAATATTACTATGATTGGTTTAACCACATCAAGGATTTGTTTATCAACAAGTTTAACAAAGACCTTATTGCAGGTTTTAAAAAATATCAAGAATTAGAATGTATCGAAATTACTACATCAGGTGCAACACATGGTTTCTCACCTCTTTTAGCAACTGATACAAACTTAAATGCACAGTTCAAAGTAGGTTCAGACACCACAAAACGCCTTTTCGGCAAAAAAGCAAAAGGCTGCTGGCTGCCTGAATGTGCTTACAGACAAGGATATGAATTTATAGGAAAAGACGGCAAGAAAAAATGGCGTCCCGCTATTGAAGTTACACTTCAAAATAACGACATAGAGTACTTCTTTACCGAATCTCACGTTATTGAGGGCGGTAACTCAATAGGAAACAGAAGAACAATCGGAGTTTACGGAAACATTGAATACATCCCGCTTCCTCAAAGAGAAAAAACGGGATACGATACCTACAGTGCATACTGGTTGCCGGATGCACAGGTAGCCGTGATGGGTAGAAATGACAGAGCAGGTTTTCAGGTATGGTCAGCAGCAGACGGCTATCCGGGTGATGGCTGCTATAGAGAATTCCACAGAAAAGACCCGAATTCGGGTATGCATTACTGGAGAATAACTTCATCTACTACAGACCTTGGAGACAAAATGCTCTATGACCCTGTACTTGCAATGAGTCAGGTTAATTCAAACTCAGACCACTACACAACTCTTATCTACCATTTGCTAAACGACTACAAAATGGCAAACGGCGGTAAAGAAGGCCTTGTAATGGTATCATTTGATACAGAATTATACGGTCACTGGTGGTTTGAAGGTGTTGAATTTATCAAACAAGTAATAAGAAAATTCAATAATTACATACCGGAAATTGAAAGATGTACTGCTGGCGAATATCTTGAAAAGCACCCGCCAGTTGATACAATTCAAATTCCTGAAAGCTCTTGGGGTCAAGGCGGTCATTTCTATGTATGGTTAAATCATTTAACAGAATGGATGTGGCCTATTATAAACGGATGTGAAAAACGTATTATAGATATTGTTTCAAAATACGAAAAAATACCCGAAGATAAGCTACTTCATAGAGCTTTAAATCAGCTTGCCAGAGAAAATTTACTGCTTCAAAGCTCTGATTGGCCCTTCTTGATTACAACATGGCAAGCTAAAGATTATGCAACGGATAGATTTATGGAGCATGTTGAGAGATTTGAGAAAATCGCTGATATGATAGATAATAATTCTATTAATGATGAAGAACTCAAGAAAATCGAAGCAATAGACAATTGTTTCCCAGTTATTGATTACAGAGTATATCTTCCTATTGAAGAAGGTGTTATACCTCAACAAGAAGCAAAGCTTGCTCCGTTATACAACTAAAAGTAAATATGATGCATATAAAAAGAGAGCTTAAATGCTCTCTTTTTTTAAAATTAATTTCGCAATTTCAATGTCTAAAGGATATGTTATTTTTATATTATATACACTGCCTTGGACAACAAAAATATCTGCAAGATTATATTTTAATATCAGTCCACAATCATCTGTAATGTTATCAATACCATCATTTTTAGCCAATTCATGAGCTTTTTTTATTGTACACAAATCAAAACCTTGAGGAGTCTGACAGCGTCTTAAATATCTTCGCTGCGGTACTGATTTGAGTATATTATGTGAATCTACTTCAATTATAGTGTCAGAAGAGTCAATTGCAACGTTAACTGCTTTGTAATTATCTAATGCTTTTATACAGTCAGAAATAGTTTTTGGAGAAACAAACGGTCTAACAGCATCGTGTATAAGAACTTTGGCATTTATTTCGGTAATAGCATTAACTCCGTTATAAGAACTAATCTGTCTTGTTGCACCGCCAAAAATAACATCTTTTACTTTATTATAATTATTTTTCTCAAGAATAAAATTAATTCTATCAGCAAATAATGAATTAACTACAATTAAAATATAATCAATCTCATTATGTGACTCAAAAATGTCCAAAGTATATTCTAATATTGTTCTGTCGTTAATGGAAAAGAATTGTTTCGGAACATCTAAACCGGTTCTCTCGCCCTTTCCTGAAGCCAATATTATTGCATAATTTTTCATGTGATTAATTATCCTTGTCTGCATCAATAATAACACCTTGAACTTCTTTTTGCAGGTTTAGGGAGTCTTGGAGACTATTTTTCAGCTCAGCGGCAGTATTCGCATTATAAAATTTTCCCGAAGTTACCAAAGCTACGCATTTAAGTTGGTTATTTGCATCTTCATCTCCAATTGCAAGTGCAATTACGTCTATTCTAATATCTTCTCTGTATTTCATTAACTCTATTATAAAATCACACGGACTTTCATCGCAATTTTCTCCGCCATCTGAAATTAATATAATTCTTTTCTTACCGTTAGTATCAGGAAAATCAAAATATGCAGCTTGTTTTAACGAGTATGTTATAGGTGTCCATCCAACTGCATTTATAGAATTTAATCGTGTATATATATTTACTGTATTATTTTTTTGCACAGGGGAAACCAATTGTGAAGCTGTACAACTTTGTTTTGGAGTAAATCCTGTTCTGTGTCC
>CASDXV010000020.1 GCA_949285255.1 uncultured bacterium | reverse complement strand
GGAAGTTTTAAAGGACAAGCAGGAAGAAGAGGAGGAGTGCCAAGTAGTTCTGATATACAAAGCGGATATAGTATAAATAATACCGTATTTGCATACGGGTTCTCAGGCGGTATGGGAGGTAGTCCTTTTAATGTTGAGAGTTCTAAGATTGGTGCAAGTATAACATGCTCAGGCGGTATATATGGAACATTAGGTCAGATGACAAGTATTAAATATCTTTGTACATCAGGTAATATTAAAGGAAATGATGCAAGAAGTCATGACCCTGTTAACAATGAATTTGGAGGAAGCGGAGGCGGAGGCGCAGGTGTAGTAGGTGACTCCTTTGAACAAGGTTCAGGTGGTAATGGCTCCAGTGGTTATTTAAGGATAAGGTGGGACTTATCAGAGCAGGAGTAGCGGTTAAACTTCACAGGTTTCGTATCATTTGAGGCGTGCTCCAGGTAATATCAATATCAATTTTCACGCCTCTTTTTTTATTTAACAAAAAACCTCCTTTTATAAGGAGGTAATTAAATGGTCGGACTGACAGGACGTTTGCGAACTTGTGAGCAAAGCAAGACTTTGCACATTGTTCAAATCCTGTCAACAAAAAACCTCCTTTTATAAGGAGGTAATTAAATGGTCGGACTGACAGGATTTGAACCTGCGACCCCCACCACCCCAAGGTGGTGCGCTACCAAGCTGCGCTACAGCCCGACACAATTATTAAATTTTCAATCTCTTTGGGCGCAGCTTGGAATATATATTTTTTGTTTCGCACAATGTGCAAAACGTGCGCTACAGCCCGACACAATTATTAAATTTTCAATCACTTTGGGCGCAGCTTGGAATATATATTTTTGTTTCGCACAATGTGCAAAACGTGCGCTACAGCCCGACACTTTTAAATGCACACAAAAAGCCTCTATAAAGAGGCTTTTTTAGATTAATATCTGTAATGAGCAAAAGCCTTGTTTGCTTCAGCCATTTTGTGAGTATCTTCACGTTTTTTGCAAGCTGCACCAATACCGTTAGAAGCATCAACAATTTCGTTTGTAAGTTTTTCAACCATTGATTTTCCGCCTCTTTTTCTTGCAGCTTCAATAATCCAGCAAGAACCAAGGGCTTGACCCCTGTCAGCCTTTACTTCGATAGGAACTTGATATGTAGAACCACCGATACGTCTTGCCTTAACTTCAATTAAAGGAGTAGCGTTTGTAAGTGCCTTCTTAAACACTTCCATCGGTTCTGATTTTGTTTTTTCTTCAACTTTGCTCATTGTAGAATAAAAAATCTTTTGAGCAATTGACTTTTTGCCTTTTTTCATAAGGCGGTTTATAAATTTTGCTATATCTACACTGTTATATATAGGATCCGGCGATGGTATTCTTTTTGCCGGTTTAGAACGTCTTGACATTTACTTTACTTAACCTTTCTTACTTTTTAGCTCTCTTTGCGCCGTATTTAGACCTGCTTTGCGTTCTGTTTGCAACACCAGCAGTATCCAATGTACCACGGATAATGTGATATCTCACACCGGGGAGGTCTTTAACCCTACCGCCTCTGATCAGCACAACAGAGTGTTCTTGAAGGTTATGTCCGATACCCGGAATATATGAAGTAACCTCAAAACCGTTAGTTAATCTTACACGAGCAACTTTTCTCATTGCTGAGTTCGGTTTTTTAGGTGTGGTTGTGTACACCCTTGTGCAAACACCACGTCTTTGCGGGCAGTTTGTCAGCGCAGGTGATTTAGTTTTGTCTATAATTTTCTTTCTTTCTTTTTTAACTAATTGATTAATAGTTGGCATAGTTTCCCCTTGTTTAAGTATTTGTAACATATATTTCACAACAAACATAAACTAAAGTCAACGAAAATATTAAGAAATTTTAGCAATAGGTGAATTTTAAACCATTCTAAGTATTTACATTTTTTGAAAAATGGGCATCATGAGAGTATGGGACGTGCTGATTTAATTAAAGCTGAAGAATCTCTCAAGGATTTCTTGCTCAATGAGTACAGAATTGAGAATATTCGCGCCAAGAATCGCGGCAAAGAAAATGAAGTTGTTGACACAACAAAATACAGAAGGCTAACAATCTACTTCAGTGAATTTGGCGATACCTTGCTTATATTAATTCAAATTGGCTCTTATTCAGCCGTATTTAATGTAAATGAAGGCAAAAAAATGGAAGGCAGTATGCCTATTGAAGATGTCCAGTTGATTGAAACTTGGATGGCTATAAAAAGTAACAAGGAAATACTCAAAAACCTCTCTAAAAAAAGAAACTATAACGAAAAATATATTGAGCTCAAGCCTTTTGATAATGACTAAAATTTTTGCAAAAGCTCGTCTGAGTATCTTTCAAAAGTTCCTTGCAATATTGATTCTCTAATATCTTTCATTAGATTTACAAGAAAATGAATATTGTGAATACTTAAAAGTGTTGCAGCAGTTGACTCTGCAGTTCGATATAAATGCCTGATGTATGCTCTTGTATGATTTTGACAAACAGGGCAAGAGCATTTTTCATCCAAAGGCGAAAAATCTTCCTCAAATTCCTTATTTTTAATGATTTTGTTTCCATTGTATGTAAAAAATGTACCATGTCGCGCGTTTCTTGTGGCTAAGACGCAATCAAACATATCCACCCCAAAGCGCACACCGTTGATTAAATCAACAGGAGTGCCTACACCCATTAGATATCTTGGCTTATTTTCGGGTAAAAGCGGGGCTGTTATTTCTACTATTTTATTTTTCACATCAACAGGTTCACCGACGCTCACACCGCCTATGGCATACCCTGCAGCATCAAAAGAAGAAACAACACTTGCAGCCTCACGCCTTAAATCTTCAAAAAAAGCGCCTTGGACTATAGGAAAAAGAGCCTGACGAGGGTTCTTATGCGCATCAAAGCATCTTTTTAACCACCTGTAAGTGCGCTCCATTGCCTCTTTTGCGTGATTATAGTCACAAGGATATGGTGCGCATTCATCAAATGCCATTATAATGTCTGCTCCTAAATCCTCTTGGATTTGCATTGATATTTCAGGCGATATGAAATGTTTTGAGCCGTTTTTCGGGTCAGAAAAATAAACCCCCTCTTCGGTTATTTTTCTCAATTTAGAAAGAGAAAAGACTTGAAAACCACCTGAATCTGTTAAAATCGGTTTATGCCAGTTTTGCCAAGCATGAAGTCCACCGGCTTTTTTTATAAGCTCGCAACCGGCACGCAGATACATATGATAAGAATTATTCAAAATTATCTGAGCGCCTGTGTCTAAAACCTGCTGCATGGTAAGCATTTTGACCGTTGAATTTGTTCCAACAGGCATAAAAACAGGTGTTTTAATAAGCCCGTGCGGGGTTTTTAAAACACCTGCACGAGCATTTGAAAATTTAGATTTTGCAACTACATCAAAGTTGAAAAAATCACTATACAAAGCCATTACTGCTCCATAACAAGCTCTAACATGGTTTTGTAGTTTTCACACATCTCATTTTCGCTAAAGTATATTGCAATCTCGCGCTCAGCTGATTCTTTTGAATCAGAGCCATGGACAATGTTATACTCTTTTACTTGAGCAAAATCGCCTCTTATTGTTCCAACATCTGCTTCATCAGGATTTGTTTTACCCATAATATGTCTTGAACCTGCTATAACATTTTCGCCCTCTAAAACCATTGCAACAATAGGGCCCGAGGTAATGTATTCAATAAGCGGTTGATAAAAAGGTTTGCCTTCATGCTCAGCATAGTGTTTTTTGGCCTGCTCCATGGTTACATTTAGCATTTTTAGAGCGACAATTTTATATGATTTATCTTCAAATCTTTGTAAAATTTTTCCTATAAAACCTCTTTTAACACCATCAGGTTTAATTGCTATAAATGTTCTTTCCATGGTTTGTCCCCCATAAACTAATGAATACAACAATTAAAGCACAAGATTGGGCATTTGTAAAATTTAAGAAAGTAAATATCTCTTGATTTTTATATTTTTTTCTGGTATTTTTTAACCAAGTCGTCACGGGCCTGTGGCACTCTGCCGAGAAAAAGGTGACTAAATGTCACGTTTTTCAAGAGGAAAGGTAGCGCAGCTACCGCAAGCCCGATTGATAATCAAATAACAAAAGTTTAAGTCGTCACGGGCCTGTGGCGCAGCGGTAGCGCAGGGGACTCATAATCCCTTGGTCGTGGGTTCGAATCCCTCCGGGCCCAAATTTTAAAAAGAGCCTCACTAAGAGGCTCATTTTAATGCAAAAATAATAATTGTTTTTTACCAAAACTTGAAAAAATCTAAGAACGAACCTGATTTTTCTTGTTTTTCAAATATATAGTAGACTCTGCCGTCTTCAAGTTTTACGGTATATCTGGGGAAATCACCAGATTTTGCATAGTCATCATCTTTTGTAACGCTTGCTACAAACTCACTATCTGTAAGCTTCTTTATCTCATCAATAGTAAGGCGCTCTTTTAAAAGTTTTTTTACTAATTTATTGCACTCTTCTGAATAACTCATAATGGCATTATAACATATAACTTAACTAAATAAAATGGGCCCGGTGGGACTCGAACCCACGACCAAAAGATTAAGAGTCTCCTGCGCTACCAACTGCGCTACGAGCCCAAGATATAGAATATATAAGTAAGTATACAAGATAAAAGAAAAATAGCAATTCTTTTATGCTAAATGTTTTTATTATTCCAGAAGGTTATTATGGAAGCGCTTACAAACTATATTGATTATAGAAAAAATAAACCCTCTTATGAACCTTGGAAAAATTCTCAAGACGAAAAAGAGGCAAAAAGACTTGCTTATATTGAAAAATACGGCATTAGCGAAGAGCAAAAACAAGAGGATATAAAGCGCGCAAAGGCAGTATTAAACGCAGTTGACATTATGGATGAGTACTCTCAAAGCCGCGCCGAAGAAACAGAAATGCTTACTCAGCCGATAATGCAGAGCATTGGAAGCATTGCATCTACCATTGGCATGGGGCTTGGATGTTTATTAGTATCAAGAAAAAAAATAGGAAAAATTTTCGACAATCTCTCGATACAAAAAAATATTGACAAAAACACACTGTATATGGGAGCAACGGTTCTCACCGCAGCATTATTTTCACTACCTGCAATGTTAGCTTCATACATCTGGGGAACAAAAAAAGAAATTGAAGCTTCAAGAATAGGCCGTCATGAGGCGATGAATAAGGATTTAGCTTCTCTTAAGCAGTTTGCAGTATTAAGTGACGAGCAGGAAGCAAAAAGGGATGAAATTTCAAAAACAATAAAAATCGATGAAAAAGAAGCTAAAAAAGCTACAGCGCATGTTGGCGGTTTTGATTCAATGCTAAAATCCCTCAAAAATCTTGTTGTGAAAAATAAAGAATACGAAAAAAGTAAAGAAGAGTTCAACAAAAAACTCCAAGAGGACAAGGCAAAATTTGACACAGTAAAAGTCAGTGAAGAACAACTGCTTGAAGCCAAGAAAGACCAACAGCTAATTTCAAATGTGGTGGAGAAAATTGATATAGCATCTCAAGACTACGCAGAAAATATAGAACTTGCAACAAGCACAATTTCAACAATTGCACTTGGCAGCGGCGGGTTGCTCGGTTTTATTACAAACAAAATAGTAAAAAATATAAACTTTAAAAACCCCAACATAAAAAAAGCCCTGCCGTTTGGTATTGGTTTTGCAGCCACTTGTGCTCTTTCGCTAATTGGCGTAAAACTGCAAAAAGACGGCTCAAGGGTTGCACGCTTTAAAGTCAAACAAGACTTTTTAAATAACCCGGAAAAGTTATATTATGTTGATAATGAAAAGGCAAAAAATGAAGACGGCAGCAAACACAAAAGTACGCATAAGGCTTTGAACATCTTTAAATTTATTCCTCAAGCATTAAAAGACCACAAAGAATACAAACAATATTTAAAAGAAAACAATGTTAAAGAAAAACAAAAACGACTTGCGCAAGAGCAAATAGAGTTAACTCCCGAGCAGGAAAAAAGAGCAAAACAACTTCAAAATAACATATTTAAAACATTTAACACGGTTGACGATAAGTCACAAAAATACTCTGAAAGTACCGAGCTTATAGGAGAAGGAGCGCTTGGCATAATAAGTATTTTTGCAAGCATTATACCGATTGCAACAATTACAAAAAGTTTAAAAAATATAAATATTGAAACATCTATTATGAAAAAAGCAGGAATATCAAGCTTTATAGCCTTTGTTCCAATTATTCTGGCTAACGCCTTTATAACTAAAGAACAGAAAAATGCCTCTCGTGTTGCAGATATGCTTGCCCTTAAAGAACTTGAAGATGTCAGAAACTTTGTTGACTACAGTGAAAATAATCAAACAAAAGAAACAACCCCACAGTCAAAATACCTTAAGTCTTGAGATTTAGTTTAAGCTGTATTACAATTTCCTTATTACAAGGAGTTTTAAGAATATGGCTACAATTTCTGTCGTTATAAACACACTAAACGCCCAAAGACTTTTGGATGATGTTCTTGAAAGCGTAAAAGACGCTGATGAGATAATCATCTGCGATATGCACTCTGAAGATGAAACAATAGAGATAGCTCAAAGACACAAGTGTAAAATTTTCTACCATGAGCGCACAGGAATTGTTGAGCTTGCAAGAAACTGGGCAATGGAACAGGCAAGCGGAGATTGGATACTTGTTCTTGATGCCGATGAAATTGTAACCCCTGAGCTTTGGAAATATTTAAGAGAGTACGCAAATAACCCAAAGAAAAACAGAAACGCCTGCTATATTCCAAGAGAAACCTATCTTTTAGGTAAACACGTCCACTCATGGCGTCAATCAGGCATAAAAAGATTTTGGAAAAGAGGCAATTGCTACTATACAAATGAAATCCATAAAATGCCCGTAACGCGCGAGGGTAAAGATTTTTGGATAAATAAAAAAGGCAAGTTACCAAACGTAGCACTTATTCACTATCACATACCCTCCCTTAACCACTTTGGAGTAAGATTAAACAACTATACAGACTTTGAACTAAAAAGATTTTTAATGAAAAATAAAAAATTCAAACTCTCAAAGCTCATTTTGCGCCCTCCGTATGAATTTTTTAAACTCTATATTATGAAAGGCGGCTACAAAGACGGTATACACGGTTTTATTTTTGCCGTTATTATGGCGTATTACAAATTTTTGCAATGGGCAAAGCTTTATGAATACGAATTTGTCCAAAACAATAAAGATTTAAAATACTAGAGGTAATTATGATTTTTGATAATATTGAAAACGCAAGCAAATACTACGGTTTAGGCGATAAAATTAAAAAAGGTTTTGAGTTTATAATAAATAACGACTTAAAATCCATGCCTGCAGGCAGATATGAAATAGAAGAGGGGATATTTGCAAATGTGCAGGAGCTTGAAACAAGGCTTCCCCATATGGCAAAATTTGAGGCACACAGGGACTATATAGACATACAATATGTTATTTCAGGCAACGAGAGAATGGATTTTTCTCTTATTGATAATTTCTTAGAAGACATCCCATACGATAAAGAAAAAGACGTCGAGTTTTTAAAATTAAAAGAGGGCGCGCTTTGTCCTAATGTCATTAATGTAAGAAGCGGGGATTTTGCAATATTTTTCCCTCAAGATGCCCATGCTCCAATGCTAAGTTGTAATGACGGATGCGAAAACATTAAAAAAGTAATAGTAAAAATTAAAGCAGATTAAGACTGCACATATCCCTGTAATCGCAGCGCTTACAATTATTTTTATCCGGCTTGGGTTCAAAGTTTTGTGCTGCAATGTTTGCGTGCACCTCTTTTATTTTATTTTCTATTGCAACATTGTCGCTCTCATCCATATTGTAAGTAAAGTTTTTATCACAATCTTCAACATATACAAGCTGAGAAGATGCAACTTTTTTATCAAATTTTTTCTCCACAAGGTACTTGTAAAATCTTAGCTGATTAAGGTAGTGCTCATAAGCCCCGCCCTCTTTAATTGAACTTGGAGTTTTAGCTGCACCTGTTTTAAAATCTTTTATAATAAAATCTCCCTGTTCATTTTTTTCCAGACGGTCAATTTTGCCATTTATCCTTATTTCACTATTTAGGGATGATTCAATATTAAGCTCTGTACTAAATATATTGCTTATAGGTGTTAAAATAAGCTGATTATAAAATACCCTAAGATTTTCTTCGCCTTTTTCAAGGTATGCTTTTCTTGCAGTTCTATCTGAAAAAGGATTTTTGGACATTTGCAATTTAAAATCTTCTATAAGCTCATCCAAGGTTAAATAGCTTTCCTGTATTTTAGATTTTTTGGAAAAATTCTCTATAGACTTGTGCACAACATTACCATAGCTTAGTAAGTCGTTTACCGAGTTTCTTGAATTAAGTCTTAAAATATATCCGTACAAAAACTGCCTTGGGCAGCTAAGGTAAGTGTTTAACATACTTGGGCTTATTGATAGGGATTCAAAAGAAGAGCGGATAAAGTTTTGAAAATCGCTCTTGTAGTCATGTTCGTATTTAATTGAACGAACAAGCTCAGATACATAGTTTTTGCTATTGTACGAAATTTCTTGTGTTTCAAGATATTTTTCATCAATAAACTCTAAATATTTTGTGAGCCGTCTTTCTTTATCTCCGACAAATTTTGGAACACTTAAAAATAACTTATGCTTAGCTCTTGTAATACCGACAAAAAGCAGTCTTATTTTCTCGGAATCCTTTAAAATTTCTTTTTGCTCATCCGTTATAACTTTTGATAAAGGGATTTTTGGAGTTATAGTATCATCTTTTGCACGTTCCCAACCATACTGTTCCAAAGAAGGTATAAAAACATACTCAAACTCTCTACCCTTTGAAGAGTGCAGGGTGATTAATTTAACCGCATTTTGTTTCACGGGAGACTTTGCACAAAGTATTGCAGAGCCGTTTTCAAACGCATCATCCAAATATTCGACAAAATTCTGAAGTGTAGCGGATTTATTTGCAGCATAAAATTCCCTTGCTTCATCTGCAATTTTTTTAAGCGCAGAGATATTTTCTTCAACATCGGCAGGAGAATTTAGGAAATATTCAAGAATACCTGTTTTATTTATTACATCAAGTACCAATCTGTAAAGATTTAGCGAGCTTTTAGCCTCAAGCAGATACTCATAATCCGAGATAAATTTATTTATCCTGTCGGGATTTTTCCAATCTTTATCTTTCATATCATAAATATCAGCTATAAAATCTCTGTTTTTATGCAGATAAGAATTGGCCAAAATGTCATTATAATCATTAATATCTATACAAAACGGCTCGGACAAAAGAAGCGGAAAGATTTTATCCGCATAAAGCTGCGAGTTTAAAAGCATTTTTAAATAAAAATAAGTTAAAATTGAAGACCTGACAGAAAAAATGCTTTTGCCGTCTTTTAGCTCACATGGTATATTTCTTGCCTTTAAAAGTTCATAAAACTCTTCAAGTTCATTGTTTTTCTTTGCTAAAATTGCAATATCGTTTGGCTCAACACCGTCGTTTTTAATGAGTTTTTCTATATCATCGGCAATTGATGAGTATTCATGGGATAAATCTTCATACACTCTTAAAATCGGCTTTGTATTTTTGTCAAACAAAGAGGCGTTCTTTGCAACAAGGTGCTTATTTATACCATAACTTTTAAACTCGGGGTTATTCTCCAGCCTGTTTGAATCTTGTTTTGCAACCTGCTCGCTTAAATCAAGTATAGATTGAGTCGAGCGCATATTTTCTTCAAGGCAAATTACTTTTGTATCGGGGTATTTTTTTAGAAATCTTTCTATATTATCGGTCTGTGCACCCTGAAAACCAAAAATAATCTGGTCATCATCACCTACAACAAAAATATTTTTTTGTGACTTTACATCAATCAGGTTAAAAATCACGCTATTTTGCATAGCGTTTGTATCTTGGTATTCATCAACCAAATAATAATCATAATTTTGAGCAATACTTTCAAGAAAAGCAGGAGAGTCGCTGAATTTTTCTAGCACAAGAGCTATCATGTCGTTAAAATCTATATAGCCGCCCTCTTTCATTTTTTTGTTGT
Source organism: uncultured bacterium (assembly GCA_949285255.1). Lineage (GTDB taxonomy): Bacteria > Cyanobacteriota > Vampirovibrionia > Gastranaerophilales > Gastranaerophilaceae > Galligastranaerophilus. The sequence goes on along the minus strand of CASDXV010000020.1, from coordinate 23,510 downwards.
ACAGTTCATAAAAATTCCACAACTCTTTTGAGCGGTTAATTTTTTTCTCAAGGTCAGCTATTAATTTTTCATCTTTTTTTAAGACTTTTTTGCCTTCATCAAGAGCAGTTTTGACCTTAAGTTTAACCTCACTAAGCGCGCCGCCCCACTGGGGATGATTTTCAAGGTTATAGAAAAACTCATCTTTTGATAAAAGATTTTTTTTGATATCGTCAATTCTTGTTAAAATTTCACCCGCAAAATGATATTTATCGCCTGATGAAGTTTTATAATAAACAGTATCCAACTCTTCTATACACTGCCTTATGAGAGATTTTTTAACAGTATCATTTATTAACTGAAAACCCGAATACTCTTCAAATGAATCAGGATTATTCTGAATAATTTCAAAACAAAAACTATGATAAGTATAGATATTTACACCCAACGCCTCTTGTCCCATCTTATCAATCAGACGCTTTTTCATCTCTGACGCTGCAGCGTCAGAAAATGCAAGGCAGAGGATTTTAGACGGTTCAATGCCTCTTAAAAGCATATTTTTAATGCGCTCAATTACAGTAAAGGTCTTACCCGTACCAGGGCCTGCCAACACCATAATTGAGCCGTCAATAGAGTCTATACACTCTTGCTGCTTAGCATTAGGTTTTGGCTTAGTATCCAAGTTGGTTGAGCTCATTTTTTCTGTTTTCGCGTTTAGTGTTTACCGTGTTTATTAAACTTGTATTTTTTATAGCATCAACGGTATCCGGCACAACTGTTTTAAAATCAACCGTGTTATAAGCATGCCAACCTAATACTATTAAAATTACAAGTAAAATGTATTTAAGCATATCTTTCTCCCAAAATAACAGTAATATTTTATAAATTAATTTAATACTTGTAAATAAATTTTATCATTTTTTTGTCAATTTTTTATCGAAATTTTTTTTTATTAATTTAGCATATTAATTTTAAGAGAGAAAGAGAGAGAAAATGACAGAAGGAATCAACAGAGTAGAAACACACTGCGTTAATGATAAAGTAGTGCAAAATCAGACTAACAATCAAAATGAATCAACAAAAAATCTTCTTCTTGCAGGCCTGAGTATTTTTGCCCCCGGAGCTGCAGCAGGAATACTTGCAGGAGAAGCAATTAAAGACTCGGGAGTACTTGAGAGCGATGAATTTAAATCATTTGCTCAAACTGCAAAGAAAACTGCAGTAACAGCTTACGCTGGAGCTTTATTTGGACTTCCCGGAATATTTGCAGCTACATCAATTATGGATTCAAGTGCAAAAAATTACGAATCAGAAAATACACAAGTTACATATCAACAAACAAGCGCGGAACAACCTGTGGAAGAACAAGAAGTTACATATCAACAAACAAGCACGGAACAACCTGTGCAGCAAGAAGTTGTATATACAAATGAAAATATAGCACAAGATACAAACAATGCACAAAACGAAACAAGTAAGAATCTTCTTCTTGCAGGTCTAAGCATTTTTGCCCCCGGAGCTGCAGCAGGAGTACTTGCAGGAGAAGCAATTAAAGACTCGGGAGTACTTGAGAGTGATGAATTTAAATCATTTGCTCAAACTGCAAAGAAAACTGCAGCGACAGCATACGCTGGAGCTTTATTTGGACTTCCCGGAATATTTGCAGCAACATCAATTATGGATTCAAGCGCACAAGCGCAAGACTCGCAAAACGACCAAAATGGTTACGAAGCATAATTAATCGGTAATATAGCCGGCTATAGCGGATTTTGCGGCAACATAAGGGGATGAGAGATAAATAAATCCCTTTGTGTTGCCCATTCTGCCTTGGAAGTTTCTGTTTTGCGTTGCAAGGCAAACTTCACCATCACCAAGTATACCGCCATGCACGCCTACGCAAGGACCGCAACCTGCGGGCAAAAATGTTGCACCCGCTTCAACAAAGGTTTCGATTAACCCTTCTTTTACCGCTTGAAGATAAATCTTTGGAGAAGCAGGAACTATAATCATGCGAACATCGGGATGCTTCTTTTTACCCTTAAGAACGCTTGCCACAACTCTTAAGTCTTCAATTCTGCCGTTTGTACAAGTACCGACAAAAACTTGATTAACTTTTACATCGTTCAGATCGGACGCCCATTTAACATTATCTACCGTATGAGGGCAAGACACACAAGGCTTAATTTCAGCAGCGTCAATTTCAATAACTCTTTCATATTGAGCATCTTCATCAATTTTAACATCTACATACTTATCTTCTCTGCCGTTTTCTTTTAGCCAAGCAAGTGTTTTTTCATCAGTTTCAAAAAGACCCGCCTTAGCGCCAGCTTCTACTGCCATATTTGCCAGAGTAAAGCGCTCAGCCATAGCCATGTTTTTAATAGTTTCTCCACAGAACTCTAATGCGCGGTATGTCGCACCATCTGCTCCTATTTTACCTATCAAATAGAGCATTAAATCTTTTGAAGTAACATTTTCCCTAAATTTACCGTTTACAACAATTTTAAAAGAAGACGGCACCTTAAGCCAAGTTTTGCCTAGCGCAAAAGCAACTGCAATATCAGTTGAACCCATACCTGTTGCAAAAGCACCCAGAGCACCTGAAGTACATGTATGAGAATCGGCACCGACAAGTATTTCAGCGGGGTTTACAAAACTTTCAACAAGTCTTTGATGGCAAACACCCTCGCCAATGTCAGATAAAACCGCACCATATTCTTTTGCAAATTCTCTGATTACAAGATGAGAATTAGAGAGCTCTTTTCTTGGGCTTGGAGCAGCATGGTCAATAAAAAGTATTGTGCGTTTAGGGTTAGCAAGTTTATCCTTACCGAGTTTTTTAAACTCTTGGATAGTAAGAGGACCAGTACCGTCTTGAACTGCAGCTACATCAACACGAGCAATGACTAACTCTCCAGGTGCAACCGTTTTATCACAATGTTTTGAAATTATTTTTTGAGCCAGTGTCAATCCGGACATAAATCCCCCTCCTAAAACTATAAAACAATTATAGTTAAAAAAACTGATTTGTAAAATTTTTGATAAAATGCGCTAAAAATGCTAGAATTAATTCAATTGAACGGTTGATACCATTTCAAGCGTTTTTAGGGATAATAAAAATGTAATTCGGAGAAATATAATAATGGATTTTGCAGCAATAATAGGAACTTTTCTGGGATTTGCCTTTATTTTGGCGGGCATGATTCTGGAAGGCGGTAATATAGGACAGATTTTGCAGATAACTGCAGCTTTTATCGTAATCGGTGGTACATCGGGCGCGGTTTTTTTAAGCTTTCCGATAGCGGACTTTAAAATAGCGTTTTCACTGTTGAAAACGGTTTATTTTAACGAAGTTCCGGATATGGAAAAGTTAATAGCAGAAATTGTTGACTATAGCCAAAAGGCAAGAAAAGAGGGTGTAATTATTCTTGAAAAAGAAGCAAAAAAAGCATCTGACCCACTTTTAACACTCGGTCTTGAAGCCGTAGCAGACGGCGCTGACCCTTCATTAGTTAAAGAAATGATGGAAAATCAACTTGCCAGACTTGAAGATAAAGTTCAAACAGGTGCAAAAGTTTACGAATCTGCAGGCGGTTACGCTCCGACTCTTGGTATCATCGGTGCGGTTATGGGTCTTATTCAGGTTATGCAAAACCTCTCTGACCCCTCAAAACTCGGCGCAGGTATCGCTGTTGCGTTCGTTGCAACAATTTATGGTCTGTTTCTTGCAAACCTTATTACAATCCCATACTCAACCAGAATCAAGCAAAAATATCAAAAAATATTTGTTGCAAAAGAAATAATCATCTCAGGCGTTCTTGCAATTCAGGCAGGAGAAAGCCCTGCATTAATTGAGAGAAAACTTGAAACATATCTGCTAGAAAAGAAAGCTGCAAAAAAAGAGGCTAAGGCTTAATGGCTAAAAGAAAAAAACACGAAGACCACGAAAATCTCGAGCGTTGGCTTGTTTCATACGCCGACTTTATGACACTCCTTTTTGCTACTTTTGTTGTGTTGTATGCTCTTTCTCAAGTTGATGTTAGCGACTTTGCCAAACTTGAAGAAGCCCTTAAAAAAGCATTTCAATCAAATATGTTTGACGGACAGGAAAGTATACTTGACAACTCAAATTCAATATTAGACGGCACTAACGGTGCAACAAGCCCCATAATGCTTGAATATTTAAGCCCAAGATACGAAGCGGATTCGTATGCTGAAATTAAAAAATCAATAGACGAAATGGATTTAGACGGAATAAATGCCGAGATTGACGAAAGAGGCCTTGTAATCAGACTTGAAGATAATGCTCTTACCTTTAAGTCGGGTTCTGCACAAATTTCAAGCGACTCTATAGTGCCGCTGAATGCTATAGCCAAACTCATAAAAGAAAAATTCGCAATTCATATTATAAGAGTTGAAGGTCATACCGACTCTGACCCTGTAAGCAACCCTATTTTCCCGTCTAACTGGGAACTCTCAAGCGCTAGAGCCTCAAGCGTTGTAAGATACTTAATAGATAACTATGAATTCAATCCTGCAATATTTATAGCAGCAGGTTACGCCGACACTGTTCCCGTTACAAAAGGCACATCACAAAAAGACAAGCAAAAAAACAGGCGTGTAGAGATAGTTATATTGAAAAATAAACTTCGCAACGCTAACTCAAAGAATATGAGTACGCTTTCATCTATAAGCTCAGGTAAGAAAACATCAGTTTCTCAAGCGGTTAAAAACTTAACAGACAATGATGAAAAACTTATGAAAAATGTCATAGACTTCAGACAAACATACGAAAAAGAAACAAACAGAATAGATAATATGGGTAACAGTACAAATACAGGAAGAATGCAGCAAAGGCCCGATTTTCTGGAGTAGTAAATGAGCACAAAGTCTTATGATTATTTTGTAATATTTGGCGGAGGCGGCATAAGAGGGGTTAGCTACGTTGGCGCATATCAGACCTTAATAGAAAATAATGTCAACATAACAGGTTATGGCGGCTCATCTATCGGCTCTGTTTTTGCCACCCTTTGTGCTTCAGGATACGACATTGAGCGCATAAAAGAGCTTTTTTGCGGGATAAGTGTAGAGTTTTTTAAAGATATAAATTTTAACTTCGGAAATCAAATAGCGCTATCCAAAGGTGAAGTTTTTCTTGAGTGGATGAGAGAAAAAATTGAATCCAGATTTTATAAAGACAGTTACAAAAAGGGTCAAATGCCGCCTGTAAGGTTTAAAGACCTGAAAAAAGATTTAATCATATACTCAACAGACCTTACAAATAACAGGTATAATGAATTTTCTAAACAAGTTACACCGGATGCTGAGGTAGCTCTTGCTGTAAGGGCTTCTGTCAGTATGCCTGGGTTATTTAAGCCGCTTGAAATAGAAGATAATATGGTGGTTGATGGCGACCTTATGAAAAGCTGGCCGCTTTGGAGATTGAGTAAAACTTTAAGCGGTAAAAAAGAGCGCATTCTTGAATTTAGGTTGGAAGATACAAAAGGCGAGAGAAAAATTGACACGGCACTTGACTACATAAATGCCGTTTACAACACTATCTCAGGCTTTGCGACAGACTACATTATTGACCTGTACGGACAAAAAGACAAATTTGACTATATAAAAATAGATACCGATAACACATCTGTTGTTGATTTTATGATATCAGATGCAAAAAAGCTTGAACTTATTGAAACAGGCTATAAAATTACATCAAATTATTTTGCACAAGAACTCCCCAAAAAGCGCAAGAAACTTTATAAAAACTACCTTCAAATAAGTTCTTTTCTTGAAAAACTAAAAAAAGAAATATCCTGTGACAAAATAAAAAATGCGTACCTTACCACTTGCGAGCTTTTTGTACATTTGTGCGAACACAAAAAATACATTGACTTAGATATCTATAATCAAATTCTTGAATTTAAAAAACAATTTGACCAAAATCTCGATGAAAAACTCACATTTTTCTTTTCAAAAGAATGTGTATTGCTCAATAAAAATCTTATAGAAAAAAATCTTGATGAGATTGTAAAACTTGTCACTTTAAAAACCATGGAAATTAAAGACTAAAAATACAGTCCACAAGGTCATCTTCAAATGCTTTTAGGCCGCCCTGAGGCATTGAAAAGCTCTGTATTATTATAGAAAATGCGACGTCTTTATTTTTTCTTGTTTTCATAATGCCGCTTAGCGCACTTAAACCCTTATGAGTACCGGTTTTAGCGTAAATATTATTCTTTAAATATCTGAGGCGTTTTCTTAAAGTTCCCTCATCAGCAGTTTCCAAGTATTTTTTTAATTCTATTTTTTTGTTCAGATAAATTATAGCATCGCACAACCAGTTTGGACTTGCGGCATTGTAACGGGAAACCCCACTACCGTCAACAATTTTTACACCTTTCATATCAAGTCCCGCTTTAGTGTAATAATCATCAAACATTTTAACGGCATTTTTTGTTGTGCCTACACTTTGACCCAAAGAATCAGGCTTGATGTTATTGTTTTTTGCATACTTATTGCCCGCAACCCTAAATAAAACCTCAGATACAAAATTATCCGAGTATTTAAGTACAGGGAGGGAAATCTCATCTATGCTATGTGACACAGAGGCGACTTTTTTTGCTCCCTGAGGAGTTTCTTTAAAATAAAATTTATCATTATAAGGTATCGAGTACTTGCCAAAGGCATCTTCTAACCTTGAAATAAATAAATACTTAGGGTTTATAACAGGAAGTTCCAAATCCGTATCATCTGATATTTTACCTTGCAGCGCAAGAACATTTTGCATTCCTGAGTAGTCTTTTATAATATCAATTTCATTTTCATCTTTTGTTATATTTAACTGATTGATAAAAGTAAAACGATACCTGTCTTGCTGGACTATATTTAAAGAATCTCTGTTTGGAGATAAGATAAGCCTTATTTTAACAGTGTTTCTATCGATAATATAAGGACTTATGGGCGCAAAATTGGGCCAGTAATCATCTACGCACCAACCGTCAGGGTATGGTCTTTGGCTGATTATTTTATCGTCAATATAGATGTATTTAATTGTTTTAAAATTCACACTTTGCTTTAGCTTGGATACTAATTCGTATAAATCATCACGCTCCAGAAGCGGGTCAGCACCAAGTTTTAAATACAAATTGCCGCCATATGTATAAAACGCAGTTTCAAACTTATAGTCTTGCCCTAAGGTATCAAGAGCTGCAGCAAATGTAAAAAGCTTAAGAGCAGAAGCAGTGTTTAGCATTTTGTTTTCGTTTTTTTCATACAAGACCTTTGAAGTGTTTAAATCCTTGACTACAATAGCCACAGAAGATGAGCGATTTAAGTCTTGCTCTGATATAACACTTGAAAACCCTGAAGCAAATGCTTGGTTTATAGAAAAAAGAAAAGCAAAAAATAAAATTAAAATTATTTTCTTAAACATCTATGCTCCCGTTTTTATACTCACAAACGCCAAAACCAAAGCCAAAAACCTTCCTGTTAGCAAGGTTTGGATAAGTTTTTCTTGTTGTATCAACAAGCTCAGTATCAAGTGAAAAATAGATATATCCTTTATTTTCATCCAATTGCGCAACCGACTCACCCATTGGGTCAAAAACGCAAGAGCAGCCTGAGTTAAAAACACCATTTTTAATCTCACCGCACTGAGAGAGTGCTAAAAAATACGATTGATTTTCTATGGCACGAGAGGCAGCCATTTGAGAATATTGATTTTTTCTTGTTAACGGCCAAGCGGAAAGATTAACAAGCAGGTGGGGCGGGTTTTTTGTGTTTATATAGCATCTGAAAAGTTCAGGAAATCTTATATCATAGCATATTGAAACGCCGACCCTAAGCCCATCAATTTCAAATATACAAGGCGTTTTACCCTCGTCTATTACACCCTCGCCATCAGGAGTGTAAAGGTGAATTTTATCATAAAAACCAAGCAAGCTGCCGTCTTTTAAAATGACAGGCATGGAGTTTTTAAGATTATCGGCGTCATATCTGATATATGAACCACCAAAAATATTAAGGTTGTACTTTTTTGCAACATTTGATAAAAATTCTAAAGTTGCACCGTTATCGGCACAATCTTTAAAAACCTCACAACACCAGCCCACACTCCACACTTCAGGCAAAAACAAAAAATCGGGCTTGATGTTTTTATCTGATAGAATTTCATCAAGATATTTTTCAAGATTTAAAAAATTTTCCTCAGGTTTTGCAATAATTGAGGGAATTTGCAGAGCAAGGATGTTTTTTTTCATCTAGTTTAACTCCAAGGGTGATGAGATTTTACCGGTTATGGCGCTTGCTGCAGCAACCGCAGGAGAAGCAAGGTAAACTTCACTTTCAGGATGCCCCATTCTGCCTACAAAGTTACGGTTTGTAGTAGAAATTGCTCTTTCTCCTTTTGCAAGTATACCGCAATGTCCGCCAAGACACGGGCCGCAAGTAGGAGTAGAAACCGCACCGCCCGCTTCAATAATTGCCTCAATATAGCCTTTTTTAAGCGCTTGAAGATAAATTTCCTGAGTACCCGGGAAGACAATTAAGCGCACATCAGGGTGAATTTTTCTGCCTTCAAGGATTTTAGCCGCTACTTCAAGGTCTGATAGGCGTCCGTTTGTACAGCTGCCAATTACCGCTTGGTCAATTTTTATATCACCGATTTTAGAAACAGGGCAAGTGTTTTCAGGCAGATGAGGTTTTGCAACCGTAGGCTCAATTTTAGATACATCATATCTTAAAATGCGCTCATAGCTTGCGCCTTCATCACTGTTATAAAATACGGGTTCTCTTAAGCTTCTTCCTTTGAGAAATTCCTTTGTAATTTTATCAGGGACGATGATACCGTTTTTAGCACCTGCTTCAATTGCCATATTGCAAATGGTAAATCTGCCGTCCATTGGCATATTTTCAATAGTTTCGCCGCCGATTTCAAGGGTTTTATATAATGCACCGTCAACTCCAATGTCGCCAATCAAGTGCAATATAAGGTCTTTTGCACTTACCCACTCGTTTAATTTGCCGTAAAATTCAACCTTTATCGCCTGCGGAACTTTAAACCAAGTTTCACCCGATGCCATAGTGCAGCCTAAATCGGTTGAGCCGACACCTGTTGAAAACGCACCGAGCGCACCGTAAGTACAAGTATGAGAGTCTGCCCCTATGACTAAATCGCCTGCGGTAACGATACCTTTGTCGGGCAACAGAGCATGTTCGATACCCATTCTGCCTACTTCAAAGTAATTTGTAAGACCTTGCTCACGAGAGAAATCACGGACAATTTTTGCCTGCTGGGCTGATTTTATGTCTTTGTTTGGAACAAAATGGTCAGGCACAAGAACAACTCTTGATTTGTCAAAAACATTTTTGACACCGATTTTTCTAAATTCCTGAATTGCAATAGGGCCTGTTATGTCGTTAGCAAGGGCGATATCAACTTTTGCACTAATCAATTCGCCTGCTTTAACATAATCTTTACCGCAGTGTGCCGCAAAGATTTTTTCTGTTATTGTCATAGGGTGTGACATATTTTACTCCGATATTACTTCTTCTCTGCCTGTTTTGCTTTAATATCCATAATTGCCTTATGAGCCATCACATACATAGCACAAGTTTTTGAACCGTTCATATACCAAGCACATCTTTCTTGTGTGCAAACGATAGTAGACTCATTACCAGCTGACATTAAAGGACAAATAGGAATTGTTGCCATTATAATCCTCTTTCTATTTCATACTTTTTTCAAGTTCAACTGCTTGTTTAATCATGTTGCAGTTAGTATCATCGCAGCGTTTTTCTTGCTCTTTATATATTCTTGTACGGTTGATAACCTCATCAAAGTCGATTTTATGAGCGTCAAAGTCAGGGCCGTCAACACAGGCAAATTTAACTTCACCGCCGACTGTAACACGGCAAGCACCGCACATGCCTGTACCGTCAACCATAATAGGATTCATCGAAGCTTCAGTTTTAATGCCCTTGTCGCGTGTTAAATCTGCAACTGCTTTCATCATGGGCATTGGGCCGACTGCAATAGCGTAGTTTACTGTTTCTTTATTCATGATATCTTGCATAACGCCTGTTACAAAGCCTTTTGTACCTAGTGAACCGTCATCCGTTGTAATAAACAGCTCGCTGCAAGCATTTTTCATCTTATCTTGCCAGAAAATAAGGTCTTTGTTTCTTGCGCCCATAATCATATACACTTTATTACCCGCATCTTTAAACGCTTTTGCTATAAGATAACATGGCGCAGCACCGTAACCGCCTGCAAGACAAACAACCGTGCCGTATTTTTCTATGTGAGTAGGAACACCTAAAGGTCCTACAATGTCTTCAATTTCATCACCGACTTCAAGTTTTGCAAGTTTCTTTGTAGTGTAGCCTACTGCCATATAAACAATGGTCAACTCTTCAGTTTCTCTGTTGTAATCAGCGATTGTAAGAGGAATTCTTTCAGAGTTTTTATCAACTCTTAAGATTATAAACTGCCCCGCTTGAGCATTTTTTGTAATAAAAGGAGCTTTAATCCTTATTTCAAATTGATTTTGACAAAGTTCTTTTTTGTATAAAATTTTATATCCCACGTGTGCCTCCATTAACTTCTGCTATTCATATAATACAACACAAATAAAAAAGCGGAAATATTTTAATATTTCCGCCAAAAACTTAATGTTTTTATAGAGTTAATGCTGTTAATGTTGCACTCAGGGCGTTATCTATAAGGCCTGAAAAATCGTACCCGCCGCCTTTATTGCTATTTGCTATTACTCCGTTTAGTGAAGAATAATAAGAATTAGCGGTGTTGGAGAGATTTTGACCCGTTGATAGCGTATTTAGAATATTTGAGATGATTTGTTGACGATAATTATTCAGATAATCTAAATATTCGTAACGATTTGCAAGTTCGTTATTTATTAAATCCTGCTTATAAGACTGCACGCTCTGCGCTAAATCTGACACAGCCTCTGCTCTCTTGTCCTCAATTTGAGATAAATTATCCATAAATACCGAATTATCCAAATTGCCAAAGCGAGAAGCAATATCGTTCTGCAAATCTTGGAGCATGGGTGTGTAGATGTCATTTATTTCATCTACGCCTTGATTAATAAACGCCTGCACCTGATTATCAAAATCTCTTTGAGTATCGGCAGAAAATACGTTTAACTCAGGCAAATTCAGCGCAAACTCTTTTGAGGCATAGTCGTATGCTTTTTTCTCATCCGCATCCATATTGTAATAGCCGGTAGTACCCGTGTTTGTGATGTTAACACCTGCTTTATCCTGACCGTTTACCTTAATAGATGAAGACGGGTTGTAGTAAACATAATCTTTTCCGGATTTTGACATGTTAAAAACCTTTCTATTTTAAGAAAGGTCAAAAAACCAAAATAAGCGATTAAAATTATTATAAAATATTTTTTAAATTAATAAATCACCTGAATTACTCAAGTATAAAAAAGCGGCAGTTAACTGCCGCTCTAGTCTTTTATGAAACTTTTAGAAAATTACTCTTTTGTGTACTCAGCGTCAATAACATCATCCGAGTTATTTTGAGCATTTTCACTTTGAGCATCTTGAGTGTTATCACCCTGAGCAGCTTCACTTTCTTTTTGAACTTGAGCGTAAGCGGCTTGAGAAATAGCATACATAGTTTGTTGAAGTTCTTCAGATAGTTTCTTGATTTCATCGTGAGATTTGTTTTCATCAAGAGCTTTTTTAAGAGCTTCTTTTTGCTCATCAAGTTTAGTTTTGTCAGAATCAGAGATTTTACCTTCAAAATCTTTGACAATTCTGTCTGCAGCGCCGATTAAAGACTGAGCATTGTTTTTGGTTTCTGCTTCTTCTTTTTTCTTTTTATCATTTTCAGCGTTAGACTCAGCTTCTTTAACCATTCTGTCTATATCTTGTTCAGAAAGATTTGAAGAGTTTGTGATTGTGATTTTTTGTTCCTTATTTGTTGCCTTATCTTTAGCGGTAACATTAACAATACCGTTTGCATCAATATCAAATGTAACTTCGATTTGAGGCATACCTTTCATTGCCGGCGGGATGCCGTCTAAGCGGAACATACCAAGCGATTTATTGTCGCCAGCCATAGGTCTTTCACCTTGCAGAACGTGGATGTCAACTGCTGTTTGGTTATCATCTGCTGTTGAGAACACTTGAGATTTTGAAACAGGAATTGTAGTGTTACGAGGTACAAGAGGTGTCATAACACCGCCAAGAGTTTCAATACCCAATGTCAAAGGTGTAACGTCAAGAAGTACAATGTCTTTTACTTCACCAGCCAATACACCTGCTTGAACTGCTGCACCAACCGCAACAACTTCATCAGGGTTAACGGATTGGTTAGGCTCTTTGCCCGTGTATTCTTTAACAAGGGCTTGAACCGCAGGTATACGAGTTGAACCGCCCACAAGAACTACTTCATTAATTTCGCTCTTTGAAATGCTTGCATCTTTAATAGCCTGTTCAACAGGTTTTTTACATCTTTCAAGCAAGTCATGGCTTAATTCTTCAAATTTTGCTCTTGTAAGTTGTAAGTCAAGGTGCTTTGGACCATTGGCGTCAGCAGTAATAAAGGGCAGGTTGATATTTGTTTCAACAACAGATGACAACTCGCATTTTGCCTTTTCTGCGGCTTCTTTAAGCCTTTGCATAGCTTGTTTATCACCTTTTAGGTCAATGCCTTCTTGTTTTTTAAATTCTTCGCATAACCAGTCAATGATTTTTTGGTCAAAATCATCACCACCAAGGTGAGTATCACCTGAAGTTGATAATACTTCATGGACGCCGTCGCCTATTTCAAGAATAGAAACATCAAAAGTACCGCCGCCAAGGTCAAATACAAGAACTTTTTCTGTTTTGTCTTTTTCAAGACCGTAAGCAAGAGCAGCAGCTGTCGGTTCGTTTACAATACGAAGAACATCCAAGCCTGCAATTTTACCAGCATCTTTTGTTGCTTGACGTTGAGCGTCGTTAAAGTACGCAGGAACAGTAATTACCGCTGATGTAACTTTTTCGCCAAGGTAAGCTGACGCATCGTCTGCAAGTTTTCTTAAAATCATTGCAGAAATTTCTTGCGGAGTATAGTCTTTACCGTCTATGTTTTTTTTGTAATCTTCGCCCATGTGACGTTTGATTGAAATAATTGTCTTATCAGGGTTTAGGATAGCTTGACGTTTTGCAAGCTGACCTACAAGTCTTTCTCCTGTTTTTGAAAAACCAACGATTGAGGGGGTAGTTCTTGAACCTTCAGCGTTAGCTATAACGGTCGGTTTACCACCTTCCATAACGGCTACAACAGAGTTTGTTGTACCTAAGTCAATACCAATTGTTTTTGCCATGATATATAATCTCCTATCTATCAATTTCTTTACTTTAAATTTAGCACTATATTCACATGCGCCTTAAAAAATAAACAAAAAATTAATAATTACAAAAAATTATTTTATAAGCCCTTTTATAGCCAAAAAAATCAAAATCAAACCCGATAATATTTCAAGACATTTTGAGGGAAATTTCTTAAAAAACTGACCCAATATAAAACAAAATACAGATACAAAAAACGTAGTAAGACCTATTATAACTGATGATTTTATTATATTTGCCTCAAGAAAACATAAATTCACACCAGCAGCTAGGGCATCTATACTTGTTGCTATTGCAAGGGACAAAAGACATGTAAGCGAAATACAGCACAGACCTTGTGTTTTTTTGTCTTTATCAAAAATTGCATCGTAAATAAATTTTACGCCCAATACAAAAAATATTAAAAAGGCGATGTATGAGCTTATTTGCTTAACATATGAGTATATCATGCCTGCAAAAAGATAACCCAAAACAGGCATTAAAAACTGGAAAAATCCCGTAAAAAACGCAAGCAAAAAGGAGTTTTTTACCCTGTTTTTAACAAACACCAACCCATGCGAGAACGAAACCGCCCCTGCATCAACAGATAATGCCAACGCTAAAACTACAAGTTCAAGATTATTCACAGAATTATTTTAACTTAAAAATTAATATCTGTAATAATAACTTGAATCACTTGAACCATATATGCCATATTCCTTGGCATTTACAACGGAATCGGGATTAAACACCACAACACAAGGATGATAACCTCTTGTAAAAGCATAGGCAGCATCGATTCCGAGGTCGTCTTTAATTATATTTCTGCAATACTCATCAAAAACTCTCATCGGAATTTCACTTTTTACCTTTGAAAAATAATACGGTCTAAAGGGATTATACTCGCTTGGCTCAGGTTCTATATCCAAAATCTCATTTAGCGCATGCAGTACTTGTGAATTTTTAATATTGTCATAAAAATTTGTATTAAATCTTGCAAATTTTCCCTTTTCGCCGTTTTCTCTTGTAGTTTTAACAACATCCGCCTGAAGCTTTGCGCTTGAGTAGTCTTGGGCATCGCCCTCGGTAAGCGCAAAATACATACCCGGACCAAAAGCGCTGGTTCTTACTTTTCGCATATCAGGACCGTTTTCAATAATGTTTTTTATACTATCTTGCGATGTACCATGCAAAAGTCCGTTATAGCTTTCTTGAGAATTATCATCAAATATGACAAATCTTTCAATAGCTTGTGCAATTGTGCCTTCAAATTTTTCACCATCAGGACCGAGAAATTCAAAGGTCATTGAATCCAAAGCATTTTTAATTCTGGGGTCAAGTTCAGTAACAGGCTTGTTATTTTTATCTGTCACAATATTTCCTTCTGAATCAGCAACAGGAACAAAAAACCTATCCATCATTTCATTTCTGTATTTTTCCTCTTCAATAGCTTCTTTTGCCGGGTCAAATACATATACGTAATGAGACTTATCATTATTACCAAAATTTAAATCGACTTTTGAATTAGTAAAAGCCCTATTATCAGTAGACTTTTGTTTTAAAAACGATGGAGCTGCCATATAATCCGGTCTTTGATTTGAAATAACACCTTGAATTTTCATTAATTTTCCTTTTCCAACACAATCTAAATTGATAAAACAACTAAAAACAAAAAATTGCCTAATTTAGACCATATCATAAAAACATGTTAATATAAAGCAAAGAAGAGGTCAGAATGATTAGCTTAACTATAATTTTTGCGACAGGTCTTGTAATAGCGCTACTTACAATAAGTTTCACAGTGCTTATATCGAAACACACAAAGTTGTTGTCAAAATATCAGCAAAATATAAAATACTTAAAATCTCTCTCTCAGTGTATATCATCAGCCAGATGGGGTAATCTGCAAGTAAAAGTCCAAGGCGGATATTCACCCCTGACAAATGACTTGTCAAAAAGTGTAAATAGCCTGCTTGAAAGCGTACTTGACAGAGACAAAATGATTCTTGAGTATGTTGAAAAAGAAAAAGAAAATAATGAAATAAAAGAAGATTTTATAGCAATGCTGACCCATGACCTAAAAGTCCCTATAATTGCTCAGGATAACACTTTGGATTTGCTTTTGGACAATAAATTCGGAGAATTAAACAACGAACAAAAAGATGCTATAAAAAACATAAAAATCTCAAACCATGACCTAAGGCATCTTGTTGAATCACTTCTTGATTCTCACAAATTTGAGAAAAAGGGATTTATCCCAAAAATACAAAAAGGTGTTAGTTTAAGAAATTTTATAGACGACATAATATTACAAGCAAGCTCAATAGCTAACCTGCACAATAAAAAAATAAGACTATATGACCATCTTGAGCCAAATTATACATTTGATACAGATGTACTCTTGCTAAAAAGAGTTATTCAAAACCTTATACTAAACGCTATTTCATACGGCATAAACTCAGAATATATAGATATTACTCTTGAGAATAACGACACAAGTTGTGTAATAAGAGTAAAAGACTACGGGGTTGGTATCTCTAAAGAAAATATAGATAAAATTTTTAATAAATACTACTGCGCAGCCGAATTGTACTCAAAAGCCAGTATGGGGTTGGGACTTTATCTTTCAAACAAAATAATAGGTACGCTAGATGGCAGGATAACCGTTGCAAGTGAAGAAAATAAAGGCAGCGAATTTAGCATTATATTAAAAAACGATAGCAAAACAATCTCTTGACAAGTTTTATAGTCTTGCGTAAAGAAAGGCTATTTATATGAAAATAAACCCCATTCAAAGTTTTGTCATATCGCAGAATTCATTCCAAACAAGAACAAGCAAAAACGCCATAAACAATAGCACAAAAGACACTGTAACTTTTGGTGCAAAAAACGTAAGGCCTGAACTTTCACCACTTGAACAACACGGAGTTGGTGTTGCAAAAAAACTGATGAAAATGCAAAGGAGCAATTCCCTGACTCAAGGAAATATTTCACAATATTTAAATTCCATTTCTCCTGTTCCGATAAATGTAGCACACATATCACAAATTCCCGAGCAAATAAAAGCAAACATACCAAACGTAGCAGCACATATGGTGCCATTGTACGACAACAATCTTGAACTTGCAGCGGCAAATATCTACATTAAAGATGCAACTACATCAAAAGAGGCCGGCGATTTAATTGCAAATACTGCACATGAATTTACTCATGTGCTTCAGCGCCAAGCAGATAAAAGTTATTATGGGATGAAAGCATATACAAATGACGTTGGACAAATTACAAGTCTGGCAAGACTATCGCAATCTCTTTATAACGGTATTACAAAAACATTTCTAGACACACTTAGATATGATAATAATTTTCAATCGCAAATTAAAAAAGGTTTAATACCCGATACAAAAGAAATTGATAAATACATAGCAAACAAAGGTGCACAACATTCTATATCCGAATGTATTGATTCAACTGTAAAAGAAGCTATAAAAAGCAGTAGAGAACTTGGCGAAAATATAGACAAAGGACTAAAAACAGAAGATGTTATTAAAATGGTAAAAAATTGGATTACAAAAGAGGCAAAAAACGAGGCTGAGGCCTATAATGTAACAATATCAGCGCTAAAGCAATGGGGCAAATACGACATAGACACTATGCTACAAAGAAGCGTTATGCGCTCAATAAACGAAATTATTTCAAAATTATTCTAAAAAAATGCGGTCAAAATTTAAAGACCGCATTTTTGTTTTTATTTAACTTTTACTTTTGGTACAACCGACATGCCTGGGACTATATTGTAAACATCCTTATCAATCGGCTCATCAAAAACTATTTTTACAGGGATTCTTTGAACTATTTTTACAAACGAACCTACAGCGTTCTCAGGCGGGAACATGCTGGATTTAGCACCAGAACTTCTTTGAATTGAATCGATTTTACCTTTGAATTTTTTATTTGGATATGTATCAACTTTTATCTCAACACTTTGCCCAGGGTGCATATGGCGGAGTTGATTTTCTTTAAAGTTAGCCACAACCCAAACATCATCAGGAACTATGGTGAACAAGGGTGAACCCACATTTACATACATACCCTTTTCAACTTTTCTGCTTGAAACAGTACCGCTTTGAGGGGCGTAGATGTTTGTATAAGAAAGGTTTAATTTTGCTTGGTCGCGAAGCGCTCTGAGTTCTTTTATTTCCGCATCAGCCACCTTAGTATTTTTACCTGCCGACATAACGGCTTGTTCTGCGCTTGTTTGTCTTGCAACGGCATTATCGTAGCGAGTTTGTGCAGCATCAAGCATTTGTTTTGAAACCGCACCACCCTTATAAAGATTTGTATATCTGTTTAAATCAGCCTTAGCAGCTGAAATTTCAGAATTTGCAGCTTTTCTTGCAGCCAGAGCATTTTTTTGGTCAAGGAGTTCTTTTTCATACTTTGCTTGAGCTTGCTCAAGTTTTATTTCATAGTCTGCAGGGTCAATTTTTGCAACCAAATCGCCCTCTTTAACTCTTTGGTTATCATCAATATAAACCTCAATTATCTGCCCTGAAACCCTTGGAGCAACCTGAACGGTTGTAGTTTCCACATAAGCGTCATCAGTTGATTGATACTTAAGAGAGTTGTGCACAAAAAATCCTATAATTATTGCTGCTACAACAAAAATAGCTATAAGTACTTTTTTATTCACTTTCTTTTCTTTGACTTCTTCATTAACTGTTTGTTCTTTTGCTTCTTCTGACATATATACCTCTATATTTGCATATCTACAATTTGTGAAATGGCTTCTCTGACTTTTTTAAGCGAAGCTCGTAATATAAGTAAATCTTCTTCACTAAATATTTTACACATTTTTTCATGAATTGGTTGAAAACGAAGAGTAAGCTCTTTTAATACTACTTCGCCTGACGGGGTTATATTTACTATTCTTACAAGTCTGTTGTTCTTTGTGTCATTACTGCGTTTAATAAAACCTTTTTTCTCAAGTGAGTCAAGGACTCTGCCTGTGTTTGCCCTATCTCTTAATATAAGCTTTGCTAAATCTCTCTGACAAAAACCCTTGTGACATGAAACAGTATCTAAAACCGCAAACTCTTCAGGGGTAATTTCCGAACATACCTGATTAAACAATTTTATTAACAATGCTTTGCAATACTTAGATGTCAGCTCCAGCTCGTAAGATGGAGAATCCGTATAGTGCATTATTTTTAAATGTTTTTCTTTAGTCGTCATATATGTCTCATATATTGTTGTAAAAAATACATGTTGCAAATGCAACAATCTTATGCTAGCATACTGTTATAAAAAATGCAACTAAAAGGATAGTAATGAAAAAATTAACAGCATTAGCAATACTTATAATGTTTGGTACGGTTTTTAACGCGCCTGCTTTAGCAATAGATGATACCGTAAAAGACCAACCAAAAACAAAAAAAGAAAAGAAACTTTTCGGTAAAAATAAAAAAGAAAAAACCCCCGAGCTTAAAGCTAAGGCAGAATATGTTAACACCGACTGGTGGGCAGATTTTCAAGACCCGTACTTAAGTGAATACATAGCCCGTGCGCTGCAAAAAAACCATGACATGAAAATTGCAACAATTAGCACAAATGAATACTATCAAAACTATAGAATTCAATTTGGCGCAGAATTACCGCAAATAGGCGTAGGGTTTTCTCCCGCTCTTGTTAAACTTCCGGGGGTTTCTGATTCCGTCGGAGCTTTTGCACTGCCTGGCATTGCAAACTATGAGGCAGATATATTCTTAAAAAACAGAGATAAAACAAAATCCGTACAAAAGCAATATGAAGCTTCAATAATTGATGAAAGAGCCGCCTATATTGCAGTAGCTTCTGCCGTAGGAACTGCTTATTTTAACGCAGTTAGAGCAGATAAGGCAATTGAGCTTCAAGAAGAAATAAACAAACAAAGACAACAAATATACGACCTTATGCTAATGAGCAACAGAGAAGGTCTTGTCTCAACTTCAGATACCATAAGGGCAAATCAAGCACTTGTTAACGGACAGAGCGATTTAATAGAGTTAAAAAAACAACGTGAAAAAATCCTAAGACAACTGGCGGTACTTATCGGCGAAAGCCCCGAAAATATTGATTCACTTAAAAGAATAAGTCTTGATGAACTCGTTATTTTAAATAAAATTCCCTCTGAAATATCCTCTCAAGTAATTGAAAGCCGTCCAGATTACCTAAAAGCGGAAAAAATGCTTGAAAAGGCGGGTATAGATATTAGAGTTGCCAAAAAAGAATTTTTACCGACAATAAACCTTACAGGCTTGGTATTTTTTAACAGTATTAAAGACTTTGGCAGTCTAATGACAACAAAAAACATGCTCTGGTCACTTGGAGCAGGTGCTATGCTTCCCATATTTACGGGCGGGCAAAGGCTGGCTAATCTTAGACTTAAAAAAGCACAGTATGAAAGACTTTTACAAAGCTACTTAAAAACCAACCTTGTAGCTCTGCAAGAAGTGAATGACGCTATGGTAAGCGCCAGAATGGATTGGGACAAGCTGCAACAAACACTGCAACAAGAAGAACTTGAGCAAAAACACTTTGACTACAATGAAATGAAATACAACGAAGGGGTTATTTCAAAACTTGATTTAATCCAATTTAGGGAAAATCTACTTAGTATTAACCAGCTTGCAGCCAATCAAAAAGTTGAATATCTGGTAGATTACATAGGTTTATATAAAGCATGCGGAGCGCAAATTTAATTCAATTCCTTTTCAATCCAAAGTCCGCAAAGAGTCTGCAAAATGAACCCCGCAGGCTCTTTATTTTATTAATTAAATGGTCGGGATGACAAGATTCGAACTTGCGACCCCCGCGACCCGAACACGGTGCGCTACCAAGCTGCGCTACATCCCGAGAAAAGTATTTGATAATGGTCGGGATGACAGGATTTGAACCTGCGACCCCCTCGTCCCAAGCGAGGTGCGCTACCAAGCTGCGCTACATCCCGAAATTTTATTTAACTGTCAATGTTGTGGACGCAGCTTGGTATTTTATACCTTTTGTTTCGCGCTTTGCGCAAAACGTGCGCTACATCCCGAAAAAATATTTAACTGTCAAAAAAGGTACGGTTACTTGCTTGTCACCAAAGCTCTCCGCTTTGCTGACATCGCACTTCACACACCAGAGCCCTCACTTTGCTCATTTAAGTGCAGTCGCACTAAAATTCGCATTGCTCGGGTGCGCTACATCCCGAAATTTTATTTAACTGTCAAAATCACACCGCGCAAAACGCGATGTGATAATTATATAACAAAAAGACTTTTTTATTCAACTTAAAATTTACTAATTATTGTACAAAAACATTTTCAAAAGCATAGGCGCATTTGCTGCTGTGTCTTTGGTGTCTTGCTTTTGCAGGATTTTTAAGCGCTTTTGAAAAATCATACAGTTCATTTTTACATTGAACCAATTCTTTAAATACATCAAGATTTGATTCGTTTAAAAGGTTAATATTTGCGCTGACTCTAAAAATAAAATCGCTAAAAGTTTGACCCAGAGCGCAAAATTCTTTTTCATCAAACATTTTGCACGCTGATGAAATCAAGCTTATTTTTCTATCGTCAAGTTTTACTTTTGACATTAAATAGCTTACGTCAAACGCGCTCAGTTCCTTGATTTTTGCAAGGCTTTCAAAGTATTTTACATTATCACTATCAGCATTAGCTAAAATTTCATTAATCTCGCTTTGGCTAAATCTAAACTTCGTATTGATATTACATTCCGTAGAAAAAAGCAATGTCGAAACTTGTTGAATAAAACTTTTTAAACCCATCTTACCTAACCTAAATACAATAATTAACCTAACCTTATGTATATTTAAAGTATTTTTATCTGCAAAAATTGACCCCAAGTTAAGAAATGTTAAAAAATAAAAATAACCCAAATGTCTTATTTGCTTAATTTTGTTAAAAGATAACATATAAATTATAGTTACATATGAAAGCAAAATAAATGACAACGGCTGAAAATGCGCTAAATTCCACATCTCCATTATCTATCGCGCAAAGAGAAAATTTTATAGAAAATCTTGCCCATGACTTAAAATCATCCGTGTATTCTCAAATAAATGCGCTAAACATAATAATAAGTGATGAAAAATACCACTATGACGATATGCACTTGGATATTTTAAAACACTTAATGACATCAAATATCTACATGCGAGATGTAATTTTAAATGTTTTATCAAATTTTAAAATCCAGCATGACAAACTAAAACTTGAAAAAGTAAACCGAAGCATGGCAGAAACCCTCGACTTTGCAATAAAGAGCATTAGTTATATGTTCAAAGAAAAAAATCAAACCTTAAAAATTTCATGCCCGAATGAGATTTTTGCAACATATGATGAAATTGAAATAAGAAGAGTTTTAATAAATCTTCTATCAAACGCTTCTAAATACTCAAGCACAAACAGTTTAATAGAAATAATAATAAAAAAAGAAAATGACTTTATAAGCGTTGAGATAATAAACGAGGGAAAAATTGAATTTAAAAACACTGATGATGTTTTTAAAATGTATGAAACGGAAAGCAAAAAACGCAAACTAAGAGGCAGCGGGCTTGGTTTATACATATCTAAAAAGATAATTGAAACCCACGGCGGCAAAATAAGCGCCAAAAACTCGGACAATCAAACAGTAATTTTTACCTTTAAAATTCCTGTTTAATACATTGCTATTATTTTATCTATAGCATTTTTTGCATAAGCAAAAATCTTATCCAATTGCTCTTTATCAAAAGGTTCACCCTCTGCAGTTGATTGAAACTCAATTATCTTACCGCTTTTTGTTAAAACTATATTTGAATCAGCCTGAGCATTAGAATCTTCTTCATAACACAAGTCAACTACAACTTCATTATCTACAATTCCTGCTGAAATTGCAGCAATAGGCTCAATTATCGGGTCTTCTAAAAGCAAGCCCTCGCTCATTAGATTTTTAACCATTTCACACAGTGCAACATAACCGCCGCAAATTGAGGCTACTCTCGTGCCGCCGTCAGCTTGAATTACATCAGCGTCAATTGTTACCGTTCTCTCGCCAAGTTTTTCAAGGTCAACACACGCTCTTAAGCTTCTACCTATAAGCCTTTGAATTTCTTGAGTTCTGCCCGATAATTTTGTGCGTTCTCTTTGACATCTGACATTTGTTGAAGCAGGCAAAAGAGAGTATTCTGCCGTCACCCAGCCTCTTTTTTCGTCTTTTGGCATCCATTTTGGCTTACCTTCTTCAACACTTGCGCAAACAAGTACTTTTGTGTCGCCAAATTCAACTAAAACAGAGCCTTTAGCATGTTTTACATAGTTTTTTGTAAACTTAACTTCTCTTATTTGGTTATTTTCCCTGCCGTCAAATCTCATATTAAACCTCACAACTTTTTAGAAAAAATTATAGCACAAAAGGGTAATAAAAACTTTTTGTAAATCGTCAAAATATTAGATTTTATGCTAATTAAATACAATCTTAAAAGCTCTATAGTTATATATGTAAATCCTCAACTCTTCTGATTGCTTTATGCCCCCTATTTTTCAGGGGGTTTATTTTTATTTTCGGGCGCCCTGTAGTTTATTTTTATATTGTTAAGTTCAAGCAAATATTTCTTAAGTTCTGCTATATTTTGCGTTTCCTGTATCAAGTCTTTATTATTTAGTGTCGGGATATTTTCTAAAGTATTTTGAAAACCGCTTTTCTGCGCACTAAGTTCTGCTACCAAAGCATCAACATCACTTACTGCAATATTAGAATACTTGGCTAAAATTTCTTTTTCACTAAGTCCTATATCAAAACGATACAACCATAAAAGGGTCAAAACATCATTTTGAGAAATATTTGTAACGCCGTATTGATGAGGTACATACATAATATCTCCCTTAAAAGGAGAGTGCCCAAGCCCTAAGGCATGGCCTATTTCATGGACAATTGTGTGATAAACCTCTGCTTCATCCATATATTTATGATGGATAATACCGTCAGAGAGGCCAATTTGCACCTCAGCACTATAGTATCTGCCCATTTTATCAAAATTAAAATGACAATTGCCCAGTGATTTTCTCTCAACACGCTTCCATTCTAAATTTATGTTTGAATCGTACAGATTTTGAACAACATTAAAAGATACAATACCGCCTGATGCACTT
>CASDXV010000019.1 GCA_949285255.1 uncultured bacterium | reverse complement strand
TTTTTGAATACATTCTGTCTGTTACAACTGCTGCTCTTTGTATATGTTCTTCAGTCCCCAGATATTGTTTAATTAAATCGAGCATTTTTGCACCTTTTTTGCTGGAAACTTCTGGATTGTTGATGTTTTTATCAAACAGGTCTTTAATACCTTCAATTAATGCCATACCGTTTTCTGTGGTAGTGGTAGAGTAGACCTTACCATTGTTTTCTTGAAGAATATTTGCTGCTTTTGCATGTTCCTGTTGTAAAAAGTTTCTTATTCTTGCTTGTCCTGTAATTGGAAGAATTTGTTTTTTTACAAATTGTGCGTTTTTATCAGTAAATTGTGTATCGCCATATGTAAAGAAATCAGTAATAGCCTGAGGGGTGAGTTGTCCGTTTTTAGGTGATAAAAGTTTTTTTAGAATATTTTTTCTAACATACACTTCTTGGTCTGCAAACTGTGGCAATTCTGTAACGAAGCGCTTAGCTGCGATTTGACCTTTTTTTGTTAATTGTGCCATACCAAATGACGGCTGGGATTGTACTTTTGATGATTGAAAACTAACTTGCATTTTATATACCTCTTACTTATTTGCGAGCAAACATTATAAATCAGCTCAAGATTATTAATTTACTATTTTTTTTGATTTGTTACATAACTTAATGTTGCCTTTTGGAGTATTAATTGTTTTTTAATACGTTTTTTGCTATTCTGTCAGTAATATGGAGGATGTTATGAAAAAGATTTTACTTACTTTGCTTTTGTTTTTTTCATTTTTATTATTTGGTCAAGGCAAAAGTCTGGCATTTAATCTTGCCGACAGGCACGATATTTTTACACCTGCATTTCAGCTACTTTGGAATGATTTAAAGGAGCTTGTTGTAAAGAAAAAAATTAATTTTAGAGGTATTGACCCGAAAGTTGCATATGTATTAAATGCAAATAAATTCGGCGTAAATGACATTTCTGATGAATCTTATTACAAGATTGTTGCTCCAAAATCATATGAACTTAAGGCAAAAATTCAAAGAGAAATATTTGAAAAATTTGGTGAAAAAAGTGAAATATTAGATGATATTGATTGGCAGTCAAAAGGCGTAAATGAATATATTTTATATTCTTTACTTATAAAAAACGTAGAATTCCTTGTTGAATTTGATATTTTAGAAAATCAGTCTTTTAACGGTTCAAAAGAACAGTATAAATTTTTTGGCATAAAAGAGTATAACAGAAAACTTGCATCTCAAATTAAACCGTTATTTTACTTGAACGATTGGGATTATGCGGTATCTATAGAGACAAAGTCAGGTGATAGAGTTATCTTATATAGAACAAAGTCGCAGCAAAATGTCTATGATATTTATGCGCAAATGGATGTAAAAACAAATAAATACTTAAAATTTGCACAAGGTGATAAACTTAAAGTACCTTTTATTTCACTGGATGAAAAAATAGAATACGACAGTATTTGCAATAAAAGAATAAATGGTACAAAATATACAATTGCCAAAGCAATTGACGATATTAAGTTTAACCTTGATAACAAGGGTGCAAGTCTAAGAAACGAAGCAGCTATGGACATTGTTGAGATGTCAATGCCTATTCCAAGAAAAGGTGTAGACTACGATTTTTCAAAGACATTTGTCTTATTTATGGTCGAAAAAGATAAATCGTTGCCCTATTTTGCAATAAGAATAAATGATGGCAGATTTTTAGTTAAATAATTTTTTAAGGGGCAAAAATATTTATGTTTGCCTCTTAAATTTTATATAGATTATGTTAGTTTCTTTCGACAGTTTATCAAAAGCAAAAAATAGTGTACTTAAAGGCCAAAAATCACTTGATTTTAAGGGTCTGAGTGTGCTAAACCCGCCTGTATTAGAGCGAATGCCGAATAACGATTTATTTATTCGCAGTTCTTCGCTTGCTCATAAACTAAGTAAAGATAAAATTTATTTCGGGTATGAATTTGAACTAAAAAAGCCAAGTGGGATACCCTGTGCTTATTGCGGTAAGGATACTCTTTCAAGAAATGATATTAAAGAAATTTCTACTTTAAAAGGAAGAGCTCTTGTTGACAGGCTTGAAAATTTTGCATCTCAAAACCCGAGTGCTATGAATGAGCAAGCCAGAAAGGCGCTAAAGCTATTCGAAAAAACAGCGTTGGATAATCCTAAAAAAAAATGGTAGAGAACTTCTTCCTGTTGCATATACACGCGCAAGAAACAGAATGTTAATAAAACAAACTGCTGTTTATTCAAAGACAGAAAAGCTGGCAAAAAAACTTAACTCTCGGGAGTTATTAAACTATATTACAAAAGTTAAAAACCAAGATATTATACTTAATCCGGATATTTCTCTTGAAGAATTGTCTGATTTTCTTATAAATAAAATTCATGTTGAATTCAGGAAAGACATTCTGTCTAATGTTATAAGAATTGCGGGCAAGAGCAATGATTCAAAGCGCGCTGACCTGTGGAGTGATGTTATTTCAACAATTAGTTCCTTACCCTCTTCAAAAACTGACCCTGATGCATACTTGGTAAAATATATTTCAAAAGCGCTAAGAAGAGACCCCAAAATGGAGAATGATTTTGTCCTTTTAAGTGATAGTGAGGCTGAATTGTTCTATGCAAAATTATTAGCACCCTTTGTCTCATCTGCTGAACATATTAAACCTTTTTCTGCGGGTGGAATTTCTTCACCAAGAAATTATCTTGTAACACATGCACACTGCAATTCAAAGCGTGGCAATATTAAATGGTCAGATTTTATGATGCGCTCTCCCTCAAGATTTGACGCAGTTTTAAAAAATCTGCAATCTATTGCTCAAGACAGTAATATCTCTGCACAAACAAAGGGATTTAGTATAAAATCTTATGTTAACAAAGTTGCAAAAACAATGATTAATGAATTAAAAGATGTTTCATCTGATGATTTTGTTGATGACTTTATAAAAAGTCTGTCAGGTATTGCTGATAATATATCGGATGTTTTATATAACGAGTCATTATTAAAGGCTGCGCAAATTTTAGATTCTGCATTGTATAGTATGCATGAGAATTATTATGATATTCAACTTGACGCCTATTATAATCACTTGTTCGCTTCTTATGTCCAAAAAAGAAAAAAGGATTTTGAAAATATTATTAATCATATTGATGCCTCTGCAGATTGCATATTGTTAAAAAATATGCTTAATAAATTAATGAAAAATGACCCAATTTTATGTTTAGCAAATCCTGACTCAAAGATTTTATCAAAGTTGTTAAGTGATAATTATGATGTACAATATCGTGCAATGCTTAATACTGCTATAGAAAAACTAGGTTTATCGCAAAACGATGAAGATACACAGAAAGTTGTTGCTATTGTTAAAAGAAAATTACCGTTGCTTAAAAAACCAAATGCACATTGCTTAAAAATCTTATCTGATGTTAGGACAAATGATGGTAAATTTGATATTAATAAATTAAAATCTACTATCTATGAAATTATAGAAAATGATTAATATATTTATTTAGATGAAATCTTAATCTGTTTTTCAAGCGTTCAGTTTGAGGGTTTTTAATTATATCATATGCGCAAAATGTCTCTATTTTTCTCATGCCGCAGAATTGATGCATTTTGTGCAAGGGCAAAAACAACTCATCTATTCCTCTTATGTCAAAAAAACCCTCGGTATTGTTAAAATCGCTTTCTTTAGCGGCGCAAGTAAGAGAAAACATATATTTTTTATCAAAAAATAATCCGCCTTCGCCGTATTTTGCTGATTTGTCAAAGAAAATTTTTGATAAAAACACTTCATCAAAATACTTTTTTAACAGCCATGGCACGCTGAACCAGTTTATAGGTGTCTGATAGATAATTATATCTGCCCATCTGTACTTTTCTATTTCTTCTTCAACACTATATCCAAGCTCAACTATAGTGTTTTTAACTTCATGATGAGGCATAAGCGTGTCTATAATTTCTCTAAACAGTGTGCAATTAAGCTTGCCTGTTGCATACCAGTAGTATTTATGACCATTTATAACAAATATTCTCATAACTTTAAAATTATGAAGCTTATTTGTCTATTTTACATTGCTCTTGCGGGTATTAAATATTTTCACTAATTTCTTTTAAATTTGTGCCGCCAACGCTTTTATATAGCCCTATAACGCTTATAAGAGTGTTGATTTGAGAATCTATAATATTTTTTTCTACCATTAATTCCCTCTCTTGCGCGTATAACATCTCAGGAAGACTTCCTCTGCCTGATTCATAGAGTTTTGTTGC
Source organism: uncultured bacterium (assembly GCA_949285255.1). GTDB lineage: Bacteria > Cyanobacteriota > Vampirovibrionia > Gastranaerophilales > Gastranaerophilaceae > Galligastranaerophilus. Next base: position 29,697 of record CASDXV010000019.1, on the reverse strand, counting down.
TATATCAAGGTTTTGATTTTCCAACTCAAGTCTTTCTTTGGCGCTCAGGAGGTTTTTATTGTAAATTTTGGCGCTCACAAGGGCGTCATTTACTTCTTTATAGGAGTTTAGGACAGTTTTTTTATAAAATTCAAGCGCCTCTTCATATTCATATTTTTTAAATCTTAAATACGCCATCTTTCTGCCGCCTGTAAAAATGTCAAGCACAGGAGCTACGCCAACAGATGACAATAGTGCATTGTTGTTAAATAAATTGCTTAATCTGTAGGCGTTAAAGCCGAATTGACCAAAAATTATAAATCTTGGAAGGAGGTTCTTTTTTGCCACTTTAACATCCAACCCCATTCTCTCAAGATTGTATTGTGCCATAATATAGTCAGGACGTGACTCTATGATATCTGAGGGGATAGAATCAGGGAATTTAACATCAGGGATTTTGGATGATGAAATATCCTCAATTTCTTCTATATCGTTATCTGCAAGAACTACCTTTATCTCTTCTTCAACTAATGTGCGTTCTTTTTGAAGAGTGTTTAGTTCTTCTTCTAGTGATTTTAAGAGTTTTTTCTGCTCAATCACTTCGCTTACAGAGGCTTTTCCTGCTTTAAATTTTTTGTTTGTAAGCTCTACAATCTCTTTTTGAACTGCGACAAGATTATTTTGTATTTTTAATAATTTATCGCATTTTACAAGGTTATAGTAGGCACTTGCAAAGTTTCCCGTTACTGTGATGTATTTTGCTCTTTCTTCCTCTTTTATTATTTCAAGCTGTTTTTTAGCGCTTTTTGTTTTAGTGTGATTCGTGCCCCATATATCAAACTCGTAGCTTGCGCTAATCGGAAATAAAAGATTGGTCTGAGAGAAATTTGGTATAAGCATGTTTGGGCCGAAGTATTGGTCACTTGAGCGCAAAACACGCTCTACATTTCCGCTCAGACCGATTTGGGGGAGTTCATTTGCAAAGTATTGTTTAACAATTTGTTCGCCTTGTTTTATCTTAAGTTGTGCGATTTTTAAGTCATGATTGTTTTTAAAGACCTTTAGCATGTATTCATTCAATAGCGGGTCGTTAAATTCGCTCCACCATTCGATATTAAGGTATTGAATTTCTTTATTTTCTTCTTGTTTTGTCTGCTTTGCTTGCACGGTGTTGCTCATTAGCAGCATAAGCACTATTAGTATTGTTGTCAGCTTCTTCATAATTTTTCCTAATGCTTGTAAAATTTTTTCTTGTGTTATAATCATAACACAAGAAAACAAAAGAAAAGCATTTTTTTATGAATACAATTAGTGAAGATGTAAAATACTATAAACAAATAACCGGTGCAATGCTTGTTGCTGCAGGCGTTTACACTAGAATTTATTCTCGTCAGTGTTTTAGAGAAAATAATTTTGATATAACCCCTGAGCAATTTGTGGTGATTGAAGTTCTAATGCATCGTGACGGGCTATACCAAAGGCAGTTGAGTGAAATTACCCTCAAGGACAGACCCAATATCACAAGAATCATAAATATTCTTGAGAAAAACGGCTATGTAAACAGGGTTGCAGATAAAAACAAACGAAAAGTTTTTAAGATTTATCTTACCGATAAGGCAAGAAATTTATTCCCTGCTCTTGCTCAGGTTGCACAAGATTACAGAAAGACAATGACCGAGGGTATAGATAAAAACGATTTAGAAACTTGTATGAGCGTTTTAAACAAGGTTTTAGATAATTTATTAGATAAAGTAGACATGTGTGTATAAATGGAGTAGAAATGGCCGAAAACAACGAAGAAAAGAAAAATAAACCCGAAGAAAATCCTCAAATTAAAAAAGAAAAACAGGAAAATAAGCATAAACACAAAGTTAAAAAAAGGATAATTGTCCCTATAATTACCTTTACAATACTTGCTCTTGGCGGTATATATGCACTTTTGCATGCGCATTACTATCAATCAACAGATGACGCTTTTGTTGAAGGGCATATAGTTTCTATTGCTCCTCGTGTGTCGGGGCCTGTTGTAAAGCTTTTAATTAAAGATAACCAAGAGGTTAAAAAAGGCGATTTATTGCTTGAAATTGACCCTAATGACTATATCGTAGCGTTAAAGCAAAAAGAGGCAAAGCTTTTGGAAGCTCACGCTATGTTAAACGCTTCACATAAAAATATCTTAGAAAATACATCTGTATCAAATAAAACTACAAAAGATATTTCAAGCGTTAAATCTCGCCTTGATTATGCTAAAAGAACGTATGACAGAGATTTAAAACTAAGTAAAGACGGCATAGTTTCTCATGAAGAGCTTGATAAGTCAAAAACCGCATACACCTCGTTAAATGCTAATTATCTTGCCGAACAAGAGAAAAAACGTGCTGCTGACCTTGCAATTCAATCATCAATTGCTAAAAAAGAAGAAATCGTAGCACAGATTAAAAGGCTCGAGAGCGAGATTGAAGAGGCGAAGTTAAATCTTTCTTATACTAAAATTTATGCACCGCAGGACGGTAAAATATCTGCAAGAACTGTTGAAGAGGGAAACTACGTGCAGGTAGCGCAACCTCTTATGTCAATTGTATCTGACGAAGTTTGGGTGGTTGCAAACTACAAGGAAACTCAGCTTGAACAGGTAAAAGCAGGTCAAGATGTAATTATAAAAATTGATACCTATCCGAAGAAAAAATTTAGGGGTAAGGTTGATAGTTTACAGAGAGCAACGGGAGCAAAATCCAGTCTATTTCCTCCGGAAAACGCCGTAGGCAGTTATGTAAAAATTGTTCAGAGAATCCCCGTAAAAATTATTTTTACTGAAGATATCTCAGATTACAACATTGCCCCCGGTATGTCTGTTGTACCAAAAATTAAAATAAGATAGTTATCGTTACCTATCTATTCGATAGTTTCTAAAAACAACTTAAATTAATTTTTAAGTTGTTTTTTAACATCTTCTCTTATGTCTGAAAGCGGTCCATTGTTTGGTTGTACAAGGTTTTGATAGTATTTTTTTGCATAAGTAAACGGGAATTTTGGAATCCAGCCGAGTTGGAAGAAAATATTAACCGTTTCAGCGCCTTGAGAGAACATTAACTCATCAATTGTTTCTTCATAAGCAGGAGATATTGAAGTAAAAAGTTTAAGTATGTAATCTGCAGCTGTGAGCGCTCCATAGCCTGAGGCCAGACCTGTATCGGTTATAACTTTTGTTATTTTAAGTTCGTTTCCTGCGACGCTTATCTTGCTTGTATTGTCAGGTAGCGTGATTTCGCCTTGTGCTGCGCGTTCTACTTCATACCATTCTCCGTCATACTTTATCATTAGAGTGTTTGGGTCAGGCATGTATATGTCGTCGTAGTCATTTTCAAGTATTTCTTTACCCTCAGAGTCAACAATGCCGTACTTGTAATTTTTGCGTGTTAAGAACATCTGTCCAAAAAGCGGGTCAATCCTTGTATATTGAGGCATTATAATTATCTCGCCTTTTTCGTTGTATAACCCATAGTCGCGCTCATTGCCAAGTTTTGCGTACTTAGAAAAATATCTGTCGACATGCCTGAATTTAGGCTGAACAAGAACATTATCATAAGAGTCGATTATGCCGAATTTAGAACCCTTTTGCGCAATCCATGAAGATGTGCCGAGTCTTATTAGCTTTTTATACTTTGCTTCTACAAGAACATTGCCGCTCTTGTCTTTTAGACCAAATTTGTTGTCTTGAGAAAATACTTCAACATCTTCATTTGTAAGCGTATTATCTTGCTCTATTGCACAAGATGGTGCGCAGGTAAGTGATATTATTAACAAAAATAAACAAAATATCTTTTTCATATTTTAATGATAGCATAAAATTGGACATGGTATAATTTTATTACTTGGGACTGGATTATGAAAAAAATATTTTTAAATAAAAAATTTTGGATAATAAGCACATCTGCTCTTGTAATAGCGGCAGTTGTTTCTATATTGTTTTATTTAGTTATTTTACCCTTTCTCATCTCGAACTCATCTGTAATTAAATTTGTCCAAAAAACGCTAAAATCTTCCATGGGTGCGGATTTAACGGTTGAAAAACCTGTTTTAAAAACTTCATTTTCTCCGGTTATTGAATTTTCCGTAAATAAAATGACTATATTTAAGGAAAATAATGAAATCTTAAATGTTCAAAACTTTGATACTTCAATTTCTTTTGCTTCGGTTTTAAAGAAAAGAATTATTATCAACAAACTCGGTGCGGATTATATTTTCTTGGATGTAAACAAGCTTTTAGCGCTTGTATCCAAGCAAGATAAAAAACAATCCAAGCCATCAGAATTTAAACCTGATTTATTTAATTCGCTTTTATATGTTAAAAAATGCATAATTAAGTATGAATTTTCGCCTCATACAAAAATCGTTTATACGGGTAATAACTTTGAAATTACTGCAGAGAGAAACCCTAAATATGTTCATTTTGATATTATTTTAGATGTTATCAACAACGGCAAAAAACTCACCTTTAAGATAAAGGACAATAACAAAGTTTACGCTAAAAACAGAAAATTTATTGTTGATAATTGTGCTCTTGATGTTAATAAATCAAAAATGTATCTTAACTCTGAGCTTAGCGAGAGTGGTATAAAAGCAAACTTCAACTCTAGAAAGTTCGATGTAGCAAATGTTGTAGAGTTAATTAGGACTAATTTTATCATACCAAACGGCTCAGAAATGCTATCTTACTTTAAAGACATTAGCGGCGATTTTGACTTTAACGTAGATGTTACAAACAAGGGTCTAAGCGGTTTTATTAATCTGAATAAAGGTAAACTTACCCTTATCCCTCTTGCGGATTTAAAATTAACGATTAACTCTGGCTATGTGGATATTAAACCCGATGTGATTACACTGTCTGATATAAAAGGATATTATTGCGGTGACAAGGAAAATACAGTTGAAATTAAAGGTACAATAAAGGACTACTATAAGTCTTTTGAAACGGATGTAATAGTCAAAGCGCTTGCAAGAAAAGAGTTTTCTAAAAACCACCTCTCAAAAATCGTAGGTTATCCGCTTGAAATAGTTGGTGTAGCAAACGCTCTAATATATTACAAATCTAAATTTTCCGATATGAATGTCTGGTGTGCCTTTATGCTTAAAAAAGGCAATGACATTTTGGTTGACGGTTCGTCATTAAGCCCTGTTAACTACGATAGAGTTGCAACGGTTGACATTGACCTTGACCCAGATGTTATAAATATTAAAAAAATAAATTACTATATAGCGTCAACTATTGACAGAAACAGCAAAATAAAACCCTTGTTGACCATTTGGTCTAAACTTGATGCAAAAACCTGCGCATTAAAAAATGTAGGTTTTACTATTCCAAGGCCCCTGCCCAGTGAGTTTTTGAATGTTTTAATAGGACAAAAAGTCTTTAGGAAAGGCAAAATTTCAGGCGACTTAGAATATATTGCGGATACCAAAGCTCCTTACATAAAGGCAAATATGGCAATGGATAAAGTTGCTGTTCCTGCTCAAAGATTGTTTATCCGCAGTGCAAAGTTTACTGCTGAGGGGGATAAAATTCAACTAGCAGCCGAAGGAAAGTTTAAGCGTTCTGATTATAATCTCAAAGGCACAATGTTAAATGAGATTAAGCTGCCTGTGATAATCAAGGATGTTAATTTAACGGTAGATAATATCGATTTAGAGCGCATCATTGCCTCTATGAATGTGCAAAATACAAAAACTTCTGATACTAAAGCAAAACAAGAGCTTGTAGTAGCTGATGAAAATAATCTCGATGAAAATGCTAATATTGACAGCGCACCTGTGTTTGATACAGGTCTTTTAATTGTTGAAAATTGCGTATTTAATCTAATAAAGGGTAAATATAAAAATGTAAATTTTGGCAATTTAAAAGCAACATTAACACTTGATAAAAACGGTATTTTAAATATCTTCTCAAACAGGTTTGATATTGCAGAGGGTATCTCTTCTTGTAAAATTAATTGCGATTTGGTTAAACACAGATACCATCTAATACTTGGCGTAAAAGATGTAAATTCTGATATTCTTGCGACATCAATTTTGGGTTTGAGTCGAGAAATATCAGGCAAGGCAAGTGGTATAATAAGTATAAATACTGATGATTCGCTCAAATTAAACGGCTTTATTAAATTTGCAGTTAATAACGGTACAATTGGTAAAATAGGTCTTATTGAATACGTACTTAAGTTTGCGGCGTTATTTAGAAACCCTATAGCAATGCTTAGCCCCTCAACGATATTTGACATTGTAAACATTCCTGAGGGTAATTTTGATAAAATTGAGGGCGATTTAGAGCTAAAGGACAATGTGATAGAAAAGATTATTATAAAATCTCGCTCATCACAACTTAGCTCGCTTATTGTTGGTAAATTTGACCTTACTACAAGAGATGCTACTCTTAGAATTTATACCAAGTTTTCAAGCCAGCACAGAGGTTTTGGCGGATTTATGAGAAATATTTCTCTTAACAGTCTTGCAAGAAGAGTTACCACAAACTCTCGTAACGACAGCGCTTACTACTCTGCTGAATTAAAGTTCTTGCCGCCCATTGACGCTGATGAAAAGGATTGTCAGATATTTTTAACAAAAGTAGATGGTGATGTTGAGAAAAACAACTTCATATCATCATTGAGGAAAATAAAGTAAATACGGAGAGTGAGGGATTCGAACCCTCGGCAGGTAATTAGCCTGCACGGACTTTCGAGATCCGCACCATAAACCGCTCGGACAACTCTCCAAGAACAATAATACTAAGAAAATCTCATATTTGCAATTAAAAAACCGGACTTTAAAAGTCCGGTTTAGGTGCTTATTTTAAATCCCTGTATGAATTTTCAAACATATTGGAATATGTCGTATGTAAGAGCTCGTGCGCTTTGTGCGAGTTTGGTTGTTCCAAGAACTCTTCATAGAGTTTTACTATGTCAGGGTTTTGATGAGATTTGCGATAAGGCAACTCTGAATCTTCTTTGTATAAGCCTTTTGCTCTTTCTTCTTTAATTTTAGAGTCATCACAGCTTCTTGGTTGTCCGCCGCCGTTTATGCAGCCGCCGGGGCACGCCATAACTTCAAGAAGATGAAAATCGGCTTTGCCTTCTTTAATCTCACGAATTGACTTTTCGGCTTCTCTAAGGGTTGAAACTACTCTTACTTTTACTTTTGTGCCTTTTATGTCAATTTCTGCTTCTTTAGTTCTATGGTCTTTATCAACCCCGCGAAGAGGTTTAAAATCAAGCGTTTTAAGCTCTTCGTGTGTAATAAATTCATAAGCGGTTCTAACTGCAGCTTCTGCGACACCACCTGATGCGCCAAAGATTGTACCTGCACCTGTGTATTGTCCAAATGGTGAGTCATTTTCTTGAGGATTAATTGTAGCAAGGTTTATGCCTGCTGATTTAATCATTCTTGCTATTTCTTGAGTTGTAAGAACAACATCTGTTTGCGCTCTGCCATTTGAATCAAACAGTTGACCACGAACTGCCTCAGCTTTTTTAGCAGTACATGGCATAATTGATACTACGTAGAGATTTTCTTTTGTATAACCCTCGTAATACTTTGGTACAAGCTCTTTAATTATAGGAGATAACATTCCCTGAGGCGATTTACAGGTCGATAAGTGATTTAGCATATCAGGGTGTTGGGTTTCTAGGTATCTTACCCAAGCAGGGCAGCAGGAAGTAAATAGGGGAAGATTTTCGCCTTTTGTAACTCTTCCTATAAACTCGCTTGCCTCTTCCATAATAGTTAAATCGGCCGAGAAATTTGTGTCAAAAACAAGGTCAAAGCCCAGTTGTCTAAGAGCTGCATTTAGCTTTCCTATAACATTTTCCCCTGGGTTTAATCCAAACTCTTCACCGAGCGCAACGCGAACAGATGGTGCCATCTGTACTGCTGTTTTCTTTTCTTTATCGTTAATTAAATCCCAAGCTCTATCAATGTCGGTTTTAATAGTTAGGGCACCTGTTGGGCAAACCGCTTGACATTGACCGCAGAAAACGCAGTCTACGCTGCCAAGAGCTTTGCCTGCCATTGGTTGAACAACTGTTTTTGAACCTCTGTTTGCAAAGCCTAACACGCTATGACCTTGAAACTCGCTGCAAGCACGCACACATGCGCCGCAGAGGATACATTTATTGGGGTCACGAACGATTGATGGGTTAGAGTTATCTATCGGCAGATACTCTTGAGGTTTTTTCTTTGCAAATCTGATGTCTTTAATGCCGTATTCTTGGGCATATTGTTGAAGTTCGCATTTTCCTGACTTATCGCAGGTTGTACATTCTCTATCGTGATTTGCAAGCAAAAGTTCAAGAACTATTTTTCTAATTCTTCTTGTTTTTTCAGTGTTTGTATGGATTTTTAAACCGGGCTCAGGGGGCATTGTGCAAGATGACTGTATGCCTCTGCCCTCAATTTCAACTACACACATTCTGCAAGCGCCGTATTGAGTTAAATCGGGTCTATAACAAAATGTAGGTACGTTAAAACCGTTATTTCTTATTACTTCAAGCAAATTTGGCTCGTTTGTATAGCTGCATTCTTTGCCGTTTATAAATAATGTATTTGTCATATTTTGTTTCTCCTATGCCTGTGAAATTGCCTTGAACGGGCATGCGCTTATGCAGGCACCGCACTTGATACATTTTTCCTGATTAATTTTGTGAGGATTTTTAACCGTACCCTCAATAGCTCCAACGGGGCAATTTCTTGCACATTTTGTACAGCCTTTGCAAAGCTCTTCATTGATTTTGATAACTTTAAGAGCACTGCAAACGCCAGCAGGGCATCTTTTTTCCTTGATGTGTGCAATATATTCATCTCTAAAGTATTTAAGAGTTGATAAAACAGGGTTTGGAGCGGTTTTACCAAGTCCGCAAAGTGAACCCTCTTTAACTGCCATAGCAAGCTCTTCAAGTGTATCAAGGTCTTTCATTTCACCGTTGCCGCGAACGATTTTTTCAAGAATTTTTAGCATATTCTTTGTACCCTCACGACAGGGGACGCACTTTCCACAGCTTTCATTTTGTGTAAAGTGCATAAAGAACCTTGCAACTTCAACAATACAAGTGTCCTCATTCATTACTACAAGACCGCCAGAGCCAACCATAGCACCCGCTTTAATAAGGTTGTCATAATCCATAGGCAAGTCAAGGTGCTCTTCTGTTAAACAACCGCCTGAAGGGCCTCCTATTTGCACGGCTTTGAATTTTTTACCGTTTCTAATGCCGCCGCCTATGTCAAAAACAATTTCTCTAAGCGTTGTACCCATTGGAACTTCAATAAGCCCTGTGTTATTCACTTCACCTGTTAGGGCAAATGTTTTTGTACCTTTTGAAGTTTCTGTACCAAATGATGAGAACCAATCTGCGCCTTTATCAATAATAACGGGTACGTTTGCCAAAGTTTCTACGTTATTGATAAGTGTAGGACGTCCGAAAAGTCCGCAGTTTGCAGGGAATGGCGGTTTTGGTCTTGGCATACCGCGCTCACCTTCAATGGATGCCATAAGGGCTGTTTCTTCACCGCAAACAAAAGCGCCTGCGCCCTCTTTGATATGAATATCAAAGTTAAATCCGCTGCCCATGATGTTTTTACCCAGCAGATTTCTTTCTTCGGCTTGTTTTATAGCTATTCTAAGACGCTTAATTGCAAGAGGATATTCGGCTCTTACGTAGATATAAGCTTCATCAGCACCTATTGCAAAGCCAGCTATTGCCATGCCTTCAAGCAATTTATGAGGGTCGCCTTCCATAACTGACCTGTCCATAAAAGCACCTGGGTCACCCTCATCGCCGTTACATACAACATAAGACTTGCCGCCTTTGTTGGCTGCAGTAAAACGCCATTTTCTGCCTGTTGGGAAACCGCCGCCGCCGCGACCTCTGAGGCCTGATTTTTCTATTTCTTCTATAACCGCATCGGGATTATTCTGCTCTAAAACTTTAGAAAGTGCTCTATAAGCGCCTTTTGCAATAGCTTCGTCAATGCACTCGGCATTTATTTCACCGCAGTTTTTAAGTGATGTGCGGGATTGCTTTGCATAGAAGTTAATTTCTTCGTTTTTATAAACATGATTACCTGATTTTGGGTCGGTATAAAGCAGTCTTTCTACGGGTTTGCCGTCTTTTATGTGAGAGTTTACAATCTCTTCAACATCATCAGGTTTAACTTTAACATATGTGATGTCAAAATCAGGAATAATAACAAGTACGCCCTGTTCGCAAAAGCCGTGGCAGCCCGTTGGAACAATTGTAACTTTGTCATGTTCGCTTAAAATTGAAACATCTGCGCCGAGTTCTTTGAATTTTTCTATAACTTCATTTGAACCGTTTGCAATACAACCCGTGCCGTTACAAACAAGCACTCTTAAACCTTGTTTTTTAATGGTTTCAAGCGCTTTGTTTTTTTCTTCTTCAATGTTTATACTAAGTTTTTTTACTTCTGTTTCCATTGGCTAACCCTCATTTTCTTCGTGCACAATAGTGTCGATAATTATTTTTATTGCATCTGTTGTCATTTGCGGATAGACTTTGCCGTTAATAACAACAACAGGAGCAAGTCCGCATGCACCAAGGCAGCTGACTGTTTCAACGGAAAACAGTCCGTCATCTGATGTATATTTACCTTCTTTAAGGTTAAATCTCTCCATTAAATAGGTGTACACAGGCATTGAGCCTCTGACGTGACATGCCGTGCCGTCACAGCATTTTATTTCATATTTTCCCTTTGGTTCAAGTGAAAATTGCGCATAAAAAGTTGCCACCCCATATACTGTAGCAGGTGACAATTCATCTATTTTTGTTCCAATGTAGGTAATGGCATCTTGAGGTAAATATCTGAACTCTTCTTGCACCTTTTGTAAAATGGCAATGAGGTTAGATTTTTTTGCACCACAAGAGTTAATGATGTCATCAACTTTCTTAAAGTTAATAACACCTGATGTTTGAGTGCTCATGACTTCTCCTTTATTAACTAACAACCCATGAAATGATTATTGCACGCAAATGTTTATAAATCAAATATTAAATTGCCTAAATACTCGCTTTAGACTATACTGTATATATTGTTATAGGATATTGATAATGACTAAAGAACTTAATATTACTGTGTGTTTGGGCAGTTCTTGCTTTGCAAGGGGCAATGAAGAACATTTAAACTTTATTGAAGAATATGTAAGAGAAAATAATCTGGATGCCAAAATTGATATCTCAGGTTCAAGATGCGAGGGAAAATGTGCTCAAGGCCCGAATATCACAATCAACGGCACTTTATACTCAAATATCTCAAAAGAAAAATTAAAGGAAATACTAGATAAAGTTAGGGGTTAATTATGGATAAGCTCTATCCTGTATATACTTTAAATAATGAATGTCATGACTGCTACAAATGCGTAAGGGAGTGTCATGTAAAAGCAATAAGTATACAAAACGGACATGCTTCGGTTATTCCGCACAAGTGTATCGCCTGTGGTGACTGTGTTAAAGCTTGTCCTAACAACGCAAAGCGTGTAAGGAATGATATTGATAAAGTAAAAAATCTCTTTCGCGCTCAACAAGAGGTGTATGTTTCTTTAGCGCCAAGTTGGAGCGGTGTTTTTGACTATAGTGTAGGCACTATGATAGCGCTTTTAAAAAAGCTTGGTTTTAAACAAGTAAGCGAAACAGCACTTGGTGCACAAGAAGTTTCTATCGAGTGCGCAAAAATTATGAAAGAGCATGACAGGGGGCTTTTTATTTCAAGCGCATGCCCTGTTGTAGTAGATTACATAAGACTTTATAATCCTAAATTTTTACAAAATGTCATGCCTATTGCATCTCCTGCGCTAACACATGCTAAAATGCTTAAAGAGATTTATGGTAATCATATAAGAGTTGTATTTATAGGTCCTTGTATAGCAAAAAAAAATGAGTCAGATTCTAATCCTGAGCTTATTGATGTTGCGCTTACATTTGAAGAATTAAAACTTTGGCTGCAAGAAGAGTATATTTCAGTCGATGATTTAGAAATTAAAGATGAGTCTTTTGTTCCCGAGTCTGCTTGCGAGGGTTCACTTTATGCACTTGAGGGCGGTATGAATGAAACCATTAAAAAAGGTGAAAATGCCGATGATGTCACGCTTTTAAATATTAGCTCAATTGATAATCTTGAAAAGGCACTTAAGGGCTTAGATGTAAATCTTTTAAATAAAAAAATATTCATTGAGGCTCTGGCGTGCAATGGCGGTTGTTTAGCAGGGCCATGCAATTCAAGTAAAAAGTCGGAACTTATAAGAATTTCTGATGTTTTATCCAAAGTTAAAATAAGAGATGAAATACCAAACGAGCCAAAGACAGTTGTAGGAAAAGAGTATCTGAAAGTTCCTGTTGAAAAACAAGCATATAGCTTTGAAACGCTTTCTGAGGCGCTTAAAAAAATCGGCAAATTCTCGGAAGAAGATGAACTAAACTGCGGCGGATGCGGATATAACACCTGCAGAGAGCTTGCAAGCGCACTTATTTCAGGTGAGGCAGAGCCATCAATGTGTGTTTCATACATGAGAAAAATTGCAATGCAAAAAGCTGCTGCAATGCTAAGGTGTATGCCGTCTGCAATTGTTATGGTTGATAAAGACTTAAAAATTGTTGAGTCAAATGAAGCATTTATGAAGATGTTTTGTCAGGATATGATTGATATATTCTCAGACCGTCCCGAGGGTTTAAATGGGGCTTGTATAGATAGAATTGTCGATTTTTCAGACATTTTTAAAGAAACCCTTAAAACTTCAAAAGATATTCATAAAGAGCATTATCCTGTTAAAAACAGGCTCTATGATATAAGTGCTTTTACGATTGAAAAAAATGAGCTTGCAGGCGCGATTATAACAGATGTTACCCAAAGTGAACTAGGTAGAGAAAAAATAGCGCAAAAAGCGCATGAAGTAATAAACAAAAATATTGCAATAGTACAGGAAATCGCCTGTCTGCTTGGCGAGCATATGGTTGAAACAGAACTTTTGTTAAGTACTATAGCGCAAGACTATGAAACTTCTGAGGGTGGGGATAAGAAGTAATGTTTATAGACATTGATTGCGCTCAAGAGAAAAAATATAACCAAAATACTTACGGTGATTACTTTTTGTCAAAAAGATACCCTGATAAGGACACCTTAATCGCCGTACTGTCAGATGGCTTAGGTAGCGGTATAAAGGCTAATATTTTAGCCACAATGACAGCTACAATGCTTCTAAAATTTGTTGAGGCAAGTGCAAACATTAAACTTGCCTGCGAGGTTGTTATGAACTCCTTGCCTGTCTGTCAGGTCAGAAAAATCAGCTACTCGACTTTTTCTGTAGCTCATTGCAGTGAAGACGGTGAAGTAAAAATTGTTGAAGAGGGCAATCCAAAGTTTATCTATATTAGCGACGGCAAGGTTGTTGAGCCTGAGTATACGGTAATTGATTCCGATACGTTTAAGAATCGCCATATGCACGTTTATAAGTTAAAACTAAAACTCGGTGACAGGTTAATTTTTTGCTCAGATGGCGTAACTCAGGCAGGACTTGGCAGTTCAGATTTAAAACTTGGCTTAAGACGCTCAGGGTTAATAAGGTTTTTGCTTGAAAAAATAAAAGATATGCCTGATATTTCAAGCAGTGAACTTGCAAAGTTTGTAGTAAGAGTTGCAATTAACACAGAGCCTGACAGAAAGGCAAAAGATGATACATCTTGTTGTGTTATTTACTACCGTGAGCCAAGGCGTGCGTTAATTTTTACTGGGCCCCCATATCATCAGGAAAAAGATAACGAATATGCTAATGAATTTTTTAAATCGTCTGCAAAAAAAGCAATATGCGGCGGAACTACGGCAAATTTAATTTCTCGTGAGTTAAATATCCCTGTAAGGTGCGATATAGCCCGAAGTGTCGGGAAATTGCCTGCAGTGTCACACATGGATGGTATAGACCTTGTAACTGAGGGAATATTAACACTTACAAGGACTGTTGAATATTTAGAGAACGGATTTTTCGAGAAAGAAAAAAATGCGGCATATGAACTTATGCAGTTTTTACTAAGTAGTGATTGCATAGAGTTTATGGTTGGTGCAAAATTAAATCAGGCGCATTATGACCCGAATTTGCCGATTGAAATTGAAATAAGAAAAAATATTATAAAAAAGATGGCAAAAATTCTTGAAGACAAGTATATTAAAAGGGTAACGCTTCGTTATATATAAGGAGAAAATATGGCAAAAGTTAAAGTAAAAATGTGCATGGGTACAACATGCTTTGTAATGGGGGCATCAGACCTGCAGGAGCTAATGGATATAATCCCCTCCAAATACGGTGATGATGTTGAAATTCAAGGAGTACCTTGTCTTGACTTGTGCTCTACTTCTTCAGAAGCTAAAGCGCCCTATGTTATGGTTGACCTTACTGTAGTTAGCAAGGCAACCGTGGAAAGTGTATTAGAAGAAATTGAAAGAAAGTTAAAAAATGGACAAGAATAACCAAGCAGCTCACCTAAAAAAAGAGATATTAATTAAAACAATAAAGGCATTTTTATCCGATGATTTTGGCGAAAATACGCGCTTAATTCCTTTTGAAATGCGCCCTAAGGGCTATGAAGTACCATACAGGTGTTGTATTTATAAGGAACGCGAAATTTTAAGGAACAGAATTATAGCTTCTCTTGGCTTTTCTATGGAGGGGGCTGACGAGAGGATATTACTTTCTAATTATGCCAAATGGGCAACCGAGAGAGAAAAACCAGATGAGCACACTTTAACCGTTCTTGAGTCTGCTTGCAAGGGCTGCGTACCCAATAGAATTTTTGTGACAGATTTATGTCAGGGTTGCGTTGCGCGTCCTTGTCTTGAAAACTGTAAATTTGGCGCAATATCGATCGTTAACGGCAAATCTCAAATTGATAGCTCAAAGTGTAAGAACTGTACAAAATGTATTCAAGTTTGTCCGTATCACGCTATCGTTAAAATTGTCGTTCCTTGCGAAAACGCTTGCCCTGTGGATGCCATATCAAAAGACGAGCAAGGACACGCCAGAATTGACTTTGACAAATGTATCGCTTGCGGTAAGTGCGTAAGCTCATGTCCCTTTGGTGCAATACATGAAAAAAGTCAGATAATTGATATTTTATACAAAATTAAACAAGGTAAAAAAGTTGTAGCTATGATTGCTCCCTCTATTGCAGGGCAATTACCATGTTCTATTTATCAATTAAAAACTGCGTTTTTAAAATGCGGTTTTTATGATGTATTAGAGGTAGCTCAAGGTGCTGATATTACTGCAACAAATGAAGCAAAAGAGTTCCATGAAAGAATGAACGAGGGTCAACCTTTTATGACAACATCTTGCTGTGCAGGCTACAACAACCTTGTAGATAAGCACTTAAATGAAATTGCACCATTTAGGTCAGATACAAAAACTCCAATGTACTATAGTGCTGAAATTTGTAGAGAAAAATATCCTGACGCAGTATCAGTGTTTGTTTCTCCTTGTATGGCAAAGAAAACAGAAGCTATGAATAATCCTAATGTAGATTATGTTATGAACTATGAAGAAATGGGCGCTATGTTTGTGGCTCACAAGATTGAGCTTAGCGAACTTGAGCCAAGTTCGTTTGACTCTGAAGCTTCAAGAGAGGGTAGAAACTTTGGTATAACAGGCGGTGTTGCAAAATCAGTCGAGATTGCGGATAACGGTAATTCAGAAGTTAAACCGCATCTTGTTAACGGTATTAACAAAGAATCTATACGCGCACTAAAAGGCTTTGCTAAAAAAGGCCAGTGCGAGTTTGGTAATCTTATTGAAGTTATGTGCTGCGAGGGCGGTTGCGTTGGCGGTAATGACTGCCTGAATAACGTCAGAACCGCAACAAAAGCTATTAACGAATTTACAAAAGATTCTAAACCTATTGTTTAATTTACATAATTGCCAGATACACCATGACACTATAAAATATTACTGTGTCAGGTGTATTTGGAGTGCTTATGAAAGGCAATAAAAGAAGTTTTATTCAAAAGAATGTTTTAATGTTCCTTGAAAATAAGACTAATGATTTTGAGAATAAAATAGCACTTGGCACGAAAACTAAATATGGCTGGAGAGAGTTTACATACCGTGGTATCGGACTTCTTTCAAGAAAAATTGCATACTGGTTAATTAATGATATAAAAATAAATACTTCAGACAGAATAGCAATTTTAAGTGAATCAAAGCCTGAGTTTGGCGCTTGCTTTTTTGCAACAGTCCTATCGGGTGCGGTTTTTACACCACTTGATGTCAAGCTTACAGAACATGAACTGACTTCAATCTTATCGGACTGCACACCAAGAGTGCTTTTTGCAAGTAATACTTACTTTAAAGTTGCAAAAGAGCTGCAAGAAAAGCTTAGTTTTATTGAGCATGTTGTATTAATTGATAACACTTGCGAGGTTGAGAATTACTTGTCCATTTACAACTTTGAGAATAATTATGACGCCAAGTTTAGGCGCAGAAACCTGCGCTCCGGGGCTATTTTAATCTATACATCAGGTACCACAGGAGCTGCAAAGGGTGTTGAGATTAGTTATCTAAATATGATTACACAAATTGAATCTCTTGAGTGGGTGAGGGATGTAGTTTTCCCTGATTATGGTAAAAATGACATTTCGGTTTTATCAATTTTACCCATGAATCACCTTTTTGAACTTACTGTAGGATTTTCGCTGTTTTTAAGTTGGGGTCTTTCAATTTATTACACAAAAAGTTTAAAGCCAAAAGATATTTTATCCATAATGCGTGAAAAGAAAATCCGTTTTATGATAGTAGTGCCTGCGTTTTTGAAGCTCTTAAAAACAAGTATTGAAAATACTATAAAAAACTCCTCTCCTATAAAGCGAATGATGTTTAAAACCGCTTATTTTATTTCCGGATTTATTCCGTTTACTAAAGTTAAAAGGTTGTTGTTTAAAAATATCCACGACGCCTTTGGAGGTAATTTCACGGGCTGCATAACAGGCGGAGCACCCCTTGATATATCTGTAGGCAAGTTTTTTGAAAGAATAGGTATAGAAGTATACCACGGCTACGGACTAAGCGAGGCAAGCCCTGTAGTGAGTGTAAATTGCACAAACAGAAAAAATCTGGCTTCAGTTGGAAAACCCCTTAAATGCTTTGAAGCAAAGATTGATAAGTCAACAGGCGAGCTCCTTTTGCGCGGTCTAAGCGTTATGAAGGGCTACTACAATAAACCTGAAATGACAAAAGAAGTTATAGACGATGACGGCTGGCTGCACACAGGCGATATTGGCAGACTTGATAAAGATAATTATCTTTATATTACAGGCAGAATAAAAAGCATGATAGTGCTCTCAGGCGGCAAAAAAGTTTTCCCCGAGGAGGTTGAAGCAGTTCTTGAGCAGTCTGATAAATTTAAAGAAATTTGTGTCTTTGGAGCTAAAAACAATAAAAACGACAACTCTGAAGATGTTTGTGTAGCGATTGTTCCCTCTGATGAAGTTGTGGCAACAAATAGCATTTATGAAACAATAAGGCGCGAGGTTAAGTTACAATCAGAAAAGCTTGCCCCCTACAAGCGTCCTGTAAATATATACGTTCTAAACGAGCCTCTTCCAAGGACAACAACCAGAAAAGTCAAAAGGAATAAGGTAAAAGAGCTATTGGGCGTAAATTAAAAATCGCGAGCCTTGACACCTTTTTTCCAATTTTCTTCTATCTTCTCTAGCGCTATACCCTTGGTTTCAGGTACCAGGTAATAAACAAAGAACAGACAAATTATACAAATTATTACAAAGAACCAGAATGTATAGGCTGCGCCGATTTTATGCAGCATAAGCGGAAAACTGTATGTAACCATAAAATTAAATACAAAGTTAAAGAATATGCATATACTCATCGCCACACCTCTGACCTTAAGCGGGAATACTTCAGAAATTAAAGTCATACCGATAGGGCCAAGGCTGAATGCAAAGCAGACAATGTAGAACATCAAGCTGCCAACTGCAAACCACTTAACAAGCGAGCCAAGTTCATTTGAGAGCGCAAAGACTCCGCCCATAACAATTAAGCTTAGCATAACGCCTGTTAAACCAATGTATAAGAGTGGTTTTCTGCCAATTTTATCTGAATATGCAATAGCGACAAAAGTCATTAAGAAATTAACTATACCAATTAAACTTGTAGCGTATATTGCACTTTGGTTACTATCAAAACCTGCCATTTTAAAAATTGTAGGTGCGTAGTAAATAATCGTGTTAATACCTGTGCAAATTTGCGCAAACATTATACCAATGCCCACAACAAAAGGCATTATCAGCCATTTTTTAAATTCAAATTTGTTGTTTGTTCCTGTTTCAAAGGATTTTTTTATTTCACTAATTTCATAATCAGTATCGATATTGCCTTGAATTTTTATAAACGCATTTTTGGCATCTTCATCTCTTCCCTTTAGCACGAGCCATCTTGGTGTGTCATTTAAGAATAACATGCCTATAAAAAGCACTCCTGCAGGGACTACACCTGCTAAGAGCATTAGCCGCCAATCATGAGCAACATTTGCAAATACGGCATTTACAACATAGGAAAAAAGTATACCCGCAGTTATCGCAAGCTGAAAGAGTGAAACAAACATGCCTCTTTTTTCTTTTGGCGAAACTTCAGACAGATAAAGAGGCGTTGTAAAGTTTACCGCACCCACTGCAAAGCCTGTAAATATTCTGGATGCGATTAAAAATTCAACACTTGGCGCTACGGCACAAAGAATTGAACCCACAAAAAACATGATTGCAGTTGCTATAATCATTTTCTTTCTGCCGAAAATATCAGCAAATACGCCGGTGGTGAGAGCTCCCGTCAGAGCACCGATTAAAACCGAACTTACAAGAAAACCTTGCTCAGATACACTTAAATCCCAAGTTTGGTTTATAAAAAGCAAAGCTCCTGAAATTACACCTGTGTCATAACCCGATAATAATCCGCCCAAGGCTGCCATAAGGGCGGTAAAATAAAGCCAAAAATCATGTTTTTTCATATTCTTAGGATAACAGATTTATTAAAAACATGCCATATCCTCCTGTTGATGATAAAATCTAATTGTATATTAGTTTTGGAATTATTTTGAGAGTAAAGGCTTTAATAACATTAATAATTTTGCTTTCTATTTCTATGAGTGTCTTATCCATAGAAGAGATGACTAAAATTACTCTCGGGCAGGCAATTGATATTGCAGTAGAAAACAGCATTGAACTGCAAAGTCAAAAATTAAATGTTGAAATTGCAAAAAATAATATTAAAGCGGCAAATAGGCTTCAAAACCCCTCTATTGATACCGGCTGGATGTTTGGTGAAGCCGGTTCGGGTAATCCGCATGGCATTGGTGTAAGCCAGATGGTTGAGCTCTTTAAGCGTAAGCACCGCAAAAAAAGCGCTCAGGCAAGTTACGAAGTAAGTGATGAGGCTCGCCAGTTTACAAATTTTGATTTAAAAATGGATGTTAGAGAGGCATATATAAGACTTGTAAGTGCTAAATCAATTGTAGATTCACTTGAGGTTGAAGAAAAATCTCTCCTTGAAATTAACAGGCTTGTAAAGTTAAGGTACAAGAACGGGCAGGCGAGTGAAACTGATGTCATTCAATCTGATATTTCGATAAATCATATAAAAACTCAACTTAATACCGCAAGAACAAATATTATGGCCGCAAGATTTGAGTTTAACAGCGTTATGGATACAGACCCCATATACGATTCCATTGTCGAGTCCTTTGATGAAGATATAAATTTCAATCTCTTGCTCACACCGTCGCCAAAGTCCGAAATACCTCCGTTTAGCGATATTTTAGCACTTGCTGAGCAGAACAGATATGACCTTAAAATTGCACAAAAAGAAATAGATGTTGCAAAAAATAATTTAAAAATAGAAACAAGTAAGCGCGTCCCTGATGTTGAAATAGGAGCAGGTTACTTATTTCAGCCGCTTGGTATGTCTGATGCGGGAAGATATTTAAATGGTGCGTATGTTAACGCAAGCCTTGTGAATTTGCCGTTATTGTACAATTATACGCCTGAGATTAAAAATGCAAAACTGGAAATTGAAAAAGCGGAACTAAAATACGCAGCTGCTCAAAACAACGCATTTGCAAATTTAAGCAGTGCTTATGAAAAACTAATTAATGCAAGGGTTAACCTAAATTACTATACTGACAGTTTAATTGAAGATTCAAAAAGGATGATGAAAACTTCTAAGAAAAACTATGAAGAAGGTAAAACAGACCTTACATCCCTTATCTTGATTGAGCAGTCTTACAGGTCAATAATTCTTGGCTATACAAGTGCGTTGGCGGCATATTATTCTGCCTGGATAAACTTCCTGCGTGAAGTTGACGTTGAAAGTATTGATACTACTGCAAGTCTTTAAATTTACCATTGACATGTTTTTTTGTTGGTTGTAATGTTAGTATATCCTAACAATATGTTAGGCATGTCTAACAGTAAATAGGGAATTGTATATGAAAGTATCTTCAATTGGTAAGTTTCTCGACCAGCCTTTACTCTCAAATTCATTAAGCAGAAAAATGCCGTTAATTTTAACCGCTTCTGCTGCGGCTTTTGGAATTAAAGATACTCTTGAGCAGCCAAAAGACGAGCGCAAAAAAAGAGCGGTTAAAAATGCAATAATCCTTGGTACCATAACACTTACATCTGTTCTTGCTGCAAGATTTATAAAAATCAAAGGAGAAACTCTGCTTGATGTAATTCCAAAAGAAGAAATTTTACTTAAGCAAAGACAGGTAATAGATGATTTTGTTGCTGAAAATAAAAATATGGCGAAAGATACAGTTAATATTCTAAATAAGGCAAAAAATAAGATACTGAGCCTAAAAGATACTGACAACCTGCTTAAGCAAACAATTGATATGAAAAACCGAGACGGGCTTGTTGCAACCCTGTTTGGCAGCAAAGAAGATGTTACTTCAGGCAAAATATTACAAGAAATATCTAAACTTTCCATTATGGGCTTTATACCTGTTGCAAGCGGGATTTTAGGAGGTATCGCGGCCGACAAAGCAACTAATGAATATTCAAAGGAAAAAACTACAAATAAGCTAAAAGAAGGTATATATCAGTTCTTTGCCAATATTTTCCTCTGCAATGTAGGCGCTGGAACCTTTCTTTACACTGCAGAAAAAATGCATGAAAAAGGTCTTATAAAAAAACTGACTCCTCTTGAAAAAACAGGTGTGATACTGGGTGGAATACTGGCAGTTGGAGTATTTGGAGGAAGTCATATTGCAAACTTTATCGGCAATAAAATTGTAAACCCTTTGGTTAACAAGTTAAGTAAAGCTGATGATAAAAATACCTGCAAAAAAGAGGAAAGAAAACCGGAAGTTCTCGATATTGCGCTGCATACGGATGATATAGCAACGGCAGGTGTTCTATCAGGTCTAAAATGGATTGAGCCGCTTTTGCCTGTTATGTATCTTGTTTCTGGCTACAGGAGTGCTATTGGCTATAGAAATACAAATCTTGACAAAGATAAAAATCATACACATAATTAGTGAATGAGTGAAAAGTTGACATCAAGTTTAGAAGATTATTTAGAGGCAATTTATACGTTTATTAAAAAAAATAACGCAGTAAGAGCCGTTGATATTGCAAGGATGCTTAATGTCAGTCGTGCTTCTACAACTGAAGCCTTAAAAAAACTATCCGAAAAAGGTTTGATAAACTATGGGCGATATGATGCTATTTCAATTACAAAAGAGGGTGAAAAACAAGCAAAATTAATAATTGAAAAGCACAACTCTTTGTATGAATTTTTTGCTAAAGTCTTGGGTTCGTCACACGAAGAAGCGCAGGAAAACGCTTGCAAAATAGAACATATTATATCATCTGATGCCATGCAGAGAATAATCTCTTTTACAAAGTATTATTCAAAAGAATATGGTGACGAGTTTATAAAAAAAATTGATTTATAAATTTTTCTTTGTGTTATTATGATAACACAAGGAATTGGACATGCCGAAACAACAAACAACAAAAAGGATTAATCCTTATATAGTGGCAATTACGATATTATTGCCGGCTTTTATGTCAATGGTAGCTTCATCTGCCACTAACGTATGCCAGCCTCACATTGCAGGGTATTTTGGTGCAACGCCGTATGAGGCAAACAGTATAATAACTGCCTACATCATCTCAGGCGGTATCATGCTCCCTATATTTGGCTGGCTTGTAAATACTTGTGGCAAAAAAACAGTTGCCTACTGGAGCGTGGCTTCTTTTTGTGTAGGCTGTATTTTATGCTTAATGTGCCGTGATTTACACATGCTTATTCTCTGTAGAATTTTTCAGGGTGCGGCAGGAGGCGCTCTTTTACCTTTAGCTCAAGCGGTCTTACTTGAAACTTTTCCACCTGAAAAAAAAGGTGTTGCAATGGGCTTTTTTGGATTTGCGGCAATGTTCTCGCCGCTTTTTGGACCGTTTGTAGGAGGGTATTTAACGGATAACTACTCTTGGAAATGGGTATTTATTATGAACATTCCAATATGTTTAATCAGCCTTATTTTGATTAAATTTTTCATACAAAGCGATAAAGTGTCTGAAAAGCCTAAAACAAAAATAGACATGGTTGGTCTAATGGCAATAATTGTCGGTATGGGTTGTATGCAAATAGTTCTTGATAAAGGCGAGCAGTTTAACTGGTTTGATACGTACTGGATTTACTGGGTAACACTTATTTCTATTGTATCTTTTTTGTTTTTCTACATTTGGGAACTGGAAACCAAAAAACCTGTTGTAGACATTAGAGTCTTTAAGGATAGAAACTTCCTTGTGGGTACAATGGTAAGCTCTTTTATAAACATTATGCTGTATGGTACATTGCTCTTAATCCCTTCTTTTACACAAAATATGCTTGGTTATTCTCCTTATTTTGCCGGAGTTTCAGTATTTCCAAGAGCAATTTTCTGTTTCCTTGGTTTGCTTATTATGGGTAAAGTTGCAGATAAAGTAGAAAACAGGCTTTTAACAGTCATAGGGCTAATTATTATGGGCACATCGGTCTTTATGTTTTCTCAATTAAATACCACTTCATCTTTAGAGAGCATAATCCTGCCTAACATCACTCTTGGTATAGGAATTGCAGTCACCTTTGTTCCCGTTAGCGCTCTTTCTTTCCTTACCTTATCTAAAACAAAACTTGCAGACGCTGCGGGCTTGCACGCGCTTTTTAAAAACATAGTAACCGCTATTTCAACCTCTGCTGTATCAACTTTTGTAACAAGGGTATCTCAAGTTCATCAGAACTATTTAGTTGCGTATTTATCCCCTACAAACTTAAATTTTCAGTACAAACTAATGGTAATGAAAACCAAATTTATGACGTATTTTGCCCCATATGTAGCAGCAAAGAAAGCAAACGGTTATTTGTACAAACAAATGCTTTTGCAGTCTAAGCTTTGTGCTTTTTACGATGTATTTTTACTCTTGGCGCTTATGTGTATTTTAGCTATACCGCTAATTTTCCTATTTAAAATGCCAAAGAAAAAGAAAATCACAACAACTATCAGGGCATATTATCGTGTATTTAAGCAAAGGGGTATAATTTAAAAAAGCGCCCCGTAAAAGGTGCAAAACTTAAGTGTGAAGAACAATATGACCGAGTTCAAGAGTTTTTTTAATGTCTATTACTCTTTGGTTTGGACTTCCTACCCAGTGAAGATTGTTATCAAGTTTATCTTTTTCAAAACGTCCGTCAGCCAAGACATCTACATATTTTAGCTCATCAATATCTTTAACATCTTCAAATAAAAAGCCTGTGTATACCCAGATTGTCTTATTTGGATACAAATCGTGTGTTTTTTTAATTAGCCTGCACACTTCAGCTCTATTGAGCGGGTGCAGAGGGTCACCTCCGCTAAAGGTAATACCTGCTATATGGTCTTTATTTAGTTTTTCAAAAAGCTCATCTTCAGCTTCTTTATCAAAAGGCAAACCACCTGAAATATCCCAAGTAATAGGGTTTTGACAACCGTCACAATGGTGTGTGCAGCCTGAAACCCATAGCACAGTCCTGAGACCATCGCCGTTAAGCATATCGTCTGTAGTTATATCATGATAATTCATATTACATACTCACTCTATCTTTAATCTCTTCCATTTTGGCGTCATTTAGTCTTGTATCGCCGTTAACCCTTGAATAAGAAAGATAACCGTTCATTCTATCAATCTTAGTAAGGTTTTTGCTTCCGCACTTTGGACAAACATCCATGGATAATTCTTTATGTCCACAGTCGTCACAGTAGGCAAGAGAGAGGTTTACGCCCTCGTAAAATCCCTTATCCATAGCGCGTTCTACAAGAGTTTCGATTGCTTGAGTATTGTATGATATCGGATATTTAACGTATTGGATTTTTCCGCCGTTAAAAAGATTCCAAAATCTGTTTTCTAAATCTTGTTTTTCAATTGGAGTAACGCTTTCAGCCACATGACAGTGGAAGCTGTTTGATACATAGCCTCTGTCAGATACTTTAGGCATTATTCCGTATTTTTTTCTAAATTGCTGCACTTGCAAACCGCAGAGGTTTTCAGCAGGAGTACCATATATGGCGTACAAGTGACCGTCTTCTTCTTTAAACTGAGCTACTTTTTTGTTTATATATTCCATAACTTCAAGCGCAAACTGACCGTCTTCTACAAGGGATTTTCCGTTGTATAGCTCCTGAAGCTCATTTAGTGCAGTTATACCAAAAGAAGCAGTTGCTGCTTTTAATAAAGGTTTAATCTTATCATGCGGTTTAAGATGTCCGCCGTAAAAACCTCCCTCGCAATATGCAAGAGGATTAACTGACGCCCTCATTTCACCCAGATATTCGTATGTTCTTATGTGAATTTTTCTTATTAATTCCATATAGTAATCAAGAACTTCGTAAAAATCTTTACTTTCTTTTCTTGCTTTAGCTAAAATCATCGGCAAATGCAGGCTTACAGCACCCACGTTAAAGCGGCCGACAAAAATCGGAGTGTCGTTCTCATCGGCAGGTGTCATGCCGCCTCTTTCAAACCAAGGTGATAAAAACGCTCTGCAGCCCATAGGTGAAATTACTTTTTTGTATTTTTTATACATAGAAGCAACATAGCCGTCTCCAGTAAGTGACAGCCAGTCAGGATACATGGCTTTTTTAGAGCATTTAATACCTGCTTTATAAAGGTCATATAATTCGCAACCCTTGGAGTGAAGATTTTCATCATACAAGAATACAAGTTTTGGAAATAATACAGGTTTTTTACAAGATTTTTTGCCTTGCCCGCCTTCACGTATTTCCAACATGGTCATTGATGCCATTTTTTCAAATTCGGATGTACCAAGGCCGAAAGTCATTGTAATAAAAGGATAATCTCCGCGAGAAGACGCAACTGTATTAAATTTATACTCCCAACCTTGAAATCCTTGTTCAAAATCGTGTTTAATGTCTTTAAGCGCCTCTTCTTTTGCCTTTTCAAAAGACAGGCCAAGGCAAACGTATCTGTCATAGCTTAAGTCATACGACTTTTGAGCATATGGAGCAAGCAACTTGTCCACTTCTGCAACGGTAAAACCTCCGTATTGCTGGCTTGCAGCAGCCATTACAATGTCACCTATTACATCAAATGCCACATCTAATGTTTTTGGCTCATTATACCAGAGATTACCCATTTCAAAGCCACCTTTTAGGACGTTTGCAACGTCAAATAAGCAGCAGTTCATGGTATCTCTTCTTGCTGACATATCGTGGATATAGATATAACCTTCTCTTATTGCTTGCAGGTCATCTACTGTTAAAAAGAATTTTTTATAAAGTTCTTTATTTAGCTGGTTAAATATAAGCGAGCGCTTTGTTGAAACAAGAGCAGAGTCAGAGTTTGAGTTTTCTTTGTCGCCAATGTACATAATTTTTTGGCTCTCTTGAAAAACTTTATCCAACATGTGAACAAAATCTGTCTTGTAGTTTCTGTAGTTTCTGTAGCTTTGAGCCACTTTTGGATTAATTTCTTCAAGTACACTCTCTACAATGTTGTGAATTTCTAAGATATTAATCTCATCTTTTTTCATTTGCGCAACATTTTTGTTAACAAATGCGCAAATTTTGTCAATTTCAATATCGCTAAATTCAATCAGCATTCTTGCCGCTGATTTTTTAACGGCCGATACAACTTTTTGCACGTTATATTTTTCTCTTGTGCCGTCTTTTTTTACGATGCAAACATTCTCAAGTATTGAGCGTGAAGCATCAATTACTTGATTTGTAAACTCCAGATTTGCCTCTCTGGCCTTTTGAACTGCATCGGCAACTAAGTGCGAATTAATCTTGACGACCTTTTCGTCATTGTTCAATGCGTTTTGCATGATGTAAATCCCCTTATTAGTCTCGTAATATCGCGGTCAATTAAGTATTCCGACTATAACGGCTGCGGACCAGTGAGGGGCTTGCACCCTTGCTTTCCTTAATTATTTTTCTATTCTAATACATAAATTGAGCATGGTCGAATATTTTTTTGAAAAAATCAGACTTATGATGTATATACTGTATTAGGGCATGTTAATAAAAATTAACAACCTGCAAAAATTAAGTTATATAACATAATTTGACAAGCATGTTTGGATAAAATATAATTTTGTTGCTGATTTCACCTATAGTTTCTAATATCGCATAGAGTCTTTTAAAGGCTTGTTAACAACACAGTAAATAAGGAGAAAATAAATGGAATGTACTATAGAAAAGACCGTGCCCTGCTGGCAAGGTTTTAAGACCGGTGCGTGGAGCCAAACAATTGATGTGGTTGATTTTATAAAAAGAAACTACACACCATACAATGGAGATGACAGTTTTTTAGAAGGTCCGACACAAAGAACTCTAGAGGTTTGGGATATTGTTAAAGACCTTATGAAAAAAGAACACGACAACAACGGCCTTTTAGATGCCGATGTTTCTACTCCATCTGCAATTGACGCTTATAGGGCAGGCTATATTAATAAGGATAAAGAATTAATCGTCGGTCTGCAAACAGATGCGCCCTTAAAAAGAGCTATTATGCCATACGGCGGACACAGAATGGTAGAAGCATCTTGTAAGGCATACGGACTTCAAGAAGACGAAAAAGTAAAAGAAATTTTTACAAAATACAGAAAAACACATAATGAAGGAGTATTTCAAGCATATACTCCAGAAATTCGCGCTTGCAGAAAAAGCGGCATTATAACAGGTTTGCCTGACGCTTACGGTAGAGGAAGAATTATCGGTGACTACAGACGTGTAGCACTGTATGGTATAGATAGACTCATTGAAGAAAAACTTGAAGAAAAAGCTTCCTCTGACACTCTCAATATGACCGCCGACATTGTTAGAGAAAGAGAAGAAATATCAGAACAAATCCTTGCACTCGAAGCTATGAAAAGAATGGCTGAAACATACGGCTATGATATTTCTAAACCTGCTAATAATTTCAGAGAAGCCGTTCAGTGGACATATTTTGGCTACTTAGCTGCTATTAAAGACCAAAACGGTGCTGCTATGTCACTTGGCAGGGTATCAACATTCTTGGATATTTATTCTCAAAGAGATATAGAAAACGGCACATTAACAGAATCTGAAGCTCAAGAGATTATGGATGACTTTGTAATCAAGTTGAGAATGGTGAGATTCTTAAGAACGCCAGAGTACAACGAACTCTTTAGCGGCGACCCTGTTTGGGTTACAGAATCAATAGGCGGTATGGCAGATGACGGCAGGACTTTAGTTACAAAGAACTGCTATAGAATGCTCCATACTCTAACTAACCTTGGCCCGGCGCCTGAACCAAACATGACAGTGCTTTGGTCTGTAAATTTACCGGATAATTTCAAAAAATTCTGTTCAAAATTGTCAATAAATACTTCATCAATCCAATACGAAAATGACGATTTAATGCGTCCAATGTTTGGTGATGACTACGGTATAGCATGTTGCGTTTCTCCTATGGTAATTGGTAAAGAAATGCAATTCTTCGGAGCACGTGCCAACCTTGCTAAAGCTCTTTTATACGCTATTAACGGAGGTGTGGATGAAAAATCCTTTGCACACGTTGCGCAAGGATTTGAACCCATTACATCAGAGTACCTTAACTACGATGAAGTTATGAGAAAATTCGACTCTATGATGGAATGGCTTGCAAAAACGTATGTAAATGCGCTAAATATCATCCATTTTATGCATGATAAGTATTATTATGAAAAAGCTCAACTTGCCCTTATGGAGCGCGATGTAGTTAGAAAATTAGGTTGCGGTATTGCAGGATTTTCTGTTACCGTTGACTCACTTTCTGCTATTAAATACGCAAAAGTTAAACCCATAAGAAACAAAGAAGGTATTGCTATTGACTTTGAAATTGAGGGTGATTTCCCTAAATTCGGTAACAATGACGATAGAGTTGACTCAATTGCAACTGACCTTGTAGAGCGCTTTATGAGTAAAATTGAAAAACTTCCTACATACAGAAACGCTATTCCTACACAATCAATTCTTACAATTACATCAAATGTTGTGTATGGCAAAAAGACAGGTAATACTCCTGACGGCAGAAAAGCCAATGTTCCTTTTGCCCCTGGTGCAAACCCGCTTCACGGTAGAGATGAATGCGGAGCTTTAGCTTCACTTTGCTCTGTTGCAAAATTGCCCTTTAAACACGCTAAAGACGGTATTTCTAACACATTCTCAATTATTCCTAACTCTTTAGGTAAAACTGAGGATGATAGAGTAAATAACCTAAAAGGTATGCTGGACGGCTATATGTCAAATATGGGGCAACACCTAAATGTTAACGTATTAGACAGAGAAACACTGAAAGACGCTATGGAACACCCTGAAAACTATCCGCAGCTTACAATCAGAGTCTCAGGCTATGCTGTTAACTTCATTAAATTAACAAGAGCTCAACAGGAAGATGTTATCTCAAGGACTTTCCACGAACGCTTTTAATATGTAATATCTGGCGGCACATTCTTGTGCCGCTTTTTTAGTAAAAAATATGGATAACAACCTAGCATACATTCACTCAATTGTAACTGGAGGCACTGTTGATGGCCCCGGAGTCAGATATGTGATTTTTTTTCAAATGTGCCCTTTTAGATGCAAATATTGCCACAACCCTGACACTTGGATAAAAAACAAACTCAGTATAAAAACACTTGATAGTGTTTATAGAGATATTTTAAAGTATAAAAGTTTTTTTAATTTTTCAGGCGGCGGCGTAACGGTATCTGGCGGAGAGCCGCTTTTACAGGCTGGCTTTGTTGCGGATTTATTTAAAAAGCTCAAAGAATATGCACGCCAGATAAATGAAATAGAGTACAGTATTTCCAGCAACAAAAAAGAGTTTCTGGAAATATACGAACGTAATCTTGCACTGGAGCAAGAAATACTTGAACGGACACAGGAGCTGGATCAAGCTAACAAAGCATTTTTGACGCTGAAGCACGTGTGGGATTTGATGAATTCATCAGAACCGCTTGCAAATGTGCTAGAGACACTGGTAAACTCACTGCATGGAGAGATGGGATATATCAACAGTACTATATTGCAGCTCCATGAGATAGACAATCTCAAATATTTTCAAATAAGAGCCTATTCAGACAGCCAGATATACAGACTGTTGAACAAGTTTCTATATCGTCCTTTG
>CASDXV010000018.1 GCA_949285255.1 uncultured bacterium | reverse complement strand
CGCCACGTCGACATTTAATAAACATTATTCAATTTTCAATCTGCCAACATGGCGGAATGGTAGAATTTGAACTACGCACTCCACGTCTTCGCGCTTGCCACCACGTCGACATTTAATAAACATTATTCAATTTTCAACTTGCCTTCGTGGCGGCAAACTGCCAGCCACGCAGCAACATTAAACTAGCCTTCGTATTTTTTAAACAATAACGATGCGTTATGTCCGCCAAAACCAAATGAATTTGTTAAAGCGTATTTTAAATCAGCTTTAACTGCTTTATGTGGTACATAGTTTAAGTTTGCCACTTCAGGGTCTTGGTTTTCTAAGTTAATTGTTGGCGGTACAATGCCATCTTGGAGTGCTTTAATACAAACGATAGACTCGGCAGCGCCTGTCGCACCGAGCATATGTCCGTGCATACTTTTTGTTGACGATACTTTAAGGTTTTTATTTGTATCAAGGTCGCCAAACACTCTTGCAATAGCTTTTGATTCTGCTATATCACCAAGTCCTGTGCTTGTACCGTGAGCGTTCACGTAATCAACTTCTTTTGGTTCAATGTGTGCGTCTTTTACTGCTAATTCCATAGCTTTTGCAGCACCTGCACCTGTCGGGTCAGGAGCAACGATATCGTAAGCATCGGCTGTTTGACCATAGCCGACGATTTCAGCGTAAATTTTTGCACCTCTTGCTTTAGCGTGTTCTAACTCTTCAAGAACAACAATAGCAGCACCCTCTGCCATTACAAAGCCGTCACGGTCTTTGTCATATGGACGAGAAGCTTTTTGAGGCTCGTCGTTTCTTTTTGAAAGTGTTCTTGCGGAAGTAAATGCGCCGATACCAAGAGTTGTGATAACAGCTTCAGAACCGCCTGCTATAACAACATCGGCATCATTGTATTGAATTGTTCTAAACGCATCTCCCACGCAGTGAGCAGATGTAGCACAAGCGGTAACAATAGCTTTGTTAACGCCTTTAGCGTGGTGACGCATAGAAATTCTACCTGCGCCCATATCTGCAATAAGCATAGGAACAGTAAATGGAGAACATTTTGTAGGCCCTTTTTCAAGTATGTTGTGATGTTGTTTTTCAAACGTATCAAAACCGCCTGCAGCAGAACCTACGATAACGCCGTATCTGTATGGGTCAACATTATTTTCATTTACGCCCGAATCTGCAACTGCTTCATCTGCTGCTACAACTGCATACTGGGTAAAGCGGTCCATTCTTTTAGCGTCTTTAGGGTCAAGCTTGCCCCAAGTTTCAAAATCTTTGATTTCGCCTGCTATATGGACACTGTGTCCTTCAAGAGGAATTCTTTCAATTGTGCTTATTGCACTTTTCCCCTCCAAAATGCTGTCCCAAAATTTCTTTGCGCCAAAACCGTAAGGCGTTGCCATACCGATACCGGTAACTACTACTCTTCTTTTCTTGTTCTCCATCATTTCTTCCTTAAACTTTCAAAACAAAAAGTTACAAGTTGATACTATCTCATTGCAACTTTTTTGCAAATGAATTCTGTGTCTTATTACGTTAACTATGAATGAGAATCAATATAGTCAACAGCGTCTTGAACTGTAGCGATTTTTTCTGCTTCTTCGTCAGGAATTTCGCAACCGAATTCTTCTTCAAAAGCCATAACTAATTCAACTGTATCTAATGAATCAGCACCAAGGTCGCCTGTGAAGCTTGCTTGTGGTGTAACAAGATTTTCATCAACGCTTAATTGGTCAACTACAACTTTTTTAACTCTTTCTAATGTGCTCATTTTTACCTCAATTTATAATACTAACTAACTTACTCCATTGATTATACAGGGCACATGATTATTTTGCAAATTATAAACTTTTGCCTCGGCACTTTTTGATTTTTATTGATATACAGGCGTTTTGAGCTCGTTAGACTTGTTTGTCTTTTGTTAATTTTTTTTACAATTTTTTCTTCATGACAATAAAAAGCGCACCTTGTTTTGGTGCGCTAAAATCTCTCTATTATTTCTCCGTATTAAAAAAGACGCAAGGACTAGTTGCTTGCTGTCCAGATTGCGTCTCTTGTTAATTTTGAGTTTACAACTTCCTGAGATATGTTTATGTTGGAAGGAGTGAAAATGAAGACAAACTCGCCGATTTTTCTTTGTGAACCGTCAAGTGCGTGAGTGCAGCCGCAAAGGAAATCAACTATTCTTTGAGATTGTTCTCTGTCAAGTAATTGCAGGTTAAGGATAACAGTTTTTCTTGATTTTAGTGCTTCTACAATGTTGATTGATTCGTTGAACGCTCTGGGTTCAAATACAATAACCTCATAACCTCTGTTAGCACCGTGTAATACTCTTAAATTGTTGCGTTCTCTTGTTTCCATAGGGCTTTGTGCTTCAAAATTTCTTTTAAGTACGTTAGAACCGTCTGTTTCATACTCGTTTTCGTATTCGTCGCTTAATTCGCCGAATTCATTTTCATCCGGATTATCAAAACCGAATAAGTTGTATAAAAACTTGAATTTTTCTCCTATGCCTGCCAATTTCTTTTCCTCCTTTTATGAATTTTCAAACAGTATTCTTCCTAATCTTATAATTGTTGCGCCCTCATCAAGCGCGATTTTAAAATCATTACTCATTCCCATTGAGAGTTCTTTGAGCTTGTATTGTTCTTTAAGTTCTCTCATCTGAGAAAAAAGTCTCCTTAGCTCTTTTTCATCAGCATATATCGGAGCTATGTTCATAAGCCCCTCAAGCTTTAGCGAGTTCATTGAACCGATTTGCTCAACTAATTCATCTAACTGTGAAAGTGCAATTCCAAATTTTGATTCTTCATCTGCGTTATTAACCTGAATCAAAATCTTTTGGACAATGTTTTTTTCTGCCGCATGTTTTGCTATCTCTTGTGCTACCTTAAGCGAGTCTACGCTTTGAATGTAGTCAAAATTACCAACCACATGCTTTACTTTATTCGTTTGTAAATGTCCAATAAAATGATAAGTTGAATTCGACTTAATTTCATCGTCTAATTTGTTGATTTTTTCTACCGCTTCAAGGGCTCTGCTCTCTGCAAAATCTCTTAAGCCTGCCTTGTAGGCCTCTTCTATTTTTGAAGAGTCATAGTACTTAGTAACGGCAACTATCCTTACATCTCTTCCATCAACAATTTTCAATATACAATCGAGATTTTTTGATACAGTACTTAAAGCACCCACTTATCATTTCCCCACTTGCGTGCGTTTGCACGACTTTTTTATTATATGGTATTTAACATGACGTGACAACATTTTGTTTAGTAAACATATTGTTGTACATGCACCATTTCTTAAAACATGCATGGGCACATGATTTGAGCATGTTTTAGATGTGGTTACATTTCTTAATAATATGTCAAAAAAACACTTAACAATGCTTTACAAGATGAAAATCCTATATATGTATGAAAAGAAAAATACTAAAAAATACACTTATTAAGAAATAAGGTCTTTCATCTCTTCTATAGCTTGTTCTAACCCGACAAAAACCGCACGGGAAATAATGCTATGACCAATGTTCAGTTCAATAAGTCCGTCTATTTCATGCATGCGATGAACATTTTCGTAGTTAAGCCCGTGACCCGCGTTAACCTTTAGACCAAGGTTTTGGGCAAGTGCTGCTGCGGTTTTTAGTTTTTCAAATTCTTCTTTTTCATGCTCTGTTCCAAAAGCGTTTGCAAAAGCACCCGTGTGCAGTTCGATAAAGTCTGCTTTGCACTTGTGAGCAGAGAAAATCTGCTTTTCATCAGGGTCAATAAAAAGACTTACAACAATACCTGCTTCATGCAGAGGTTCTATAAATTTTCTCATATATTCTTCTTGAGAATAAACATCTAAGCCGCCCTCGGTTGTTACTTCCTGTCTTTTTTCAGGCACGATGCAGCAGGAGTAGGGTTTATTTTTTACGGCAATTTCCTGCATTTCCTTTGTTGCAGCCATTTCAAGATTTATGTTTGTTTTTATATTTTTTTTAATAGCGTCAAGGTCAGAGTCTTTTATGTGGCGCCTGTCTTCTCTTAAATGAATTGTAATAGCGCTTGCGCCTGCTCTTTGAGCTATTATTGCAGCATCAAGTACGTCCGGTTCGACTCCTCCGCGGGCGTTTCTGAGTGTCGCAACGTGGTCTATATTTACTCCCAGTTCCATGGTTTTGATAATAGCACAAATTTTGAACTGGTACAAATCGACTATTTATTATTTGCATTTATGGACTTAAATGAAATTTCATATATAATAATTGTAAAATATTGTTAAAATTCCTGAGATACTTAACGAGATTAAGAAGTGATTTGTCCAAAGTGCAAAACTGAAGTAAGTCCTCAAGATGTCTTGTGCCCAAGTTGCGGCTTAAGGCTTAAATTTAAATGCCCCAGATGCGGAAATTATACAAGAATAGGTTCTTCTTCCTGTTCTGTTTGCGGTTTTGCATTTGTAAAATTCTGCCCTAAATGCGGCAGCGCTAATTATGCTTCATCTCCCGAGTGTCGTAAGTGCTCATATGTTTTTGACAAAAATACAAAAGAGCAGCAAAAAGCAGCTGAGGCAAAAGAAGAACAGTATAAGTTTAAGCGTCCTGAGGTGCAAAAAGAAACGGAAGTAAAAAAAGAAGAAAAACAAAAAGCTCAAAATGTACCAAAGCAGCCCCGTTTGGCTGTTTTTGTAGATTTTATAAATCTTGAAAATCTTTTTGATAAATATAAAGACGAGGAATTCAGACAAAAAGTTGTACTCAATATAAAAACCTCTATAAAGCTTGGTTTTAATACGTCATGTGAGTTTATTAACCCTCATGTGTGCGTTTTTAAAATTCCTCATACAAAAAACTTTAAGTTTTTGGATAAAATCAAACTCTTCTCAGGTGAGTTTGAAAAATTTAACAATATTTTAAGTGAGACTCTAGGGGTAGACATTAACTACAAATTTGCGGTTTTAAAGGAGGAAGAGTACACTCAGGCAATTTCCCCAAAACAACTAAACTCAGGAATAGAAAAAGACATAATAACTTCAGAAGGCGCTTATTCGGTGCTGTCATCAGAAATTCCCCTTATAAAAATCTCTCCCGAATCGTACAAAATGGTCTTTCTTGAGCAAAAGCCCGTATTTTCTCAAAGTGAATCAAGAAGAGATGATGTTGCGCTTGAGATGGTACTTGATGCAATAAATGACACAAATAGTGAAATTAGAGCCATTTCAATAAACGCTCCTCGCGGCTGCGGAAAGACACATCTGTTGGATGCAATGTATAAAAGGCTTGAGGGCGAGCCTCATATAGTCCTTAAAGGTCACTGTTGTGCGCTTACTCAGGTTACGCCCATGGGCCTTATTCAAGATGTCTGTCTTTCTTTGTTTGACCTTTCTTTTGCACCAAGTAAGTA
This sequence comes from uncultured bacterium, assembly GCA_949285255.1. Lineage (GTDB taxonomy): Bacteria > Cyanobacteriota > Vampirovibrionia > Gastranaerophilales > Gastranaerophilaceae > Galligastranaerophilus. The sequence continues at coordinate 33,186 of CASDXV010000018.1, read as the reverse complement.
TGAAAAAAGAGTTCAGGAGCTAAAAAACGCACTGGGGCAAAATTTAGCGGGACATATTCCTCAAGAAAAAATCGATACCCTGATTAACATCGTATACCCGCTTAAAGAGGCGTATTATGAGAATATTCTTGAAAATAAGAAAAAAACTTTTGAAGATTTAAGGGATATTCTTCTTTATCTTAAGTCAAAAAACAAGCTCACACTTGTGATAGATGATTTTGATTTGATAGATGAAACTTCTTTTGATTTTGTAAAATATCTGATTGAAAGCGACTACTTTAAAACCGGTGCAAAGCTTGTTTTGACCTACAGAAATCAGCATGCAATCGCTATGTATATAAACAGCGACAAATTGCCAAAAAACGCTTGTTTGAATATTAACCTTGCACAAAAAGAAGTACCTGATGTTAAAGAGTTTATTAAATCTCAACTAGGCAGTTTTGATGTTTTACCGCAGGGTGTTCTAAACCAGATAATAATGAATACAAAAGGTAATATCGCTTATGTTGAGCAGGTTTTATACGACTTAATCGAAACAAAAGTTATAACGGTTCAAAATAAAGAGTTTGTTTTTGATAAAGAACAAGAGTCAATGTATATAATAAACTCTCTGAGTGAACTTTTGAAAAAGCGTTTTGAATATCTAAAAGACAATTACCGTTTTGAGTATGAATTTTTAATGGTTTCATCAATGCTTGGCGGCAAGTTTACAAAATCTTTAATGGAAAAAGTCTTCTCTCTTGAGCTTGAGCGCTTTGAAAGGGTTGCAGCTTTTCTTGAAAAAATCGGCTATATAAAAAGAATTACGGAAAATATTTTTGAATTTAAAAACTCTCTTGTCTGGTCTTATGTGTATGCAAATGCCAAAGAAGATAAAGACATATTGCCTGTGCAAAAAGCCCTGCTTAATGAAATCTGTAAAAGAACGGTTTCATCTCCTGCTATACCCTCACTTCTAGCGCAAATTACAGGAGAAAAAGAGCTTGCGTTTAAACTTTGGACAATGAGTTTAAAACTCGCCTCATACATCGGTGATGTAAGTTTTTATACAATGTGTCAAAAACAGAGTTTGATTTTGCTTGAAGATGTTAAACTGCCAAACTTTGAATATATAAAAAATAATATTTGCGAGCGACTTGGCAAGCTTACTTATCAGAAAAACCCAAAAGAAGCCATGGAGTATCTTTCAAACGCCATAGTGAGCGCTCAAAATAAAGATAACGAAAGTAAGGTGGTAGAACTTAGCGGTTATTTAATTCAAAGTTGCAAAATTGCCCAAAACTACACGGCAATAGTAGAAACAGTGGATGCGGTTCTTGCGATATATTCTAAACCCAAGCAGGATTTACAAAGAGCACTTATAAAAACAAGAAAACTCGAGGCGCTTTTGCAGCTTGGCAATTGGTCAGAAATTGCAAGTATAGTAAACAATGAAGTAAATCCTGTCTTGCAGGAATTTTTGAAACACCCTAAAAAGAACGACTTTGCAAGTGTCAGAGAAGTTTATGAAACTTGGATTATGTCAAATATAATCCTTGCCGAGTCTTATGCTCAGCAAGGCAGTCCTTTGGCATTTGAACTTATCGGAGAAATTCAAAAAGAACTTAATAAAGACAAGAGCAATCATTCAACAAGACTTAAAATGCACCTTGCACTTGCTAACGCTTGCGCTCAGACTTCGCGCGGCTTTGTTAAGGATTCTGATGAAATCTTACAATCAATTCTTAAAGATTTTTCTTACGCTATAAAAGACTTAAAGCTTGTTTCTAAGTGGAATTTGATAGATATATTTAACAAAATCTTCTCCGGAGATTTTGAAAATATTAAAGATGACCTCTTTGAGGCGGTGACTTTTGCAAACAACTGCGGGGATGATTATACAAAAAATATTCTAAAAACCATGCTCGCCTATGTTCTTTTAAAAGAAAATAACGCGCTTCGCTCACTTGAGATTTGTGCCGAGCAGATGACTTATTTTTCAGATAAAAAAATAGCCTTTGGTGCGCTTTTGGCTTGGTATATAAGTGCTAAGGCAACTCTGCCTTCTTCGGGTTCAGACAGATGTATAGAAATTTGCGAGAAAGCGGTTACAATTTGTGAGAGCGCAAAAATCAGCAGTATTAACCTTAAGATTTTATTTCAGGAGCTTTTATCTCGTGCATATTTGCAAAAAGGTGATTTTGATAATGCAAAAATGTACTGTGAACTTGCACTGCAGGATGCAAGTGCTAACGAGTTAATATTTTTACAAATGCGCTTGTATCGCCTGAGGGCAAATATAATGCAGGATTCTATAGTTAAGGCGGATGAAGAAAAGAAACTCTCGCTTGCGCAAAACACCGTAAGGGTGTATGAAAAATCCCTTCTTTTGGCCTCGCGCCTCGGTCTTGACAGGCATCACTACATTATTCAAAAAGAACTCACGGCATTTAGGGCATATTGCCAACTAAACCGTATAAGCTAATTGACACATTTGTCAAAATTAAATAGAATTACAGTATGACCTTAGATACACCGCAACATATGTATAGCGCAATTCCCCCGACAAAATTAAGAAACAGGGAGGAAAAGTTTAGAGAGGCTAAAAACGTACCTTTTTGGCACTTTATAGGTGATATTGTATTCCCAAAAATGATTGAAAGCCGTTTTTGTTCTTTAATGTATAAAAACCTTGAAAATCTTGAACTAAGGGATAAAACTAAAGCGACAATATTTTATGCGCCTCACAATAACTGGTGGGATGGGGTTTTAGCATACAATATTGTATATAGAATTGTAAGCAAAGTTATAAAAAAACCTCGTTTTCGCTTTATGATTGAAGAGATGAACAGGTTTCCTCTTTTTCAATATGTGGGTTGTTTTCCAATAAATAAAAAATCTCCGCAGGCGTCTATGAAGTTTTTACAATATGCGGTAACAACGCTAAAAGACCCTGACATTGCTTTTTGGATTTTTCCTCAAGGCATTATAAGACCCCCGCTTTATCGTCCGGAGATTTTCCAGTCAGGTTTAGCATACATTGCAAAAGATGCCGCAAAAAAATTTGGCGGAGTAAATCTTGTGCCTGTTGCAATTAACTATACTTTCTTAAGGCAAGACAGACCCGAGATACTTGTAGAATTTGGTAAACCAAGAATTATTACAGACCCTAAGCTCAACAGAAAAGAACTTACGGAAGTTATGGAAAAAGAGTTTGAGCACTTTTTGGATAAACAGCAAAAAGATATTTCAGGTGCTAATTTTGAGGGGTATCATTACCTTTTTAAACAAAAACTCAAATGGTGGCGTTATATTGAGCAAAAGCTCAAAACAAAAGGTCTGAAAAATAAACAAACAGTGGATTTAAAATAGGCATTATATGAAAAAGTACTCTATAGGAATTGATTTAGGCGGGACAAAAATCTTAGCAGGCGTTGTAGAAAAAGCAAGCGGCAAAGTAGTTTTTGAAGTTAAAAACAAAACAAAAAAAGAAAAAGGCAACAAAAAAGTCACCGCTAAAATTATTGAAACCATAGAGGAGCTTTTTTGTGAGTCAAAAATCTCAAAAGATGAAATATCCTCTATCGGCATAGGTTTGGCAGGTCAAGTTGAGAGAAAAGAGGGTGTTTTAATAAACGCTGTAAACCTTGAATGCAAGGATTTGCACATAAAAGAGATACTTGAAGAAAAATTTTCATTGCCTGTGTATATCGGCAACGACGTTGAAGTTGCGACTTTTGGCGAGCTAAAATTTGGTGCAGGCAAGGGTTATCAGGACATTGTTTGTATTTTTGTAGGTACAGGTATCGGCTCAAGCATAGTTAAAGACGGCAAAATTCACCTTGGCGCAAGCCAGAGTGCGGGCGAGATTGGTCATATTATTGTAGATTTAAACGGTAGAGCTTGTGCGTGCGGTGCTAACGGATGTCTTGAGGCGTATGCGTCAAGAACTGCGATAGAAACAAGGATTTTAGGTGCGGTTAAAAAAGGCAGACAATCTATAATAACAGAGCTTACGGAGGGTAAAAACAACATAAGCTCAAAACATATTAAAAAATCCCTTGAAGCACATGACGAGGTTGTTACGCAGTATGTAAACGAGGCTGTAGACTACCTTTCAGGCGGCATAGCAAGCGTTATTAACTTTTACAATCCGCAGCTTATAATTCTTGGCGGCGGCTTAATTCAAAGTGTGGATGATTTTTATCTTGCAACGATTAAAAAAGCCCGCGCTAAAGCGCTGCCTACCCCTGCTCAATCTATAGAGTTTAAAAAAGCCGCTCTTGGTGATTACTCGGGTGTTATAGGTGCTGCACTTTTAGAAGAGCGCAAGTTATAATTTTGTGCGATAATTTTTCTATGTTATCGGATTTAGAAAATATTAAAATACCTGCCCTAACTCGCTTTCTGGCACTCGATGGAGTTATGAAGCTCTCTTTAAGTGCGCTTAACAATCCGCTTAGATTGCTTATATTCAGAGCTATTCTAAATGCCAAAAAGAAAATTTTATACATCACGCCAAGCGAGCAAGAGGCTCTTAAATTTCAAAAAGATTTAGAAAATTTTTGCCAAATTGAGGCTAAGATTTTCCCTTCTCAAGACATAAATTTTTATGATGATGTAGAGAAAAATTACTATATTTACCAAGAGCAGATAAGTATTTTAACAAGCTTGGATGATGTTGTTATAGCTCCTGTTAGAGCTTTATTTGAAAAATTTCCCCAAAAGAGTTTTTATGAGAAAAATTCTTTTAAAATAAAAATTAACGAAGATATCGACTATACAAACCTTATAAAATCTCTGACAAAACTGGGTTATAAAAGAGTCACAAGTGTTATGGACGTCGGTGAGTTTTGTGTAAGGGGTGATATTTTAGATATTTATACCCTTGAAAAAAACCCCGTGAGAATAGAGTTTTTTGGAGACACGGTAGAAGATATCAGATTTTTTGACCCAAAAAATCAAAGAAGTTTTGAAAAAACAAAAGAAATAACAATTTATCCTCTCTATAAGTTTATTTTGGATGAAAAAAACATAGAAAACTTTAAAAAATCTCTTTCTGATGAAGTTAAAAAAACGGACAATGAAATAGCTTGCGATATATATTCTCAAATATGTGAAAAACTTGAGCAAGAGGGATATTTCGCTGGCATTGAATACTATCAAAACTACTTTACAAATTCTCTTGACGGTGCGCTTAAATACTTTAGGGACTACGTTGTTATTTTAGATGAAACTTCTCAAATATTTTCTAAATACAACACGCTTGACAGGGATTTTAGAGAAGAGTATCAAAAAGAAGTATCTTCAAAACTTAAACTCCCGCTTTGCGATTTAAACCATGTAAAATATGACGATTTTATAAAAGATATTAAAAAATTCAAAATAATAGGTTTTGATAATTTTTTAGATGATGATTTTGATAAATTAATCGAGTTTAAAACCTCTCTTACGCCAGTTTTTTCTTCGGAAGCAGATGAGATAATTAAATATATTAAAGAAAATATTTTAGACGACGCAAAAGTATTTATTTGCAGTGACTATCCAAAAAGAATAAAAGAAATACTTAAGGAAAATGAAGTATTTTCTGATAATATTTTTGTCACAAATGCCCTAAGCTCAGGCGGCGGCGTTGTGGATTTTGATGAGACTTTTGAAATTCCAAACGGCAGATATATTTTCCTTACGGATAGAGAGCTATTTAACAAGCGCTCAAAAGATGTAACGACAAGAAAATACTTTAAAAATAAGCAATCTCAGGACTACATTGACTCAATTAATGACATTAAAGAAGGCGAGTATGTGGTTCACAGTATCCATGGGGTGGGAATATATAAAGGCTTAACAAAGCAGGAAATTGACGGAGCAAAAAAAGACTACCTTGAAATAGAATTTGCAAACTCGGATAAATTATTTATGCCTGCCGAGCAGATAAATCTTCTGTACCGCTACAGAGGCTCGGGCTCTTTAAAACCAAAGTTGTCAAAGATGGGCGGAAGTGCATGGGAAGCTACAAAATCTAAGGCAAAAGCGGAAGTTGAACTCATAGCGCAGGATTTATTGGAACTTTATGCTAAGCGTCAAATGTCGCAGGGAATTTCTTTTGACCCTGATACGACATGGCAGTTTGAGATGGAAGATGCCTTTGAATACACTGAAACTCCCGACCAGATGAAAGCAATTGTTGAAACCAAAGCCGATATGGAAGCGCCGCGCCCTATGGATAGGCTGATTTGCGCCGATGTTGGTTTTGGTAAAACAGAAATAGCTGTAAGGGCAATGTTTAAAGCCGTTATGTCAGGCAGACAAGCAGCGCTTATTGCCCCTACAACTATCCTTACCCTGCAACATTATCAAACTGTTTTTGAGCGCTTTAAGCCTTTTAGCGTAAGGGTTGAGTTACTTTCTCGCTTTAGAAGTGCAAAAGAGCAAAAGCAAATAGTAAAAGACATTAATGAAGGCAAGGTTGATGTTGTAATAGGCACGCACAGGCTCTTGGGGGATGATATTTGCTTTAAGAATTTAGGACTTTTAGTTATAGATGAAGAGCATAAATTTGGCGTAAGGCATAAAGAAAAGCTCAAAAAATTCAGAGAGAATATCGATATTTTAGCAATGTCCGCTACTCCTATTCCAAGAACTCTTAATATGGCTTTATCAGGCATAAAAGACCTCTCTGTCATAAACACTCCTCCTAAAAACCGCTTGAGTGTTAAAACTTATGTGGGTGAATTTAGCGAAGCGTATTTAAAAAACGCCATAAATCACGAGATACAGCGTGACGGGCAGGTTTTCTATCTTTATAATCGTGTTGAATCTATTTATCAGTTTAGAGATTACCTCTCTTCTGTCGTGCCAAATGCAAGAATAGCCGTGGCTCACGGGCAAATGAAAGAGGGTGAGCTTGAGCGCATAATGTATGAGTTTGCAAATAGAGAATATGACATACTCTTGTGCACAACAATAATTGAATCCGGTCTTGATATTTCAAATGCTAATACAATAATAATCCATGACTGTGACAGGTTTGGTTTGGCGCAGTTGTATCAGTTAAGAGGACGTGTCGGGCGCTCTGACAGACAGGCTTATTGTTATTGTTTTTATAAAAAATCAAAAGAACTTACCCCAGACGCTTATAAGCGCCTAAATGCGATAAAAGACTTTGAAAGCCTTGGCAGCGGCTATCATATAGCGCTTCGTGATATAGAAATTCGAGGAGTGGGAAATATTTTAGGCTCAAAGCAGCACGGGCATATGGTAAATGTCGGTTTTGATACATACTTTTCTTTGCTTGAAGAATGTGTAAACGAGCTAAAGGCCAACAGTTCAAAAGACCCCTATGCAAAAGAAAAAATCAAAAAGCCTCAAAATGCCGTTATAGATATAAATGTAACCGCTTATATACCCGATGAGTGGGTGGGCAGTTATGAACAAAAAATGATTGAATATAAACGCCTGAGCGATGTTAAAAACGCAGCCGAGCTTGATAATGTCGTAATAGGTTTTAAAGACAGATTTTCAAAACTTCCCCAAAGTGTCGAAAATCTTATAAAACTCATCAGACTAAGGCTTATTGCAGAGCAAAATAATATCACCATGATACGAGAAACTCCTGACAACATAAGAATATACACACCTTATAACGAAAGGGAGTGGATGTATCTGAAGCGCAAAATGGACTTTTCTTTGACAAAATACTTTAAATTTACAAATCCGCCTAAAACCCGCACAAATGCTAAGGGAATTTTATTGATGAATAAAAATAATCTTAACTTTGATGAAGTATTTAACATATTGACTGATTTGTTCTATTATATTTCTAAAATAGTATCTGAATTTAAAATTCAAAATTAATCATAAGGAGTAAAATTTATGAAGTTTACAAAAGTATTGTTAAGTGCGGCATGCTCTGTTCTTTTATTTGCAGGCTGCTCTGTTAACAACAAAGCAATTATTACCGTAAACGGTGACGCTATTACAAAAGCCGATTATGAAAAGGTTATGGATGTTGTAAAAAATAATCCTCAGTACAAATCCGCATCTGACGAGCAAAAGAGGGAAAACAGTCCTATGATGCTGCTTGCCCGAGAAAGAATTGTACAAGACTTAATTGTAAGAAAACTGCTTGACCAAGAATATGCAAAAAGAGATATAACGGCAAGTGACGCTGAAATTCAAGCCAAAAAAGAAGAAATTATTAAGCAAATAGGTTCAAAAGAAAAATTTGACGAACTTTTAAAACAAAATAACGTAACAGAAAAAAGAATTAATGAAGACATTGCAAACGAAGTAAAAATTAACAAACTCGTTGAGGCAACGGCTAATGTTTCTGTTAGTGATAATGAAGTAAAAGACTTTTACAATCAAAACAAAGCACAGTTTAATTACCCTCAAAGGGTTCGTGCTTCTCATATTTTAATTGAAGCAAATCCTGAAATGATAAGAAAAACTATAATTGACGCAGACAAAGACGGTAAATTAAGCGCAGCTGATATTAACAAAAAAGTTCAGGAAGAACTTGATAAAAAAATGGCTCTTGCAAAAGACGTCAGAGCTCAAGCGCTAAATAACCCCAAAAACTTTGCAGCTCTTGCTCAAAAGTACTCTGATGATAAGGCAAGTGCAATTAAGGGCGGAGATTTAGGGTTTTTTCCAAGAGAAGCAATGGTAAAAGAGTTCTCCGATGTTGCTTTTTCAATTAAACCCGATACCGTTTCAGAAATCGTTGTTACAAGATTCGGTAATCATATAATTATTGTTACTGACCGTGCAGCAGCAGGTCTTGCACCATTTGAACAAGTTAAGGGTGAAATAAAAGCTTACCTTGAGCAAAATAAAAAAGTTGCAGCGTTGCAAAACCTCTTTGACGGACTTAAATCAAATGCAAAAATCGAATTTAACGACCCGTCATTTGACCCTCAAAACATTCAAAAAGAGCTAAGAGGGGTAACTGCAGCCCCTGAGGGTGCTCCCGCTGACCCTGCTCAAACAAGTGCAAAATAGTTATAAAAAACAAATAATGCAGCCGTTTAGTACAACACAAAAAGACGGCTGCATTTTTTTAAAAAAGGTGAAAAATGGGAAAAGTAATACAAAAAGATAAACTGGAAGAGCTTTTAAAAGTTTTAAGAAGCAATAAAAAAGTAATTGTTGCAACAAACGGGTGTTTTGATATTTTACATGTCGGGCATGTCAGGTATTTAAAAAAGAGTAAATCCTTTGGTGATGTGTTAATTGTCGGATTAAATTCCGATAAATCAGTTCGCTCAATAAAAGGCGAGGGGCGTCCTATTAACTCTGAAGATGATAGAGCAGAGGTTCTGTGTGCACTTGAGAGTGTTGATTATGTTGTGCTTTTTGATGAAGATTCACCAAAAGATTTACTGGAAATAATTAAACCCAATGTTTACACAAAAGGGGCTGATTATACCCTAAAGACGCTGCCTGAGGCGGATGTAATTCTTAGAAATAACGGCTGGGTTGAGTTTATTGATTTTGTTGAGGGGAAATCTACAACAAAAATAATCGACAAAATTAAATAATTGTACTAAAATAGACATATTCTAATAGCATTTGAGGAGACATAAGGTGAGTAAGAAAACTTTTACGCAAAAAGAAATCTCTGAAATTCTCGGAGGTATTTTAACGGTTGTGCAAGACGGCACAATAGATAAAGTAGCCCCACCTTTGTTGGCTGATGAAACAGCTTTGGCGCTTGCAATGGGTGAGGATGAAATTGCTAACCTTGCAAACACAAAGGCTAAAGCAGCCCTTGTTCCTCTTGGTGTAAATCTTGATAATATTACAACAATTGAAGTTGAACGTCCAAGACTTGCGATGATGAAACTTCTTAACTTGTTCTACGAAGGCCCCGATACTCCTGTTGGAATTCACCCAAGTGCCGTTATTCACCCTGAGGCAAAACTTGGCAAAAATGTTTCTATAGGGCCTAATGTTGTTATTTCTCGCGGTGCTGAAATCGGCGATAATACTGCACTTTTGCCAAACGTATATGTGGGCAAATTTGCTCAAATCGGCTCAAACTGTCTTTTTCACCCCGGTGTAAACATTGGTGACAGAGTTAAAATCGGTGACAGATGTATAATTCACCACGGTGCAAGCTTGGGCGCTGATGGTTTTAGCTTTGTAACAGAGACTCCCGATAACATTGAAAGCGCAAGAAAAGAGGGAGAAATCAAAGGTGGAAAAGAAAATCAAAAAGTCTTTAAAATTCCTTCACTTGGCTCAATTGTGATAGGCAACGATGTTGAAATAGGTGCAAATGCTACAATTGACAGAGGCACTATTGAAAACACCACAATAGGCGACCAAACAAAGATTGATAACCTTGTTATGATAGGTCACAACTGCAAAATCGGCAGAGCTTGTATGATAGTTTCTCAAGTCGGTATAGCAGGTTCTTGCGAAATTGGCGACAGAGTTGTTATAGCAGGTCAAGCTGGTCTTGCAGACCACATTTCAATAGGTGATGACTGTATTATCCTTGCTCAATCGGGCGTTACAAAATCTCACCCCGCAAAAACTGTTCTTATGGGCGCACCTGCGGTACCGAGAAAAGATTTCTTAAAACGTATGAAATACCTTAACGAAGCTGAAGTTATGGTTCAAAAATACAAAAAATATCAGCACTTACTAGAGGATTACGAGAAATTTTTAAATGAAGACGGTAAAATCTAAAGTTGTTGCACAAGGCAACGGTTTAATGACAAATTTAAGGGCAGATGTTGAAATTTACCCTAATGTTTCCGATAAAAAAGAGGGTATAAGATTTTTTATTAATGACAAAATGATTGAAGCTAAGACTTCAAATGTCGTTTCTTGTGAGCACTGTGTTGTCCTTGCAAATGTCCAAACAGGTGCGGATGCAAAAATTGCCCTTATCGAGCATTTTATGGCAGCATGTGCTATTTGCGGTATAGATAACCTTGATGTTCACTTTAAATCTGACGGGTTTGAAATTCCTATTATGGACGGCAGTGCAAAATATTGGGTAGAGCTTTTTAACTCTGTCGGCTATCAAGGCGAGCAAGCTCCCGTTAAGCCTGTAAATAATCATTTTGTTTTTTCATACAACAACTCTATGATTGTTCTAATGCCAAATCAAGGTAAAACAACAATTACATATGCCGTTAACTATGACCATCCCGACTTAAAAAACCGCTGGGTAAATCTTAATCAGGATGAAAATTTAAATGAAATAATCGAGGCTCGTACGTTTGGATTTTTAAGAGACCTCGAAACATTTCAAAAAATGGGTTATTCAAAAGGTGTTACTATTGAAAACACCGTAGGTCTGACCGATGATGGCGGATATACGACCGAACTTAGAAGCGAGTTTGAACCCGCTAAGCATAAAATCCTTGATATAATAGGAGATTTATACCTTACAGGGGTCAACCCTTTAGCGCTAAATGCAAATATTTTTGTTAAAGAAGCAGGGCATGCTCTTCACATTCAATTTGCAAAAAATATTGAAAAAAGTTTGTAATTTATAAAGGAGATAACATGGATACCACTACTGAAAAACCGCTTTCCATGGATGTTATGGAAATTATGGATATGATTCCTCACAGGTACCCTTTTTTACTTGTGGATAGAATAACAGAATATGTCCCCGGCAAATACTCTAAGGGATATAAAAACTTAACCGCAAATGAGATGTTCTTTAACGGGCACTTCCCTGGAAACCCTGTTATGCCGGGTGTTTTGCAAATCGAAGCAATGGCTCAAACCGCTGCTCCCATACTTTTATCACTTGACCAGTACAAAGGCAAGCTTGCTCTTTTTGCGGCAGTTGATAAAGTAAGATTTAAAAACATTGTGCGCCCCGGTGACAGACTCGAGATGGAAGCATACATGACAAAAATCAAAGGCCCGATTGCAAAATGTGACGCAAGAGCATACGTAGATGGTAAATTATGCGTCGAAGCCGAAATTACAATAGCATTAAAATAGAAAGTGTGAAAAAATGGCAATACACAAAAGCGCTGTGATTTGTGATACAGCAAAAATTGCTCAAGATGTAGAAATAGGCCCAAACGCCGTTATAGGTGAGGGTGTTATTATTGAAGCCGGAGTTAAAATTGGTGCAGGTGCTCACATTGAGTTTGCAACAATTGGCGAGGGGACAAGAATTTCCCCTATGGCTTCAATCGGAGGCGAGCCTCAGGATTTAGGCTATAAGGGTGAAAAAACAGGTGTTATCATTGGTAAAAACTGCTGGATAAGGGAGTTTGCAACAATTAACCGCGCTTCAGGCGAAGGCAACGTAACCAAAATCGGTAACAAGTGCCTGCTTATGGCATATTCCCATGTTGCACACAACTGTGAACTTGGCGATGAAGTTATTTTTGCTAATGCTGCAACTATAGGCGGCCACGTTAAAGTAGGTTTTGGCGCATTTTTAGGCGGTCTGAGCGTATTTCACCAAAATATAAGAATAGGCGAGATGGCAATTATTTCGGGCGCATCAGCTGCAAGACTTGATATTATCCCATACTGCAAGGCAGAGGGTATTCCTGCTCTTCCGATAGGCTTGAATGCCATAGGTCTTAGACGACGTGGTGTAGATAAAGCCTCTCGTGACGCGGTTCATAAAGCAATTAGAATTTTAAGAAGTCCTGAGTATAATACCACACAGGCTCTTGAAATTATTGAAGATACGGTTGATAAAAATGAGTATGTTAATAAACTTGTTGATTTTGTAAAAACATCTAAACGCGGTGTTACACTTCGCTTTAAAGATGCTTATTACAAAAACATGGAGGAATCCGATGAATAAATTGAAAACTACTCTTGAAAAATACGCCGAAATTTTGGTTGATTATTCAACAAAAGTTAAAAAGGGTGATTTGGTTATAATCAGAGCTGAAAGCACTCAGTGCCAGCCTCTTGTAAAAGAAGTCTACAGACTTGTACTAAAGCGCGGCGCTCATCCTGTTGTGAGATGCTCAATTGAGGGTCTTGCGGAAGATTTTATAAAATTTGCAGATGATGGGCAGCTCGGCTTTATCGACCCTATGACTAAATTAGAGTACGAAAAAGTAGATAAATATATCTCAATCGGCGCTCCATTTAATGTTAAAAACATGGCTCGCGCTGATGCTAAAAAAATGGCAAAGCGCTCTGCTGCAACTCGTGAGTTGTCTACGGTTATGCTTAATCGTGCCGCAAAAGGCGAACTTAATTGGGTTATAGCGGATTATCCGACTCAGGCTTTAGCTCAAGAAGCAAAGATGTCGCTTGATGATTATACTGATTTTATAATCAATTCCTGCTATCTTGATTTAGATAATCCTATTGAAAAATGGCAAGAAATAGGCCGTGAACAGGAAAGACTAGTAAGCCTTATGAACGGCGGCAAAAAGCTTCATATTATAGGAGAAAAAACTGATATTACATTCTCTGTAGAAGGCAGAAAATGGGTAAGCTGCTCAGGTCTTAATAATTTCCCTGACGGCGAGATTTTTACCTCCCCTGTTGAAGACAGTGCAAACGGTGAGATTTATTTTGATTTCCCTGCAATTTACAGGGGCAATGAGTCCCATAAAATCTGGCTAAAACTTGAAAACGGCAAAGTAGTTGACGCCAAAGCGGAAAAAGGCGAGGACTTCTTGCTATCTATGCTTGATATGGACGCAGGCAGCCGCTTTGTAGGTGAAATTGCAATAGGTACAAATGACAGAGTCAAAGATGTAACAGGCAATATATTGTTTGATGAAAAAATCGGCGGCTCAATTCATATGGCACTTGGTGCAAGCTATCCTGAAACAGGCGGCAAAAACGAATCAGGACTTCACTGGGATATTATTAAAAACATGAAAGAAAACTCAAAAATATTCCTTGATGATAAACTGATTTATGAAAACGGAAAATTTGTAATATAGTAAATGAAACCCGAAGAAACTCTAAAACCCTATATTTTGGAGCTTGAGTCAAATATAAAGACTCTTGTTGAAAATAATCCAAATGAACTTAAAGACGAGGTTCTTCGGTTTCTTTTTGCTAAATCTAAAAGACTAAGGCCTGTTTTTTGTTACATCTGCTCAATTGCTCTTGGCCAAAAACCCAATAGCGAAGTTCAAAAAATCGCTCTTGCGCTTGAGATTTTGCACAGCGCAACACTTGTGCATGATGATGTTTTGGATGAAAGCACAAAAAGGCGGGGCGAGGATAGTTTTTATCAAAAATTCGGTTCAAAAAAATCAATAGTAATCGGGGATTATCTTCTCTCACTTTGTTTAGAGGTTCTATCGGACATAAAAAATCCAAAAATCCTAAAGATATTTTCAGACAATATTTTAAAAACTATAAATGGCGAGATAAACCAGTTTCAAACAAGATTTGAATTTCAGACAAAAGAAGATTATATGCAAAAAACAAGTGCAAAAACAGCTAATCTTTTTGTTTGCGCTGCAAAATGCGTTTGCACAATATTTGATGCCGATAAGGAAAAAACCAAGCTGTTAGAAGATTTTGCACTTAGGTTTGGTACAATTTTTCAATTGAGAAACGATATAGATGATTTTATAAATAATACCTTTGATATTAAAAACGGTATTTATACACTTTGCCTGATTTATTTTAAGCAGGAAAATCCCACTTGTGATATTATGAATATTAACAATACGGACATTGAAAAGTATAAGCAAAAGGCGCTTAATGAAGTAGATAAAATGGCAAAAGACACAGTTGAATTAATGCGCTCTTACTTTGACCGTAAGGCTTTTACTTTACTTGAGGCACTTTGTCTTAACAATCTGAGGATAAAATGAAAAAAATACAATTTGCAAAAGTAGCAAAAGAATTTATAAAAGAAACCTTTGACACGCTATTATTTGTCATTGTGGCGGTTATTATAATAAGGTTTTTTATAGGCGAGCTAAGGTGGATACCGTCAGGCTCAATGCACCCTACCTTAATTGAAAAAGACAGGCTCTTTGTTGAAAAAGTCTCAAAACCTTTTAGAGAACTTAAGCATGGTGATGTTATTGTTTTTTATCCTCCGGATGAAAAACTTAAAAAAGACGTCTTTTCCGTATTTTCTCGTCTTACGGGAATTTTTTGCAGAGATATTGCTTACATAAAAAGAATTGTGGGGGTGGAGGGCGACAAGTTTGAAATAAAACAAGATAAAGACGGCGATTGGTATGTTTATATAAACGACATTCCTCTTGATGAGCCTTATATTTTATCTAAAAAAGGCTGGACACCATGTAGAGATGATATGTATTGCGGGCCTTTTATAATACCTGAGGGGCATTATTTTATGATGGGAGATAACCGCGGAAACTCTCAGGACAGCCGTTTTTGGGGATTTTTACCTAAAGATAGAGTTATAGGCAGAGCCTACTTTGTCTTTTGGCCTCTAAATCGTATAGAAATGCTCAATAAGTACGCAAAATAACTTATCTATAGCATTTAGAGTAATATTTATACATAATTTGACATACTAGTGTATTTTGTTGTCTAATTATAGTAACTGGACTTGTCTTTTTGGAAGTTTTGAATGCGTATAAAACAGTTAGAAATAGACAACTTTAAATCTTTTGCCAACCAAAACACCATACCGTTTTTGGATGGTTTTACCGTTGTGTCCGGCCCTAACGGTTCAGGCAAAAGTAACATCATCGACTGCATACTTTTTGCTCTTGGTCTTTCAAGCGCCAGAGCTCTTCGCTCCGAGCAAGGTGTAGGGGATTTAATCACAACTCACAACAACAGAAACGAAGCTTCCGTCAGAGTTACCTTTGCGCTTGATGATGAAGATGAGCTTATTATAGCAAGGAAAATAAAAAGAACATCTCAAGGCGTGCAAAGTATTTATTATATGAACGATAAGCAATGCACCCTTACGCAAATCCACTCTGAGCTTGAAAAATACAATATCACCCCAAACAGCTATAACGTCATTATGCAAGGTGATGTTACGACAATTGCCAATTGCAGCGCAAAAGAAAGAAGAGTGTACTTAGATGAAATAGCCGGCACTGCTGATTTTGACAGAAAAATAGCTGCTGCGCAAAAAGAACTTGAAACTGTTGAAGCCCGTGTTCAAAATTCTCTTATTGTTAAAAATGAAAAAGACGTAAGACTGGATGAATTAAAAGAAGAGAGAGAAATCGCCCTTAAATATAAAGCTCTAAATGATGAAAAACAAGAGCTTGAGGGCAAAATAAATGTTATAAAATACTTTGATACAAAGCGCTCATTAGAGCTTGTGCACCAAAATATTTTAACTTCCACAAAAGAAATAAAAGTCCAAAATACCCGTTTGGATGAAGTAAAGTCAAAAATCGAAGACAAAAAAGAAAAATATCGAGAAATTTGCGAGTTGGTTCGTGCTCAAGGTGAAGACAAGCAGATTGAAGTAAAAAAACTTCTTGAAGAAAAGAAAGGCGAAATAAGCCGCAAAGAAACCTCTATCGCGCACAGTGACAAGCTTATTCTCGATAACAAAAAAACTGCCGAAAATTCAAGAAACGGTATAGAAAATCTTACGCAGAAAAAAGA
Source organism: uncultured bacterium (assembly GCA_949285255.1). Taxonomy (GTDB): domain Bacteria; phylum Cyanobacteriota; class Vampirovibrionia; order Gastranaerophilales; family Gastranaerophilaceae; genus Galligastranaerophilus. Next base: position 16,674 of record CASDXV010000018.1, on the reverse strand, counting down.
AGAAATTATAAAAGCTATTGCCCAAAAAGAATCTGAAGTTAAGGAAAAAGAAGAGCTCTTAGAGAAGAAAAAACAAGAGCTGGCACAGATTTTGCTTGAGATGTCAGGGCTAAATAAAACAGCAGATGAACATATTGAGAGAAGAAACTTCTTAAGAAAAGAGCTGGATAATCTTAAAGACAAAGAAACAGAACTTATAAAAACAAAACTCCCGCTTGAAAACGAGCTAAATAATCTTCAAAAAGAGCTAAATGAGGCAAATAAGCAAATTGAAGAACTTGAAGAGGGTCAAAAAACATTTGATGATAAGCGAGATAAGCTTGAGCTTCAAATTCAAACACTGCAAAAAGAGCTTGATGAGTGTAAAACTGTTCAAAAACTGACTTTTGAAGATTTGGATAAAACCCGCACACAATTGCAGGATTTAGGGCACAGTATTCAACTTTCGCACAAAAAAATAGTTACTCTTGAAGCAAATAAACAAGCATATAAGACGGTAACGCTCGGTGCTGGTGTTGAAACTATTATGAATGCTCATTTAGATGGTGTGCATGCGCCTCTTATGCAATTAGCTGAAGTTGATGGGGAATACACTGATGCTATTGATGTTGCTATGGGCGGGCGCTCAAGATTTGTTGTGGTGGATGATGAAAATGTGGCAGCTCGTGCAATTGAAATTTTAAAATCTCAAGGCCGCGACAGGGCAACATTTTTGCCTTTGAATAAAATTAAAAAAGCCCCGACTCGCCTTTCTCTTCCAAAAGACGAGGGTGTAATTGATTTTGCAATAAATCTGATAGACTTTGATGACAAGTACATTGATGCTTTTTATTTTGCGCTTGGTGAAACAGTTGTTGTAGAAAACCTCAACTGCGCTAAAAAATTAATGAGTAAGTACCGTGTTGTAACACTTGAGGGTGATATTTTTGAAAAATCAGGAGCTATAACAGGCGGTGCAAGAAAAAGAGCAACTTCCCTGTTTGGAAAAGCGGAAGATAAGGAGCTTGAAACTTTCAAAAGACGCTTGAAGGCATTTGAAGCAGAGTACAGTGAGCTTGAAATTAAACGTGACAGTTTAGAAAAGCGCCTTGAGCAAGTTAGAGCCGATTATTCAAATGCCTCAAATGTTTATAACAGTGCAAAATATGAACTTCAAAACTTAATTAAAGTTAACTCCGGAGCAAAAGAAGCTATTGAGAAGAAGTTTGCACGAATAAATGAAATAACGCCAAAAATAAAAGAAAACGAAAAGAAACTTGATTCACTTGAAGCAAAACATGTTGATATGCTTGATGAAATATCTAAAATTCAAGTTGAAGTTGAAGAAGTTGAAAAACTCATTGACGAGGGTGAATTAAAAGAACTGAAAGAAAAAACTCAAGGTGTGGAAAATCAAATCCGCGATATTGAGCGCAATATCTTAAATATTCAAAATGATATTGAAAAAGAAAAGAACAATATCAAATTCCATGATATGAGTATTAAACAACGTCAGGATGATATTGAACGTACAAACGAAGAAAATATAAAACTTGAAGAAGATAAGAAAAAATACGCAAAAGAAATTGAAGAGCTCAAAGTTGTTCTAAAAGAATATGAAGAAAAAATAGAAGAGCTTGGTAAAAATCTTGCTCAATACCAAAAACAGCGTGATGAAGCGCAAAACGAACTTCTTGAGTTAGAAAAAACCAAAAATAACGCAGAATTAGAACTTGAGAGAATTAACGAACAGATAGAAAGCTTCAAAACAAGAAGACGTGAGCTTGAGCCGATGTTGGAGCAAGCGGCAAGTGAGCTTGAAGAGGCGGGAATTAGCCCTAAAGAGGTTGAGCCGACAGAGATTTCTCTTGATGAGATAAATCAAAAAATTCAAAAACTCCAAAAGAAAATCGAAGCGCTTGGTCTTGTTAATATGAGGGCAATCAACGACTATGAAACGGTTTCAAACGCACTAAAAGAACTAAGCGAGAGAATAGAAACTTTAGAGAAAGAACGTATTGAAATTAACGAGCGTATGAGGGGCTATGAGACAAATAAAAAAGAAGAGTTCCTAAAAACATTTAACGCAGTTAACCAAAACTTTAAAGATATCTTTCCGATGCTCTCAGAAGGTGAGGGCGAATTGGTTCTTGAAAATCCAAGTGACCCGTTTGCAGGCGGCTTAGCCTTTAAGGCAAGTATCCGTGACAAGAAAAACCAAAAACTTGCCGCCATGTCAGGTGGCGAAAAAACTCTTACCGCGCTTGCCTTTGTATTTGCGGTTCAAAGATATCTGCCTGCACCTTTCTACGCTTTTGATGAGGTTGATATGCACCTTGACGGGCCAAATGTTGAGCGTCTTGCAAGGATGATAAATATTCAGGCTAAACAAACTCAATTTGTTGTTGTAAGCTTGAGAAAACCTATGATTGACTCGGCAGACAGAATGATTGGCGTTACTCAAAGAGGTAAAGGTATTACAAAAATCTCAGGTGTCGGCTTAAAAGAAGAGGCATTGTCGGAAGAAAAAGAAGCAGGGATAGCATAATATGAACAACGCAGTTAGTGATTTTTACTCAAATAACAAGGAGCAAGCGCTGAAAGACGCCTCTTTTCTTGACTCTACAGTAGATTTTGCGGGCAACATAGAATTTATTTCAAAAAACGGCATACAAAAGGACGCTAACATTGACACAATTGAAATACTTGTGGATATGGCTCGCTCGGGCAAGATTGACCCTTGGAATATTGATATTGTTGACCTTTATGACAAGTATATGGCAAGGCTTGCAGAGTTAAACATAAAAGATTTAAAATCGGTCGGCAGAGCGCTTTTGTTTGCGTCCATTCTCCTTAGATTAAAATCAAACATAATAGAGGGCATTACCCTTGATGACCTTGAAGCGCCGCAGGATGAGTTTTTTGAAGATGACGGCTTTGAAGCGGAGTATGAGCCTGAGCAGCTGCAGCTGCCATCGTCAAATGTTGTTTCTTTTGATGAAGTTCTTCAAAGACGTACAAGCGTAAGGCTTAATCGTAACAGAAGCGTAACCTTAAAAGACCTTATCAGACATTTGGAGTTTTATGAACAGTTAGAGAAAAAACAAGCTCTAAAAAACACCCTTGAGCGGCAAAAAAGGCGTGTCAGGGATTATTCAAAACTTAAAGCAAAAGATATTTTAAATCTGGCGCATGATGAGTACATTGAAACAGTAGTTGAAAAAATGCGCCAAAACCTTGAACAGATTTTAAAAAGAGAAGAAAAAATCGAACTTCGTGAACTGACTCTTCTTGGTTTTGACAGAAGCAGTGCTTATATTGCAATTTTATTTTTAATGGTAAAAGAAAATATCGACATAGTTCAAGACAGTTTTTATGGAAAATTATACGTAACAAAGGCAAAAAATGCTCCTTTGGAGGATAGTGAAGTTGCAAGCTGAAGAAACAAATGAAATAAATAACCTAAAGGCTAAAGTTGAGGCTGTTTTATTTGTAACGGCTCGTGCTATGCAGCCGCTTGAGATAGCTGAGCTTTTGGGTGTGAGAGAAGATGAAGTTGAAAGCGCGCTTTTGGATTTGATGTTTGACTATTCTTCTCGTGATGGTGCTCTTGAGATTGATGATGAGGACGGCTATATTATTCAAGTGCGCTCGGAGCATTTAGATATTGTAGAAAAGCTCTGCCCTGTGGATTTAAAACCTGCGGTTTTAAAAACTCTTACGGTTATTGCTCTAAAAGAGCCCATAAGACAATCCGCCCTTAAAGAGCTTCGCTCAAATGCTTATGAGCATGTTGCAGAACTTGTTGAAAAGGGGCTAATTTCTCGTACAAAAGATAGAAACGGTCGCTCTTATAACCTTAAAACAACTCCAAAGTTTGCAGAATATTTTAAACTTAAGGGGGATGCAAAAACCCTTGCCAAGCTCCTTGACTCCAATAAAGACTTAAAGGATATGTAATTTTGCCTGTTGCAATTTGTGAGCTTTTTTTAGTATAATTTTAATGTCTTAAAGACAAAGATATTAAAATTTAAGGAGTAATGAAATGAAAGTTAAAATCGAAGAAGGCTGCATAGCTTGCGGCGCATGCGAATCATTCTGCCCCGATGTATTCAAAGTAGAAGATGTTGCAACAGTTAATGACACAAATGTTGCAGGCAATGAAGACTGCGTTAAAGAAGCAGCTGACGCTTGCCCTGTAAGCGTTATTTCTGTAGAAGAATAAGATAACAAAACAATTTTAAAAGCGTCCTTTAGCTTTAGCTGATGGGCGCTTTTAATTTGTCATTAAGGTCTTTGGTAAACTTATCGAGAGTCGGTATTTCAGGGTCTTTATGTTCGACATTATTTGCTTTTTGATATTTATTATTTATAACTTTTCCTATTGTATTTGCAATTAGTGTTGTTATCGCACCAAACGCCAGAGATTTCATTCCCGCATACATTTTCATGGTTGCAAAAGTTGTTGCTATCATACCTAAACCTAAAGGAACGCCTGTTGTAAGGGCTACCTCTACTCTTTGGTGTTTATCTTCCGCTTGCGCAAGGTACACTCCCATAAGCCCAGCTGTACCCGCCATTCCAAGAATATCTGTCGGCGCGCTGCCTATTTTAACGTCACGCATTTTGTCAAACAAATCATTTGCTTCGGTTCTTATGGCATTATTTAATGCTCGAGCAGCATCACTTCTTGATTTTGCCATGTTTTTAGAATGTTTTAGCAGATATTCTTCTCCGCAAGTATTTTCAAGTATTTCAAGAATTTGTTTATCAAGTTCATTTATTTGATTTTTAGCATTTTTTAGAGGAGAAATGAAATCTTCTTTTTGAGTTTTAATTAAATCTTCTGCAATAAAACTGCCAAAACCGTCTACATCTTTGCCTTTGCTTTTTACTGCGCCTTTTATAAGTTTATTAAACTTGCTTCTTACGGTTCTGCATATTCCTTTGCCGTTACCGACGTTATCCATAATTTTTTCTATATCTGTTATTCTGCCTGATTCAACGCCGTCTACAAATTTTTGGACAGAGTTAGGAGTAAAGCGTTTTTTTATAATTTCATTTCTTTTTTGTATTAATTTTTCAATTTGTTCTCTTGTTTCATTATTATCCAGTAAGTCAAGGGTTTTTTTAATCTTACTATCAAATGCACTGTAGGCATTATTGGCATGTTTATATGCGCCTTGTGTCATTTTAACACCCGTTTGTTTGTAGATATCGGATGTTTTTCTTGCAAATTGTTTAACTCCGGGGATTTTCTCAAGGACAGGGAGAATATAGCAGTCCTTAAAGTTTGCCATATTGTTCATAAAGTTACTGAGTTTAATTACTCTTTTATCTTTTGCGCTTGCTTGAATGGTTTCTTTTAGCTTGGTAAGGTTAAAAATTTCATCGCCGTCTTTAAAGTTTTCTTTTAAAATTTTTGCAACTTTTTTGTTCCAGCCGCGTGTATTTGTAAGTACACCAAGTACAGTTGCAGCACCTGCTATACCAAGGGATAAGCTTGCAATTAGAGCTTTTTTACTCTTTTTTTGGTTTTCTTGCGGCTGCTCTTGAGTAGTGGGTTGCTCTTGTACTTTAGGGGTGATTTCTATTGTATCATTTTTTTGCTGAGCATTAGATGAAGGTGTACTCAGGTATTTTGAGTACACAGGTTGTGTATTTGTTTGTACAAGAGTCTGCGGACTTATTTTATCAACCATATCGCCTTCAAAAAGTCATTATCCTATATAAATATCAAAACAAAGGACTGATAAAAATTGCCTTTTGGTGCAGTTATTTTCTTCTTTTTTTACGTTTTTTATCGGCGAGTTTTTCATCCAAGTCAGACTTTGCGTTATCAATAGAGTATTTGGCAAGAGGTTTTTTTGTTTTTTTATCGTAGAAAACAAGCCAGTGGTGTTTTTTTCTGTCATTTACGCAGAAAGAAAATTTCCCGACAACTCTATCTCCGGGGCCGATATTTTTAAACCACAAAGATGTATCTCCAAAAGGAGAAGGGAAAAATGTTGACCTTGTATCGTTTACAAGTGCTATATCAAAAGCAGAGAAAGTATTTTGTGTAAAATTATCTATACCAAGAGAAATTGTTATAGTGTTATCTTCTCCAAAGGGGTCTTTTTCAAATGTTATGCTGTTAATTCTGACATTTAACCCATCAAGCCTTAATTCTTCCTGCCTGAATGCATCTTTAGAAAATACAGGCATTTCAACATTTGAGAGAACTTTTATTTTTAATTCATCCCCGGGTTGAATAAGTACACTGTCGCCTTTTCTTAATATTGCCGCAGTAAGTCCTACAACGCCGCCTATAGCGGCTCCGCCTGCTAAAGTATAGCCTTGAGAAGCAATAGCGGCTTCAATGCCTAAAAGATTTAGTGCCATAAAACCGCCTACAACGCCACCTGCCAAAGTGTAGCCGACATGCTCGCCTATGGCTTTTGCTGTGCCTTTTGCAAGGTTTTCTTTTGTAGAAATAGAAGCTTGAATCGGCACTTGTCTGCCATCGGGTGTAACAAGATAGTCAAAATCCATTATTATATACCCGTCACGCCCCATGTTTTTGGCATCTTGCATATATTGTACTTTGCCATGTGCTATTGTACCTTTTGGAATTATTATTCCCTTGTCGCTTGAAACATCTTCTGAAACTTCGGCAAAAAACTCATCTCCCTCTTGAGTGTAGCCTGCGCTTAGTACTTGAGAAACCGTCATTTTTATAATATCTTTAGCCTCAAGCTTTTCTACTTCTCCGGTGAAGAGTTTTTTATCAAGCTCCTTGCTTTTTATATCCGTTTGCTCAACATACCCCTCTATTGCAGCATGACAGATAGGAGTAAACAAAAACATTATTAAAAGTAATGATATAAACTTCTTCAAAACTTCCTCTTAAAAGTAAACAAATCCCCTTAATGTTCATTATAATACAATTAAAATCTCAAAACTACATAAAACTTAAAAAAATAGTTTAAATACATCAATATATGCTAGAATACTTTTGACTTGGATGAGGAATTTTATGAGCGAAAATTGTATTTTTTGTAAAATTGCAAACGGACAAATCCCCTCAGAGTTTGTATATGAATCAGATAATGTAGTTGTGTTTAACGACATTAATCCTCAAGCACCAATGCATCTTTTGGTTGTTCCAAAGGTTCATATTGAAACTCTTAATGAATTAAACGATAAAGCTCTTATGGCTGAATTGCTTGTGGCTGTTAAAGAAGCAACAAAAAAACTTGGCATTAGCGACTATCGAACCGTTATAAACACAGGCAAAGGCGCAGGGCAAGAGGTTTTTCACCTGCACATTCATGTTATGGCAGGAAGAGAATTTTCTTGGCCGGCGGGCTAAAAAAGTTAACTTTTGTAAAATGATTTTTGACTTGCGCAATAATCCTTAAAAAAATACCTTATTTAGAATATAAGGAGGAAGTTTATGTTTAGTGAAGATTTTATGCGATATTTAATCGCTTATCAAACGGATGAAATGGAGCCAACTGAGGCTAAAAAAGAGTATAAAAAAGAGAAAAAACCTCTTATGATTGATTTAATCGGTATTAAATATGCAACAGTTCCCATCAAACATCACGCAAAATAAAGACTCTTTAAGAAAATATTGTAAAAATTTAAGACATGAGTTTTTTTTAAAAAATGAGCTGAGGCAGATTTCAAAAGCCATTGTTGATAACATCTTAAAAACAGATTTTTTTAAAAATGCAAAAAATATCATGCTTTTTTATCCTCTAAAAGAAGAAATAAATCTTTTGGACTTGTTAAGTTGTGAGGATAAAAATTTTTATTTTCCAAAATGCGAGGGCAAAAACCTCCTTGTCTGCCCGCACTGTGACAAATTTAGCGTCAATAAGTATTCTATTTTAGAGCCAGAGTCAAATCCTATTGAAGATTTATCTGTTTTAGATTTAATCTTTGTACCCGCTCTTTGCGCGGATAAAAACTTTTATCGACTCGGTTACGGCTGCGGATATTATGACAGATTTTTATCAAACAAAAATTTAAGAGCGAAAAAAATTGTCCCTATAAGCGAAAAATTTGTATGCCAAAAGTTACCAAGCGATAAGTTTGATATCGCTTGTGATATTTTAGTTTGCGAAAATAGTGTTATGCAATAGGAATAAACACGTGGAAATTGGCGTCACGCCCTGTCATTTGCGATGTTATATGGTCGCTTGATTCTCTGCCGTCACCAAGGGCTATTGATATGTGTCCGTGTTCATTTCCTGCGTTTGGTTCCCAAACAACTATAGCTCCTGCAGGAAGTGAGGAGAGTTCATCTCTTGAGACGCTTACTTCTCTAAAATATGCACCCATGCCCTGACCGCTTTGCAGTTCCGGTATGGCTTGATACGCGCTATTGTATGACAATCTTCTGCCATAAATTCTTTGAAGCGAATCATTAACGCCTTTTAAACACCAGCCCGTTGTGCCGTCAACAGTTAGGGCGGATTGAGCAATTTTTTGTCCTGCTTGAGCGTTGTAGCCGTCAAGCGAGGCTTGTATTGTATTGGCAGAACTTGTTAAACTTTGTATTCCTTGTATTGTAGAAGTGTTTTCAACCTGTTGTTTTACTGTTCCTGAAATTAACTCACTAAGGGTGTTGTTGTAATTTTGCATCTCCTTAATGATATCCATATAAACAGAGTCAGACTGTTTGTTTAATTCTTTTATTTCAGAATTTATAGAGCTTCTGTCTTCATCATCTTGAGCAAAAGCAAGTTGTGATATTAAGCTTTGTTTTTGTTGTCTTATTGAGTCAAGCTCTTGTTGGAGCTTTTTCATTATTTCTTTGTGCTCTTGAGCCTTTTTAAGAGCATCAAGGGAAAATGAATCAGTACCTAAATCAATTGACTGCAGCGCATCTTCACTGCTTGCTCCTGCTATAGAACTTGCACTTGTGCTGCTTTGTTGAGTACTTGTTGCTCCTGTGGCTTGCAGACCGTATAACGGGTCGTTTGGATTAATAGAATTTATTGACATTTTCTTTCCTTTTTTATAATTATCGGCAATTGTTCAATTTTCTTTAGTTTAAGCGTTTTTGTATTCGCTCCAATATTGATTTATTTTCTTAACGTAGTTTTGTGTTTCACTATACGGGGGGATACCTCCGTATTTTTGAACTGCGCCGGGGCCTGCATTATATGCCGCAAGGGCTAAATCATAGCTTCCGAATTTTTCATACATTTGCTTAAGGTATTTTACTCCGCCTTTTATGTTTTGTTCAGGGTCATAGGCGTTTGTTACACCTAAACTTTTTGCAGTTGACGGCATTAATTGCATTAGGCCTTGTGCTCCGCATGATGATGTCGCATTAGGGTTAAAGCTTGATTCTGCCTTGACTACCGCTTTTACAAAGTTGGGGTCTAGTCCTGCTTCATTAGCGTATTTTTCAATTAAAGCATCAATTTGTGCCGTTGAACCGTCAAGATTTGATGTTATTTTACCTGAAGTTGTTGTGTTACTTGCATTAGTTGTTGTTAAACCGCCCGTACTTGCTACACCGGCTGCAAGCGATTGAAGTTCAAGTGCGCTTTGTTGTGCTTGAATTGCAAGTTTTTGCATATCTATCTGGAACTGTGTTACGGTACTTAAGAGCTCATTATTTAGTTTGCTTATTTTTGAATTAATTTCACTTATTTGAGAAAAGGCATTACTTGAATCAACACCTTCTTCACTAAGTGCAGCGTTTTGAATTTCTTGGTTTAGTGAGTTTCTTTCTCTTCTTGCTTCTTCAAGTTCCATTTGAATCTGTGCTATAGTAATTTCGTATTGTTCTTTTAATAGCTCCTCTTGGCTTTTTTGGTTTTGTTCAAGCAATGTGCCAAGTTCATCTACTCCCATAGAGCTCAAATCAAGGCTCATATACTCATCTTCACTCTGCTCTGTTGCGCTTTGCGCTTGGTTATTGTTGTTTGTACTTGTTTGCTGGGTAGTAGCATTTGCGTTGTTCGATACGATATTCAATAATTCAGGTTTATTTACTGACATAATTATTTTCCTTTATATATATAAAGTATATACTTTATAAAAAATTGCTATTGCTATAAATTTTTATTAAAAAACATTAAGGTATTTTTTAGTCTTTTTTATTGCCTAAAGGGTAATTGTTTGTGTTGTTATGATGGTTTATCCTCTTTAAAAATAATAAAAGGAGGTAAAAATGCCATCTGAATTAGAGGGAACAAAAACACAAAAAAATCTTATGAAAGCTTTTGCGGGTGAAGCTATGGCAAGAAACCGTTACACATATTATGCAAAAATTGCCCGTGAAGAAGGTTACGGGCAGATAGGGGGGATATTTCTTGAAACTGCAGAAAATGAAAAAATGCACGCTAAGAGATTTTTTCAATTTTTAGGAGAGGATAATATCCCGATAGAGCTTTCTGATGTCACATATCCCATAGGATTAAGCGACACTCTAACAAATCTTGAGTATTCAATAAACGGCGAACATGAGGAAAATACCTATATATACCCTGAATTTGCCCGAATTGCTCGTGAGGAGGGTTTTGAATCAATTGGCGCATGCTTTGAAGCAATAGTACATGCTGAAAGAGCACATGAGGAAAGGTATAAGGCACTAAGAGAAAATATAGAAAACAATTTGGTATTTAAAAGGGATGATGAGGTTATTTGGAAATGCAGGAAATGCGGCTATCTGCACACAGGCTTTGAAGCGCCTTATGCTTGCCCTGCGTGTTTGCATCCAAGAGCCTATTTTGAACTTTTTGTAAAAAATTACTAGTTTTAAGCGCCCTATTTAAAAGGGCGCTTTATTTTGTTTTTTGTTTGTTTTAGAATTGCTGGTATGAAAGTATATTTAGGTATAGATGTAGGTTCGGTTACAACAAAACTGGCCGTTATAGATGAAGATGGAAAATACATAGATTCTTACATGTTAAGAACTGCGGGTCAGCCTGTAAAAGCAGTTCAAGGCGGGCTTAGCGAGTTATTGAAAAAATCACTTTGTGATTATGAAGTATGCTCAGTGGGTACTACAGGCAGCGGTAGAAACCTAGCAGGTGCTCTTGTTGGTGCTGATGTTATAAAAAATGAAATAACGGCTCACGCTGTAGCTGCTTCAGTTATTGTCCCCGGGGTTCAAACAATTCTTGAAATCGGCGGACAAGACAGTAAGATAATAATTTTAAGAGACGGTATCGTGACTGATTTTGCGATGAATACCGTTTGTGCTGCAGGCACGGGAAGTTTTCTAGACCAGCAGGCAGGAAGATTAAATGTAAAAATTGAAGACTTTGGCTCAATTGCCCTTCAATCAACTTCTCCTGCAAGAATAGCAGGCAGATGTGGTGTTTTTGCCGAATCTGACTTAATTCACAAGCAGCAGCTTGGCTATCCGGTGGAAGACTTGTTGTATGGTCTTTGTCAGGCGCTTGTCAGAAACTACCTCTCTAACCTTGCTTTGGGTAAAGAGTTATTACCTATAGTAACTTTTCAAGGTGGAGTTGCAACGAACAAAGGCATGGTTAAAGCTTTTCAAGAAGCGCTCGGATGTGAGATTGTAGTACCTCCTAATCATCAGACAATGGGGGCAATAGGCGCAGCTTTGCTTGCTATGGAGCAGCACCAGTTTACAAATGAGCCCACTAAATTTAAGGGTTGGCAAACAAAAGATATGCATTTTAACTCCGTTACTTGCACATGTGATGGGTGCTCAAACAACTGCGAAGTTATATCCATTGTTGAAGGGGATATTGAGCCTTTAAAACCCGGTGAAGCACATAAGATAACAGATGTCAAAGGCAACCTCATTGCTCGCTGGGGCGGTACTTGCGGCAGATGGGATATAGGTTAAAAAAATAAGAATAAAAAAGCCGCCTTATTGGCGGCTTTAGTTTATCTAAACACTTGCTTTACTTTTTGCTTTTTCAACACATTCAATAAGTGTTTTTGCAACTGTTTTTTGTTCTTCTTCGGTAATCTCAGCGAACATAGGCAGTGAGAGAACAAGCTTTGTATTTTTTTCGGTATTTGGAAGCAGTCCTTCTTTTAAGCCTAAGTAGCTGTGCACTTTTTGCAAATGCAACGGTACGGGGTAGTATATCATAGCGCCGATACCGTTTTCCTGAAGAAGTTTATGAACCTCGTCGCGGTTAGGAATTTTAACTGTGTACTGGTGATAAACACAATATGTATTATCAAGTTCTTTAGGTGTTTCAATGTCTTTAGCGTCTTTAAAAAGTTCGTTATAAAAAGCAGCATGTTCGCGTCTTTTTTTGTTCCATTCGTTAATGTATCTTAGTTTTACTCTTAAAATTGCTGCCTGAACTTCATCTAACCTTGAGTTAACGCCTATTTCATCGTGATAGTAGCGAACTGCTCCGCCGTGGTTTCTAAGTGCTATTACTCTGTTTTTCAGGTATTCGCTATTTGTTGAAATAAGTCCGCCATCGCCCATTGTGCCAAGGTTTTTGGTTGGATAGAAGCTAAAACATCCGATATCGCCGAATGTACCTACTTTTTTGCCTTTGTATTCAGCGCCAATTGCCTGACATGCATCTTCAATTACAAACAAATTATGTCTTTTTGCAATGTCCATAATCACATCCATATTGCAGGGTTGACCGTACAGGTGAACAGGTAATATTGCTTTTGTTTTAGGTGTGATTTTAGATTCTATTTCATTAACGTCAATATTAAATGTGTCAGGGTCAATATCAACAAATACAGGTTTTGCACCGACTATGACTATGGCTTCTGTTGTTGCAACAAAAGTAAAGGCTACGGTTATTACTTCATCTCCCGCACCGATATCTAAGGCGCGTAGCGCAAGGTGCAATGCGTCTGTTCCGCTGTTAAGCGCAACTGCATGGCTGCAGCCTAAAAACTTTGCGATTTCTTCTTCAAAGGCTTTATTATGTTTGCCTAAGATATATGAACCGCTTCTTAAAACTTCAACAACCTCTTTTTCAACTTCTGCTCCGATTGTAGCATATTGTCTTTTTGAATCAATAATAGGTATCATACTTTTTCTCTCCCGATACTAACTTAATACAATGTTAGCACAAAATAATACCCTCTTAACATAATCTTTATGAAATGTTAAAAAGCACACCTTGATGCCCCAAAAGGCTCAAGACGTGCTTTTTGTGTGTTATGGAGAGAAATTAGGGTCAATTTCTTGTTATATTAAGCTTAAAGCTAGAGATGGGATTTGGTTAGCTTGAGTTAGCATAGAGCCTGAAACTTGTTCAAGTATTTGCTGTTTAATCATTTCAGAGCTTGCTTCAGCTACATCTGTATCTGTAATTCTGCCTTTAGCGTTAGTTAGGTTTTCAACTGTTATGGTTAAGTTGTCATAAGTCGATGTCATTCTGTTTAGATACCCGCCCAAAAGACCTCTTGCATCAGTTACATTTCCGACGGCTGCCTGAATTGTATCCATATAGTTTCTAAAAGTGTCCCCTGTAGGGTCAAAAGCAGGGTCATCCGGGTCAAGTTCAGCAGGAAGCTGAATACCATCATATGTACCACTGTCAGTAGTTGTGCCTATGCCAAGGGTGGATAGGTGACAATCTGTGAATGCTCCTGAGATGTCCAGAGTATTTAGCGGGTCATCTGCGTTTTGAGTGTCTGAGTAAGGTCCGATTTGAACAATGAATTGTTTATCCGGGTCATTTGGGTCAAATGAACCGTCAAGCATTGTTCTTCCGTTGAATTGAGTTGATTGAGCAATTACGTTGATGTCTTCAAGTCTTTGTTTTACTTCAACAAGAATTGCTTTTCTTGACTCTGTGCTGTTTGTGTCGTTTGCACCTTGAATTAACAATTCGTTGATTCTTTGGAGGTGGTCACCTATTGAAATCATACCTCCTTCAGCTACTGCTGCAAAGTTTTGTGCATCTTGGATGTTGTCCATTGCTTTGTTTGAACCGTTGATTTGTACTTTCATGTTTTCTGAAATTACAAGTCCTGCCGCATCGTCACCGGCATTGTTAATTCTTAAGCCCGTTGTAAGTTGTTGCATAGCCTTTTCCATTGCACTTAGTGATTTGTTAAGGCTGTTTTGGGCAATTAACGATGGGATGTTTGTGTTTACTGAAATTGCCATTTTTCTCTCCTAATTTTTTCCACACAAACATTAACGAACAAATTTTTTTATACTTTAGTTCGGTTTTCTTATACCAAAGTTGCAGATATATCCTAAAACCCTTTCGTTACAGGCTTTTTAGCCCTTTAAGGCAAAACTTTAAATATCCTCTAAATGGTGTAGAAAAATGTATTTTTGTGTTAAAATTTCCTTGCTATGCCTCATTTTTTTATAAAATCAAGTGATATTAAAAACGACATTTTAACAGTAGAAGATAAAGAACTTCTTAAACATCTTGTAAGCGCGCTAAGGGTAAGATGTGGCGAGGATTTGAAGTTCATTGACGAAAATGAAATACAGTATGAAACCTCTGTAGTAAAAACTGATACAAAAATTTTGCAAGCAAGAGTATTAAAATCCTACCCCTCAAAAAGAAAGCTGCCATATTCACTTTGTCTTGTGCAAAGTGTGCTAAAGCCTGATGCACAGAGCCTTTTAATATCAAACGCAACTCAGTGCGGGGTAGATTTTATATACCCTGTAATAACCGATAACTGTGCAGTATCAAAGAAAAACACCACCGATAAAGTGCAAAGGTGGCAGAAAATATCGGATGAAACTTCAAAACAATGCGAAAGAGCAAATTTTGCAAAAGTATGTGATGTTTCTGACATAAAAAATGTATTATCAAATGTTGATAGAAAAAATATAATAGTATTTGCCGAAAAATATGCAAATTGCTCCTTAGATGAGGCAATTAAAGATATAGATTTAAATTCAAAAATATATGTTTTGGTCGGCCCTGAGGGCGGATATAGCGAGGAAGAGTTTTCTTATTTTAAAGAAAATAATTATAAGCTTATAAGCCTTGGAGATTTAATATATAAAGCTCCAAATGCCGTTGTTGCGGGCCTTAGTGTAATAAATACGAGGTTAAAATGAAAAATACCTCTTATGTTTTAGAAAAAATTCAAAATGATAAAGAAATTAAAAAAATTCTGCCTATTTTAAAACAACAAAAAACTTGGCTTGTAGGCGGGTATATAAGGGATTTATTTTTGGGGCTGGAATCGTACGACAGAGATATTGTCTGTCTTAATGATTCCTGTATGCTCGCAAAAAAAATTGCAAAAGAGCTTGATGGGACTTTTATAGAGCTTGATTTAGAAAATGAAATTTATAGAGTTGTACTTGACGATAAAGAAAATTATTTTGATGTATCAAAAGCATTGAACGGTAACATTGAACTTGACGCTAAAAGAAGAGATTTTACGCTGAATTCAATATTTTACAGTTTTTGTGATGAAACTTTTTTTGACCCGTGCTTAGGAATTTCCGATTTAGAAAAAAATATTCTAAAGTGCGCCAATATTAGTAATTTCGCTGATGACCCGCTTAGAATGCTAAGGGTTTTTAGGTTTATCGCACTTTATGATTTTTCTGCAGGTGACGATATATATAATTTTATAAAAAATAATCATGGTCTTATAAATAACTGTGCCAAAGAGAGAATAAATCAGGAATTAATTAAACTTTTTAGCGGTAAGTACTGTGCTAAAGCCCTAATTTGCGCTGATGAGTGCGGACTTTTAAAGGAGATATTTCCTTTTGTTAGTGAGATAAAAAAAATCCCTCCAAATACGCACCATCATCTTGATTTGTTTCATCACTCAATTGAAACTATGCGCACAATAAGACTTGATAATGCTCTATTAAGGCTTGCTGCTTTTTGTCATGATATAGGAAAACCTAAAACACATACAATTGAGCCAAATGGCAGACACCGTTTTATAGGCCATGATGATGTCGGTTCAAAGCTGATTAAGCCTATATTAAAGGAGTTAAAGTTTTCAAAAAAACAAATTGACTATGTAAGTTTAATGATAAAAAATCATATATATCCCTCGGCTCTTATGAGTTCAAAAGATGTGCAGGATAAGGCAAAAGTAAGATTTGTCAGGAAATTGCATCCATATGTAGAAGATATAATTGAGCTTGCGCGCGCTGACAGGTTATGTGCCAGAGGGCCGCAGGTGAGCGATGAAATGGTTGAGGAAAACCTTAAAAACCTCGATAAATTGCTTGATTTTTACAACAAAATCAAGCCTACTTTGGTATCAATGCCAAAGTTGCTTGACGGCAGAGAAATAATGGAAATTTTAAATATAAAACAATCGCCTGTTTTGGGTGAGATTATAGATGCTCTTAAGGAGGCGCAGCTGGAGGGTGCGGTTTATGATAAGGAAGGGGCTAAGGAGTTTGTTATAAGCTACTTTAAAACATATTGTAAAGAAATGTAACAAAAATAGAATATTACGCAATTCTATAAAAGAGATATACTTTATATATATGTAAGAGATAAACAAATTAAAAAAGCAAATAAGCAACTCCAATTTTATAAACACACACTAACCAAACTTCCTAACCTTCCCTTCCTATAAAAAGTATTACTCCCGAAAGGGAGTTTTTTTTATGTCAAGGTATTGACTGTGAGCTTTGTTTTGGATAGATTAAAGGTACTGAAGCTTATTGATAATTAAATAAGTTAATTTTGGGCGAGTGGTGCTATCCGAGTAAAACGAGGATATGAGGACTCTCAAGAGCCAATTTCGCCCGAGTAAATTGAT
>CASDXV010000017.1 GCA_949285255.1 uncultured bacterium | reverse complement strand
TTTAGTTCTTGCAGCTCCACCATTACCACCACTACCTATTGTTATTTCAAACACATCTTTAGGCAAAACATTAATAGTCTTCTCCATAACAGCACCTGAAGCTCCACCTGCGCCTGAGTAGCGGTTGTATCTGTTTAGTGGTCTTACGCATCTAAATGAAGCTGCATATATAGGCTCAATATTGCTCCATATGCTTAATCCATTATTCTCTTGTCCTAGCCAGAGGTACATTTTTGAACTATTTCCTGTCCATATTGTGTATGGTCTGCAAGCATTTTTTTGCGCGCCAAGGCATTGTCCAGCATAATCGCATCGTGCAACATTTGTACCTTCTGTAGTATAGTTTATGTCATATCCTGTGCACCATTCAAGTGAGTTATTATTTCCTGTATTTGGAGTGAGATAGTATGATTTGTATTTTTTAATATAATTAAATTCCTCTTCTGTTGGCATTCTATAACCTTTTGCGGTAGATAGGTTATTGTGCACTCCTTTATGGTAAGTGCACGTTTCGTTTGCAGCATTAAATTGGCATACATATCTGTTGCATCCTGATATTTTATTTCCTCCTCCAATCGGTTTTGTACATGTGACTGTTTTTCCATTATTATTGCCAAATAACCAGCAGCAAGCTCCCGACAATGAGCAGCTTTCACCCATATAATATGCCTTGTATTGGGTCGGTTTTGGGGTTTCTTTTGTCCAGCATAAATCTCTGTAGTCTGCAGAGCCACGGATTACTAAAACCTCTTCGGTTGGATATAAGCATTGATTTTCTCCTAATGGTGCTCCATTTGCTCCACCACCTCCACCACCAGAGCCTGTGATTTTAAGAGTTATTTCATTTACCCCGCTTGGCACAGTCCATGTTGTATTCGATACATACGATACTTCCTTTTCAACATACGTTGAACCTGCTCCGCCGCCCGCGCCGCCTGAACCTTGAATAAATAAAGTATTAATTCCAATAGGGACATCAAAAGTATATGTCCCGGGGTTAGTGTATATTTCAAGACCTTTTTTATTATCAGTCTGAATTGTAATATTTTCTTTCATCCTTTTTGTTATAACGGGAGCTAAAGCCACCATAATAACTGATATTACAAGGACAGCCGTTAAAAGTTCTGCCAAAGTAAAAGCATATTTTTTCATATCTCAACCTCTTAATTCTAATTTGAGTATAGAACATGTTTATTACTTTTGCAAATATTTTGTAATAGTTTTATGGTTTAAAAAGTAACAAAAGCGCCCTATGCTAAATAGAAAGGGTAACATGGAGTTACAAAATGATTACCGAAGACAAGAAGTTTATTGGACAAAAAATAAAACAACAAAGAAAGCGTTTAAAACTTACCCAGTTTGAGCTTGCAGAAAAAGTCGGCATCCACGAAAAACAGCTCTCAAGAATTGAAGCAGGACTTCATTATCCATCGTTAGAGAACTTCATTAAAATACTTCGGGTGCTTAAAATCAATCTTAGAGAATTTGAAGAAAAAAAAGAAATTAACCCTATAAAAGATGATATAACACAACTTTTAGACGACTCGAACAATAAAGAACTAAAAATATACAGAGATGTAATTATAAGTATTAAAAAAAACCTGAATGATTAGTACTTTTTAGTGTTTTTTGCAAGAGTTATAAATTCCTTAGCGTAGTTAACAGGAACAGCAAAGCCTATACCTATGTTTGAGCGGTTGTTATCGGGATTGTATATCGACTGGTTAATGCCTATTACTT
Organism: uncultured bacterium; assembly: GCA_949285255.1. GTDB lineage: Bacteria > Cyanobacteriota > Vampirovibrionia > Gastranaerophilales > Gastranaerophilaceae > Galligastranaerophilus. The sequence goes on along the minus strand of CASDXV010000017.1, from coordinate 65,578 downwards.
CACCGTCAAGGTTTAATAAAGGCCCGCCCGAGCAGCCGGGGTTTATAGCAGCGTCAGTTTGGATTTTTTTTCTGTCATAATCAATTCTTGAAATAATTCCCGTAGTCAAAGTTCCTCTAAAGCCAAAGGGGTTACCTATAGCCAGCACTCTTTGACCGACTTTTATGGTTTCAGAATCTCCAAGTCTTATAACAGGAAGCTTTTCTTTTGGCAAAATTTTAATGAGTGCTAAATCATTTTTATCTTTTAATATCGCAAGAACACTTGCCTTATATGTCTTGCCGCTTTGAGTGGTTACTTCAATATTTTTTGATTTGTTAATCACATGAGAGCTTGTAAGGATAATCCCCGAGGGGTCTATGACGCATCCTGTACCCGATGAAATCCCTTGGTCTAAATCAGCGTCAATTGCAACAATTGAAGGAGTAATTTTTTCATAAACACTGATACTTGCACTCTCGTCACTTGAGCGTGCTGCATTTGAGGCGAGAGCCTGTGTGTTAACATTACTTAACAAAAATAAAAATAAAGGCAATAATAGTGCAAAAAATGTTTTTTTAAACATGTAACCACTCCATTATCGTATATTAGATAATAGAGAATTTAAACGAGGAAGAGTATTTTTTCATTGCCCAAAGTGCTATGTTATGATACAATTCTTGTGAATTTTAGGAAAGGAACAAACATGAGAAGTATTGAAGTTTTTAAAAGACATTTAAGAGAGAAAAGAGCGATTAAAATTATTTCAGGTATTGATAATTACAATCTTGACTCTGTTAAAAAAGTTGTAAGCGCAGCTCAAATGGGTCTGGCAAGTGCAGTTGACGTTGCTTGTGACAAAGAAGTATTTGAAGTTGCAAAGAAAAATACAACACTACCTATTTTTGTTTCATCAATTCATCCTTTTAAACTTGCTCAAGCGGTTAAATGGGGTGCAGATGCTATAGAAATCGGTAACTTTGATGCTTTATATAAAAAAGGTCAAACATTTAGCGCTGATGAGGTATATGAAATCACTCTTGAGACAATGAGTCTTGTTGAGGGTAAAGATATTTTCATCTGCGTTACAATCCCCGGCAATATCGACATTAAAGAACAAATCGAACTTGCTAAAAACCTTGAATTACTGGGTGTTGACCTAATTCAAACAGAAGGTATGAAACCTCAAGGTGTTAAAACCGTAGGTGCTAAGGCTCTTCTTGAAACAGCTCAAGCTACTATAGGTAACACTCTTGAACTTTCACGCCACGTTTCAATCCCTGTAATGAGCGCTTCAGGTATCAGTGCACAAACAACACCTCTTGCATTTGCCGCAGGTGCTTCAGCAGTTGGCGTAGGTTCAGCAGTAAACAAACTTGATACTCAAATTGAAATGGTTGCAACAATAAGAAATATCGTAGCTTCCGTAGCTTACAGAAATTCAATTAACAAAGAAATTGCAAGAAACCAAAAAGAGCTTGAACTATTCAGCAAATAAGTTCAAACAAAATAAAACTCAAAAGCCGCTTAATTAAGCGGCTTTTTTAATGCTTACTGCTGGTCAATCTTTTTTGCCATATTGTCAATTATACCTTTTAATTCACAGCTAAGGTAATTTGGACAACTGTTCCAAATAAGTGTTTGCGGCAGTGTTGTTTCATCAGGCGAGGCTGCTCTGCACTCACCTTTTAGAACATCTACCGTGCCGTCAGGGACAGAGCAAAAATTGCCGCAAGTCTGACAAATTTTTAATGTAAAGCCTTTTGCTTTTACTTTCTTTGTTATGTCATTCATGGCATCATACATTCTTATGAAAGAATCTGAGGCAATATGCCTTTTTCCGCAATCAAAAACCACTTTTCTCATACCGTCTTCAGATACAAGGGTAAGTTTGCATAAGGTATCTCTTTTGCCGTCAGAAACTATAGCATTTACCGTTGCCGAGTTTACGTTATCTTCTTCATGGATTTTATTTTCAATCCAGACAAGAGATATTTTCTTGGTAAATATTTTTGCTCTTTGCCAGAAAATACAGGCAGGATAAAAAACTATATAGAGTCTTTCTTTCAGATTAAGCCTTGCCGCAAATGTTCCTAGAATAAAGTTTAAAATCAAAAGCAAACCAAGATGCAAAGTGAACTTAAATTCAAATGAGGTATAGTACCTGAATGCGCAGAAAAATAACACGCAGTAGGATATCATTACACCAAGAGTGTCGGGTTTTAAAATATAAAATACAAATTCCTTAAAAGTCCATGGTTTTGAAAATGACCTCGGGAAATAGTATTTAAACATATTCAACCTTTGCAAAATAGAAGGCGTTGAGGCGTCATAGTTTTCAACATCAACTGTTGTTGAAATAAAGGGGGAAAATGTAGGATAAATTGAATTTGAAGCAAGAAACAAAGAAAATTTTAACTCATCGTTTTTTGTTTCAAAACAAACCCTTCCTGTTTTTTCTAATATGTCAGAACTTATGACACAGTTTGAACCATCTATTAAAACAGGCAGTTCAAACATTGTGCGAACGATATTTTGCACTTTGTTTTGATATTTTAAATAAGAGCGCAAAACTTGGCACTTTAGTTGTTTAAAGAAATCATTACTTGAAGATACAACACTTAATTTGCCCGTTATGACGCAAGATTTATGAATTGACTTATTAACGGATGAAAGATAATTTTCATCAATCATTCTGTCTGCACCTAAAAATACAAATGCGCTGAATTTATCCTCGGAAACTATTTTTTCAACAAAAAGGGAAACCGCTTTATCTTTTGAAAAATACTCGGGATTTTCAATAACATGCACATTTGCACCGTAAACAAACTCAGGAATTGAGATATTTTCTTTATCTTTTTTGAAAATTACATGTACTTCGTAATTTTGATTTGGAAAAGTCTGATTATCCAATACTTTAAGCAAATCATACAAGTGTTTATTTGAAGAATCTGCCCAAACAATAACACAGAGGTTATTAAGTGTTGCACCCGATTCAAGAAGCATCTTTGTATCAGACACGAACTCCTTGGCGCTAAACGCTTTAATATTAAGTGTTAAAGTGTATATTGAATAAGTAATTATATATACAAATAAAAAGAATAAAATTAAATTTATTATCAGCATTGCTACATTCTATATAAAAATATTGTAAAAATCTAGCTTTTTTTACAATATTTTGCGATAATTAACTGGTACACAGAAAATTTTGGAGGAACAAATGGGCCAAGAGTATTACTACATGGACGGCAAATATGTACCATCAAATGAAGCAATGATTCCTGTCAGAACCCACGCTTTTTTATATGGCACATCAGTGTTTGAAGGTATCAGAGGATACTACAACAAAGAAGAAGACCAAATATACGCATTTCGTATGAAAGAACACTTTGAACGCCTTTTAAACAGCTGCAAAATTATGCATATGGACCCAAAACACACTGTGGAAGAATATATGCAAATTACAAAAGACTTATTAAAGAAAAATAACTACAGAGAAGACTGTTATGTTCGTCCTGAAGTATACAAAAACGCTCTTAAAATAGGTCCAAGCCTGCTTGACAACCCTGATTCCGTTTTAATTTTTACAATTAAACTGGGTAATTATTTTGGCGGAGAAAAAATGCTCAACATTTGCGTTTCAAACTGGGCACGTCTTGAAGATAACACTATTCCTCCAAGGGCAAAAGTTTCGGGTGCTTACGCCAACACTGCTCTTATGATTACAGATGCCAAGCTTGCAGGCTTTGATGATTGTATATCATTATCTGCCTCAGGTCACGTTGCTGAAGGTTCTGCCATGAACTTCTTTATAGTTGAAGGCGACACACTTGTTACAACTCAAACAACGAGCAACATATTAGTCGGTGTAACAAGAAACACAATTCTTGAAATAGCAAAAGAAGAGCTCGGTATGAAAGTCTGCGAAAGAGAAATAGACAGAACAGAGCTCTACACTGCAGATGAAGCATTCTTCTGCGGAACAGGCGCTCAAGTTGCTCCAATCGGCTCAATTGACCACAGAACAATAGGCACTGGCAAAGTAGGCGAAAAAACTGCGGCAATATCAAAACTCTATTTTGACATCGTTCGCGGCAAAAACGAAAAATACAAAAAATGGTGCACACCTATTTATGAATAATTTGGGCATAAATTTTCTCGGGCAATGTGTCGAGAATTTTATAAGAGCTATGAAATACGCTTTTTTAGGCAATGTTGCCTTTAAAAGCGTCATTTCTCAAGCCGCAAGAATTGGCTTTGACTCGCTAGGTATATCCTTAATGATAGTTTTTATAGCAGCGTCAGTTATAGCTCTTCAGGTTTCAAATCAATTCCTTATGAGCGGAGCAGACACTTATATTGGCGGATTTCTGGCAATAGCATTAATTAGAGAAATTGCCCCCGGCTTTGCCGCCCTTGCAATTGGAGCACGCGCCGGAACTGCAATAACCGCACAAATAGCTAATATGAAAGTAACCTCTCAAGTTGATGCTATGCAAGTTTTAAAAGTCGACCCGATAGGTTATTACTTTGCTCCAAGAATTATAGCGGGCGCTTTTGGAGTAATGTGTGTCGTAATACTTGCAGAGTTTGTCGGCATTTTAGGCGGTATGATTGTGTCGTATTTTTCTGTCGGTCTGCACCCTAACAGATATTTTAACTCTGTCTGGCTTATGCTAAACACAAAAGACATTTATGTAAGCATTTTTAAAGGTTTTCTATTTGGCGCAATTATTGCAACCGTTTGCGCTACAGTTGGATACAACACCAAAGGCGGAGCAAAAAACGTTGGTGAATCAACCACAAAATCAGCCATTTTGTGCACAATTTATCTTTTGATGGCAGATTTACTTATTGGATTTTTATTTTACGCCAGCAATCATTAATTTGGTGTATTTTTTTTCAATTCCACTAAATCTTTTCCATATTTTAGACGATGAAGCAAAATTCCCCATGGGGTATCCTTTTATTAACAAACTTGGTATAAGAGGAAATTTGACTTGAGGAGGTTCAACTTTAGACTCCAAAGTTTCTTAAATCTCAAGGAAAAAAGACTTGAAGATGAGAGACTGAGGCTTGCGGGAATAATATCAACTCTTGAATCACAAAAAGATGTACTTCTTGAAATGAATGACAAAAAAGAGTACCTGCAAACACAACTGGAGACAATTACAAACTCATCAATATTAGATATTCAAACAGTTGTAGGCTACAAAAACTATCTTATACAAATAGACCAAGACATTAAAATGCAGTTTGAAATCATTAAAAAAACGCAATTTGAACTTGATGAGCAACAACAAAAAGTAAATGAAGCCTATAAAGAAGTCAAAGTTCTTGAAAAACTAAAAGAAAAACAGTACAAAAGTTTCTTATTCGAGTTTGAGCAAGCACAAACCAAAGAACTTGACGATATTACAATTTCAAGACAAAAAAGGGTGAGCAGATAATGCAAAATTTCATAGCAGAGAACACAAAAGTTATAAACTTCGACAATTTTATGAACTCAAGTGCTCAAAATATGCAAAGCACAAATGAAAAGGGGAGAGATTTTGCTGAAATATTGGGACTGAACAAAAAGAATAACGATAAAAATTTCATTGAAAAAAATAATTACAAAAACGCCCAAGATACAAGATATAATCAAAATATCGAACAATATAAAAAAACACCAATTGAAAAAGAAAACACACAGAATGACTCAGAAGATATAAAAACGCAAGACAAAAATACTATTAGCGACGACAAAACACAAAATAGAGAAGAAATTAAAGATACAGACTCAAAAAAAGACAACAATAAAACCGTTGACACGGTTGAAACAAAACCTGTAATAAAAGAAACACAAGAAGCAGCCAATAATACTTCAAGTCAGGTCTTAAGCGCTGATGAAGTAATAACCGATGCAATTGAAAAAATCAATAACCTTATTGAAAACGCACTGGACGGGCAACTTAACGCTGATGATGTTCAAGCACTTAAAGATACACTAAATCAAATTAAAGACAAAATTGACAACAATGAAATTATAGTCAATGAAAACACAAAACAAGAGCTTAAAAACATTCTAAACAGACTCTTAACTCAAAACCCTCAAGACTTTGAAGCAGATGCTCTTTTAAAAGACTTTAAGCAATTGATGCAAGATATTCAAGCAAACACATTTAAAACAGATTCTCAAGTAAAACTTGAAGAAGAGAATTCTAACCCTACAAAAGCACTTGAAGTAAATGTTGAAACGCCACAAATCAGTGAAAAAGTAGAAAAAAAGACCACTAACGAAGAGAAAACAACGCTTAAAACAAAAGATAATCAAAGTACAATTCAGGTTTCACAAAATACAAAAGAAGTTCAAAATACTGATAATGCGACAGATAAAATAGATATAGAGCAAGAAATCCTTGATGAAATGGATGTTAAAATCGAAGAAGTAAGTGATTCTTCAACAAATACAAATTCTCAAGGACAAAGCTACACTACAGCACAAGACGAAGTAATTAAACTTCAAATTCAAAACACTGACGCAGATGCATCGGCTCAAACTTTTGCACTTGATAAAAACATACAAAATATAAATGCAGCAAATAAACAACTCAAGCCGGAAGGTGTAACCAAAGAACTAAATGCAAATGACATTTTAAATCAAATAGGCTCAAAGTTTGAACAATTAAAGGATGGAGCAAGCACAAAAATCACAATGACTCTAAGACCAAACGACCTTGGCAGAGTGACAATTGAACTATTATCAAATGCCAACGGCATAACAACAAACATAATTGCACAAAATTCTCAAGTAAAAGAGCTTTTGGATAAAAACATAGATATATTAAAACAACAACTTGCTCAACAAGGAATTAACGTACAAAACGTACAGGTTAAAACTGTTGAACAAAACTCTCAAACAGGTCTAAATAACAGTTTTAACAACAGAGAACAAAACGAACAAAATAATAACAATCAAAACCAAAACAACAATCAAAACAACAATCCAAGACAAAGACAGGAAAGTTACAAATTCAATCAAAACAATATTATAGAAAATATTGATTTTGAAAACACTTCAGAGAGAACTACAGCAAGCATAAATACTCTCAGAGGCAAAATTAGTTACAATCTATAAATTTCAAGGAGACAATAATGTCGTCGAACATTATAAATGAAATTAACAATATGCAAAACTGGACCGCACAACAAGAAGCACTGAAGTCCAAAACAGAAGGTACAGATAATACCCTGGACCAAGATATGTTCTTAAAACTTATGCTTGAGCAGCTAAAGTATCAAGACCCGCTAAACCCAATGAGCAACCAAGATTTCTTAGCTCAACAAGCGCAGTTTACACAACTTGAACAACTTCAACAGTTAAACGAAACTATTGAAGCAAACAGCGGATTAACTCAAGGTATGGATTTGATTGGCAAAGAAGTAACACTTATGGACCCTGACGACCCGCAAAAAACAATAACAGGTGTTGTTGAAGAGGCAGTATTCTACCAAAACGGTTGTGCTGTTAAGGTAAATGGCAAGGAATACCCGGCAGGTCTTATACTAAGTGCAAAAGAACCATCCGCCACAACACCTGAAACGCCATCAGGCGGGGATAATACTACAGAGAATAACACAAGTAATGAAGAAAATAATTCGGTAGCTGAAACTGCAAAAAGTGTGTTTTCTAACGCAGCAACAGTATCAAAAACAGCAGCAGCATTTTCATATTTAGGAAATCTGTTTGGCCAATTAACCAATAAAGAATAACAATCAAGGGAGGAGACAATAAATGTCACAAGCAATGTACACTGCAATGTCAGGTATCAACGCAAACCAATTACACATTAATGTAGTTGCCGATAATATTGCAAACTTAAATACCACAGCATTTAAAGAGTCGCAAATGACCTTTAAAGATGTATGGTATCAAACTCGTACAACAGGCTCAGCACCAACCGGTAATTTAGGTGGTACAAATCCTTTTCAAATAGGTGTTGGCACAACTGTTGCAGGTATTTCAAGAAACTGGGCAGCAAACAACATTAATACAACAGGAAGAGATACCGATTTAGCGCTGCAAGGAAACGGGTTCTTTACCGTAATGGATGCAGAAGGCAGTATATATTTCACTCGTGACGGCAGCTTTGACCTTGATGCAAACGGAAACCTTGTTACATCAATGGGTTATAAAGTTCTTGGTACAAATTCAGACTATTCAATGAGTGCAACCGAAGTTCCAATTTATATCCCGCAAACCATACGTGCGGGCGCATACGCACAACCCCAAGGTATCTTGGCCAACAAAGATGTATCACAGCTTAATGGTACAGATGGCGCAATAACCGCAGGTACATTTACAATAACTCCAACAGTCGGCGGGGTCGAACAAGCACCAATTGAGGTTACAATTTCAGGCGCAGGTACCGTACAAAATATGATAAATGAAATTAACACAAGCCTTGCAGGACAAAATATTACTTGTGAGCTTGTTGATGGTGCCATATCATTTACAACACAAGGTAATGTTGAAAAAATAAGATTTACATCAGGCACATCAAACTTTGTTGACCAGACAGATATTGCCCTTCAGCCGGACGGAACTGGCGAATATACGTCTAAAACAATCGACTACAAAGTTGACATTAACCCCGGTGATGGCAGTAAAGATGCTATGATATTTAAGAGCATGTCAGTTGGCAGCAATGGTATTATAACTGCAACATATGATAACGGGGACTCAATAACCGTTTGGGAAGACCCCGATGATGGTTCAAGACTGTTTAAATACACAACCGCCTCAGGTGTTGAAATACTCGGCCCAAATGATGTTACGGCACACCCTGCGGTACTTGTTCCAGAAAATCTTCAAATTCAATGTGCAACCGTTCGTAACTACGAAGGTCTTGTAGGCCAAGGTAACAACCTATACAGTACAGGCCCCGATACAGGTGATGTTATCTACTCTTGCGGTAATGATAACGGTGTAGGTGCCGTTGTAAGCGGCGGTCTTGAAGCGTCAAACGTAGACTTGTCGCGTCAGTTTTCCAATATGATTATGGCACAAAGAGGTATTGAGGCTAACTCAAGAGTGTTTGACACAGCAAACAGTATTTTACAAACCCTTGTATACCTTGGTCGCGGTTAATAAATTTCACATTCCAACTTTTTAAATCAGTCCGGATAAAACCTATCCGGACTTTTTATTTAACTAAAACGTCAATCTCGCTAAAGTCACTTAAATATGGCATATGCTCAGCTGCAATAAGCTCTCCCGGCAATAATACAGAAATCCCCGGGGGGCATAGTGCTATAACTTCAGCTGCTATTCTGCCTATAGCGTCCTCTTTTTTAATTCTTTCTTTTTTTGAAAAATACGCTTCCCTTGGCGTCATTACAACCTTAGGTGCAGTTAAGGGCATAAACTTTATACCCTCAAGGTAAGCTAAATCAGGGTAATTACTGATTGATATTTTTCTTAGCGCATTTAGCAAAACATCAAATTCCCCCTGCGTATTTCCGATGTTAGATAATATCAAAATACCCTCATCAGAAGCACTCTCAATTTCTATTGAAAAGTCAAGTTCTAATATACTTTCTAGTCTTTTACCGCTCAGACCGTCAACTTTTAAGAAAATCTTTGTGACATCAAAAGCAACATTATTCATAGAGTTAAGCACTCTAACGCCTTTTATTTTTGATGCTTCTTCTCTAAAGTACAAAGCGTTATCGATAGCATTTTCTATAGCGGCTTTACCCGTATCAGAAGATAGGTAGGCTCTTGCCGCATCAAGACTTGTTAAAAGTAACAACGACGGACTTGTAGTATGAAGAAGTTTTAGAGCATGCTCAACTTTATGCACATCAAATCTTGAATTTTTAGAAATATGAAGCATGGAGCTTTGTGTCATAGAGCCGCCTGTTTTATGCAGCGAATGCACAACCGCATCTGCGCCGCACTTAAGAGCGGGTTTAGGAAGAACATCAGAAAAATTCCACAAACAGCCATGCGCTTCATCAACTATTAAAGCCACGTCAAATTCATGACAAACTCTTGCTATTGCTTCAATATCAGATACAACACCCTCATACGTCGGGTTTGTAACCCAGACAAGCGAAGTATCTGGATTTTTTTCTAACTGTTCTCTTAAATCAACAGGGTCAAGCGCACCGTAAATTGCCCAGTTATCAAGTTTTTTTGGCATTAACCAGCTGGGGTTAGCGCCTGAGATAATCATGCCTGACAACACGGAGCGGTGGCAGTTTCTGCCGATAATTATTTTATCCTGAGGACAAGTCAGACCAAAAGCAAGCGCTAAGTTTGCAATGGTTGAACCGCCGGTTAAAAAGAATGTTCTTTTTGAACCAAAAATACTTGAAGCAAGCTTTTGAGCTTCATCTATAGCACCTGATGAAGGAAATAATGTTCCAAGATTATCAAATTCATCCGTTGTATCAAGATTAAGTGCATCTTCACCAACAAGTGAAGAAAAGTTTTTTAAAACTCCCTTACCTCTGTTGTGCCCGGGGATATGGAAACCGACACAAGGGTTAGCTTTATATGCACTCATAGCCTCAACCAGCGGTGCATAGACATCGGAGGAAGCTTGAGCATCTTTAAAACTTATTAAACTTTTATAACTTCTGTTTTCCATTTGCATAAATATTATACACATAAAAACAAAATAATATAAATTTTTGCGCAAAAAATTTTTTCTACATGTTTTGTATGAAAAAGTGTTGTATCGTTGAACCATTTTTTTAAAAATGATATAATCGCAAAAACGAGGTAAAAGGAAGATAAGCCATGGTAGATAACCGTTCGGCTGGATTCTTCGGGATTGGCGGCAGTTTTAATTTTAAATCAGGCGACATCTCGGGAACAGCAGCAAGAACATCCGATGAAAAAAACGGACAAGGCGGCGAGTACTTTGCTCAAGGGCAAGAACCCGAAGAAGACGAAAGCTTCAGAAAAGAGCCCTACGTCGACCGCTCTGCAGTTCTTCGCGCCTCTCTTGATTCCTTAGCTACACTTAATGCAGCAAGCATTGGCAAAAGAAAAATTAAACCAAAACTTGAAAAAAAGAAAAATAAAAAAGATTTATCATTATCTGAAGATGAATCACAAAAAGAATAACCGCCCAAAATAGGGCGGTTATCTTTTAGTTAAGTCTTTTATAGAGTAAATAACTGACAGACGAGAAAAACGGTATAAATATTAAAGCTGCAAAGCCAATTACAATGTTATATACCATCAAAAGCGCCTCGTTTGTTATACACAATAACTTTATAGGGAAAGTTATAAGCGGAAGTGCGATGTTAAAAGCACCTAATATCAGACCATAGACCAACTGAACACCAAAAACCAATAAAAGCGATTTGTTTGTTATTTCAAAAGACCTTTTAATAACATCAAGAGGCTTTACATCTCTTTCCAAAACAAAAACAGGCAAAACAAGAGAAACCTTAAGCGAGTAAAAAATAATCGCAAGCGTCATTACAATAATGCAAAATATTGCAAGCACAGCGCCTGTTGAGCTTTTTTGAGAAAGAGTTAAAACAACTGCTAAAATTCCTACAATACAAATGATAAAAATAAACAAACTGTACCACAGCAGCATTTTTACATAATTACCCTGTCTTTGTAATATATCAGCCTTATAGGAATTAAAATCAAGCTCTTTTGAAGAAAAATAATCACAAGACGCCAAAACCATATGACAAGATATTAAAAGGCATCTCCAAAAGCCCCAAGCATAAAAAAATAAACCTATAACAAGGAGTATCAAAACAGGTGTAATATAAGGTACAAGCTCATCACCTTTAAGACCAAGGTTTTTTGTAAGATATGTAAGCGGTACAAGAGATAAAATTATACCAAAAATCTGCGCCAAAAGTGGCAATGAAAGCTCTTTTACAATTAAGGGAAAATTTTTAACCATAAAAGCAAAAGATTTATTAAAAATCTCCCAAAAACCGTACTTATGATTATCCATATCAACTCCTTATTTTATGCTATTATATACTAGCAGATTGAAAAGGTATAGCGCAAACAACTTAATGAATATTAAAGATAGAATAAAATCTATAGAAAAAAGCCAATATTTTAAACAGGCAAACCTGCATATACACTCTAATTGCTCAGATGGGGAATTATCATTTAGCGAGCTTGTTGAACAAGGGAAAAAACTAAATATTAAACATATGGCAATATCTGACCACAACACGCTTAGTGGTTGGAAAAATTTTGAGTGGCAAAAGTATGATTTTTTAATACCTGCAGTTGAATTTGACTGTTTTTATAAAGGTACACTGCTGCATATTTTAGGTTACGGCATAGACCCAAATAATACTGAACTAGAAAAGATTTGTGCCAAAAGCGAAAAAGAAACAAAGTATGATATTATAAGGCTTTTTAAATCAAGACACCCAAAAAAAGTAATTGACGCTATTCATCTATCAGGCGGAATAGCGGTCTTTGCTCACCCTTGCTGCTGCTGGGTGCTAAATCTTGATAAATATACAAAAGAATTAAAAGATATGGGGCTTGACGGCATAGAGGTGTATTACCCCTACAAAAGACACAGGGGCATTATTAAATTCCATTCCCGCCACAATATAAAAGCGCTTGCAGACAAGTACGACTTAATAATTACAGGCGGAACAGATGAGCACAGGTCTTTAATTAAACAATAGTTGAGTTAATTTCTTTTTGAAGATAGCTGTATTTAGAGTAATATTCTTCAGGGTTTTCCTTAGCAGCCTTAATTGTATCGCCCAATTGTATAAACAAAGCCGCTAAATTAGGGTCAAACTGAGTTCCCGAGCATCTTTTTATCTCTTCAATTGCAACTTCATGCTCAAGTGCTTTTCTGTATGAGCGAGTAGATGTCATAGCATCATAAGTATCTGCCAGTGCAATAATACGAGCAGACACGGGAATTTCTTCACCCTTTAAATGCTCCGGGTATCCTGTACCGTCCCATTTTTCATGGTGAGCCTTAAGCCAGTTTGTTATTCCCTGAAGTTTTTTAATACTCGAGATTAATTTTTCAGAGTTTTCAGGGTGCGACTTCATTATGGCAAACTCTTCATCGGTCAGTTTACCGGGTTTGCAGAGTATGCTTTGAGGAATAGCTATTTTTCCTATATCGTGCAAGAGTCCTGCAAGCTCGATTTCTTCTAAATTTTTATCACTTAGTCCCAATTCTTTTGCTAAAATCAAAGAATACAAAGTAACCCTAAGCGAATGACCGTGAGTGTAGGGGTCTTTAGCGTCAAGCGCAGAAGATATTGACTTAATGGTTTTATAAAAAAGTTCCCTTAAGTCATTTAGTATTGATGACTTTGAACTTGCAAGGTCAAATTTATCTATACCATTTTCTATGACCTGCTCTAGTTCTTGAGGGTCAAAGGGTTTTAGCATGTACTGAAAAAGATTACACTTATTTACCGCATCGGTAAGTATTTCTATATCACTAAAACCTGTTAAAAGAATTTTTATAATATCAGGGGAAATTTTATTTGCCTTTTCTAAAAATTCTGTTCCTTCCATAACAGGCATTTTATGGTCAGAAACAATAAGAGAAATCCTGTCTGCATTATTTTCTAACACTTCAAGACCCTCTTTACCGTTTTGTGCGGTTAAAATATTGTACTTGCCGCGCAAGGTTCTTTTTAAAAGCTGTAGATTATTTATTTCATCATCTACCAAAAGCACCGTATGAGCCGCTTTTGATGGGGAAGTTTGCAGCATATCATCTATATTATTTAAAAAAAGATTGTTCTCCGTATTTAAGGACATAATAAACCTCAAAACATACAAGAGATTTATCGGCACAATATAATTTTTCTTTAATTAAATAAGCAAAATAGATTAAATTTTATGAATTGGCAATATTTTGATTACCCAATTTAGGATTTCCGTTTGCCTTATTTATTCCCACATCCAAAACTTTTGTCACTACATCAGTTGCAATTTTAACCCCTATAACCGAAGCAGCGTATAGTATTGCATTTGACTTATTTGTTTTAATTATATCAAGCGCTTCGCTAAAATTCAGTTTTGTCATTTTTTCAAAGGCATTTTTTAACTGTTTACCGTCGGTATTCTTAAAAAAGTGTTTAAAGGAAGCAACAGCAAAAGCAATTTGAGCCAATGTGCCGCTGCTTTTTTCAAGTGCGGTTTGTTTGCCGTCTTTTTTTCTGTTTTTTAAAAATGCAAACAAACTAAAGCCGCCCGTACAAGCAAGTGCTGCAGGAAGCGAAGCTTTAGCATTTTTTCTTGCGGAGGGGTTTTTAAATGCACCTTTAACCGTATTATAGGCTGCCTTACCTGTTTTTTTTGCCGCCTTATATGCGCTAACACCTGTCTTTTTTATAGCATTTATATTCATAAAACCCCTTTAATGTTCACACATTGGTATAATGCATTTAAATAAATTTTAATGCCAAAATATACTGTAATTAAAGTACTATTGTTACAATATTTTACACTAAAAAAGCCGTTTGTAATTTAAACGGCTTTATGTATTCATATATCCAAATTGTTCTTCTGTTCTTTTATCAAGTGTTTCCTGTAAACTTTCAATATCGGCATCAACCGCTTTGATTTTGGGCTCACGAGCAGTTATTCTTTGTTGAATTTCTCTTTCTTTTGCCTGAGTTTTTGCCATAAGATTTTGCAGTTTAGACTCATATTTTGAAGCTATGTCACTCATTTTCTTTAATACTGCAGTATAAGCTTCTGTTGAAACATCTTCAGACTCGCCCAACTCAAGCTGAACAAGGGCTTCTTCGTTTGTTTGCTGCTGCATTATCTGAGTTTGTTCGTTTGAACTTTGAAGCTGAGTATCTTTAAGCATTTGACTGTCTTGCATAGCGTCAGCCTGCCAAATGCTTCTTAAGTCTGCATATTTTAAAATTGTCATTAATAAATTTAACATTTTTATCCTTTATTTCAAACTTATATATATAAAAAATACTTTGTATATAAAATTGCCTAAAAGTATATACTATATTAAGAAATATTAAGACAAATTTATTTTTCAAGATTTCTGTTTGTGCTAAATTTGAAATATGCTGTTAGTTATAGATATCGGAAATACAAATACAAACCTCGGCGTATTCTCAAACGAGGGAATACTCTGCAAAAGCTGGAATATAGCTTCTGACATTAAGCGCTTTGAAGATGAATACGGCATGCTTATACTGTCCCTTTTGCAAAATTCCAATATTATTGAACACATAGATGGCGCTATTATTTCAAGCGTTGTTGCACCCTTATGTGAAACATACAAAATAGCACTTGAAAAGTATTTAAACATAAGCCCCTTTATACTCACTCATAAGGCAAAATTGCCCGTTAAAATTGATTTAAAACAGCCAAAAGAAGCAGGCGCCGATAGAATTGCAAACGCGAGTGCTGCTGCTGTTTTATACAAACTGCCCGCTATAGTTATAGACCTTGGAACGGCAACAAGTTTTGATATAGTTGATGAAAACAAAAACTTTATAGGCGGCATAATAGCCCCCGGACTTAAAATACAGGCAAAATCACTCAGTCAGTTTACATCTAAGTTGCCAAAACTAAAAATCGAAGCACCTCAAAATGCAATAGGTAAAGACACCATAAGCGCTATGTTATCAGGCATTGTAAGAGGTCATGCCGCTATGATTGAGGGGATGATTGAACAGTGCGAAAAGGAACTCGGTCAAAGGGCAACAGTAATTGCAACAGGCGGATACTCGTCCGTACTTTTTGACAATATGAAAAGAGGCTTTGACTATATTAACCCTTCTTTAACACTTGAAGGGCTCAGATACTTATACAATCTAAACTGTGGAGAAAATAGAGATGACAAACAAAATAACACTAAAAGTACAAAAACTGCCGCATTGCTTTGAGCTTCCAAAATACCAAACCTCAGGAGCTGCTGCAATGGATTTATACGCAGCAATTGAGAGTTCAATTACTCTTAAACCGCTTGAGAGAGCACTTGTTCCTACGGGCATTAAAATAGAGTTACCCGAAAACTACGAAGCACAAGTTCGCCCAAGGAGCGGCCTTGCTATTAAAAGCGGCATAAGCCTGTCTAATTGTGTCGGAACAATTGATGAAGACTACAGGGGCGAGGTTTGTGTAGGGCTTATAAACTTTTCAAATGAAGAATTTACAATTCACAGAGGCGACAGAATTGCTCAGATGCTTATAGCGCCCGTGACAAAAGCTCAAATAAGCGTTGTTGAAGAATTATCTCAAACAACAAGACAAGAGGGCGGCTTTGGCTCAACGGGGATTAAATAAATTCCCAAGCATATAAAGTGAACCGCAAACTATTTTTAGATTTTTAGTCGAGTTAATTATCTCAAGAGGGTTTTGTGTTTGTTTTGCAATTTTCCTTATATTTTGCGGTAATTCGCTAAATTTTAGCGCACAAGGATAATTGAACTCGTAAAAATAAAGCTCATCACCCTCTGCAACCAAAGTATTAAGCATAGTTTCATAATCTTTATTATTAAGACATCCGAAAACAAACGCCTTTTTTTCATCCTTAAAATTCTCATCCAAAAACTCTCTTAAAACCTTAATGCCCGAGGGGTTATGCGCCCCGTCAATAAGAAGTTTTTTATCAGCGTCATATTCAAGCCTGAATTTCCACCTGACATTTTTAAGAGCAGTTTTTATCACATCTTTATCTATCTTAAATGGCAGATGTTCAAGCGCTTCAAGCACGCAGGAGAGGTTTTTTTGCTGATGTTTGCCAAGCAGAGAAAACTCATATTTTTCATTATTTATATACGCAAAATTATTTTTTCCGTCAAATTCCGTTTTTATATTGTCATCAACCGTAAAAAGAGGGGATTTAAAATCATCCGCATATTTTTTAATAACTTCATAACCCTTGTTATCGCACCCGACAACAACGGGACAATTTTTCTTTATGATGCCTGCTTTTTGATACGCTATTTCATCAATTGTATTACCTAAACGTGCGGTATGGTCAAAATCAATAGTTGAGATAACAGAGCACAAAGGGGCTTTTATAACATTTGTAGAGTCAAACATACCCCCAAGACCCACTTCCATAATGGCGTATTTAACATTTCTTTCTTTAAAATACAAAAACGCCGCAACGGTTAAAATCTCAAATTCCGTAAGCTCGCAAAATAAATCAGATATTTTTTTAACATAACTGTCAAGCTCGTTTTGGCAAATGCAGATGTTATTTACTTTTATTCTCTCGCAATATGAAAAAAGGTGAGGACTTGTAAAAAGTCCGATATTGACATCTTTTCCCTTAAAATTCTCACATAAAATTTCATTTAATATAGCGCAAATCGAACCTTTGCCATTAGTCCCCGCTACATGGATAAATTCCATATTATCTTGAGGGTTATTAAGTTTATCTAGTGCATCTTGAACCCTCTCAAGCCCTAGTTTTATATGAAATTTACCCGCAGAAGTTAAAATACTCTCAGCGCTTTTCATTTTTTGGCCGCCTCATTTATAAGTGCAACTATCTTTTGTGCAGCGTCATATTTTGCATTATTTTTGGCACAATCAGAAGCGATTTTTAGCTTGTCTTTATCACTTACAAATTCCTCAAACACTTTAAGCAGACTGTCTTTGTTGCAGTCATTATCATCAAGATACACCGCAGCACCGCTTTTACATACATTTTTAGCGTTCACTCTCTGATGGTCTGCTGCAGCATAAGGATATGGAATAAGAACCGCAGGCAAAGAAGCAGCGCTTAACTCGGATAGAGAAAGTGAGCCCGAGCGAGATATTGCAACGTCAGATGCCACAAGGGGTATTGCCATATTTTCAAAATAAGACCTTAAAATGAGATTTTGAGGCAGAGAAGAAAACTCTTTTTCAAGATTATTTTTTACATCGTCATAATTTTTCTTACCCGTCTGCCAGATAACGGCGGTATTTGTATCGTCTTTATACTTTCTTACAATAGAAACTGCAGCCTCATTGATTTTTTTAGCACCCGATGAGCCGCCCATAATAAGCACCACAAAGTTCGATTTTATATCAAGCAACTCTCTTGCTTTATTTTTATCAAGAGTTTTAAAGTCATCTCTTATAGGGTTGCCCGTAATGTGAACATTTTTGCACCTCGTGTATTCTCTAGCCCCGTCAAAAGCCAATGAGAGAGCTTGAGCGTCGTGGGAAAACAACCTTGAAACAACCCCGGGGTGAGCATCGCAGTCATGAAGAACATATGGGATAGATAGTATTTTAGCGACAATTAAAATAGGCGCACAAACATATCCCCCTGTTGCAAAAACCACGTCGGGTCTGTATCTTAGTGCATAATATAGTGCTATAAAAGAAGCGATAATAAGCTTATATATAAACACAAAAAGCTTAAATGACACCTTTCTTGGCATTCCTTTAACGTCATACGAGAGAAACTTCAGCCCCTCATCTTTCATAATCGTGTATTCAAGGTTATTTTTGTTACCAAGGTAGAAAATATCTTCCTTATTAACACCCTGTTTTGTCAACTCTCTTATAACGGCAAGCGCAGGGTAAATGTGTCCGCCCGTTCCTCCGCCTGTCACAAAATATCTAGTACGGTGCATATGGTTTTATCCTCTGAACTCTCTTTTTAGATATATTTAACAATACACCAAACATACAAAGAGAAACAAATAAAGATGAACCGCCATAGCTTATAAATGGAAGAGGAATACCTGTAGCCGGCAAAAACGAACTTGCAACCGATATATTCATTAAAGCTTGGAAACATATTGAAAAAGTAATACCCACGGCAAGCAATTTGCCAAACATATCAGGACATCTTTTTGCAACAATAAAGCCCCTGTATGCAAACATGGCAAAAAGGCAAATTATAAAAAAGCACCCCAAAAAACCAAATTCTTCTGCAATTACGGCAAAAATAAAGTCCGTATGCCCTTCAGGCAGCCAAGAGAGCTTTTGTTTTGAGTTACCAAAACCTACACCAAAAAAGCCGCCACCAGCAAAGGCTACAAGGGATTGTATAATATTATACCCTGCGTTATGCGGGTCTTTTTGCGGGTCGAGCCAAACTAAAATCCTCTGCTTTTGATACCCAAGTATCAAAAAAGGCAAAACAGGCACAGCCACCGCAAAAGCAGCCAAAATTGTTTTTATTCTGCCCCCTGCAACAAAATACATGACAACACTTGTCATGCAAAGCAAAATTACCATAGAAAGGTTAGGCTGCTTAAATATTAAAAACAACATAGCTGCAAAAAGAAAGTAAAACGGAAATTTCTTTTCATCAAATATGTTAATATTGCCTGAGAAAAGAGTTGCAAAAGCAAGTACCACGGCAGGTTTAGCAAGCTCCGAGGGCTGAAACTGCAAAGGGCCTATGGCAAGCCATCTTTTTGCCTCATTTACCATTAACCCTAATGGTGAAAACTGCACCAAGAGCAACAAAATAAGGACAAAAACACAAGAAGGCATAGCCCATACTTTAAGATTTTTGTAGTCGTATTTAGATAAAAACGAGGCGGTAACAACACCTGCTACAAGCCAAGCAAGCTGCTTTATCGTAAAAATAAGCGGATTATCCCCGCTTGCAATAGCTCGCGGAGAACCTGCGGAAAATATTGCCATAATACCTATTACAACAAGAAAAATTACAACTGTTACAAGGGTATTATCAGGCTGAGAAATTATATAATTGCTTCCTGAATCTCTATCGTGATACGAGTTGCTTTTTTGATAGGACATAGCGCCTAAAAGCCTCCCCTCTTTCCTCGTAATTTTTAAACATATCAAAGCTGGCACAAGCAGGGGACAATAACACAACATCAGGCTTATCCAGACTTGCAAGGTCAATTGCCTCCTCAAGCGACTGCGCATGGACAATATTTGTATAACCGCTTGCATAAATCTCATTCATAAAACGCTCTGTTGCTTCACCGATTAGAACAACTTTTGAAATTCTGTCTTTTATTGATTTTATAAACTCATCAAGCGAAGTGTTTTTATCTCTGCCGCCTGCAATAAGCACCACTTTTTTACCCTCAAAGGAGTTAATGGCTACAATTGAAGCCTCAGGATTGGTTGCTTTTGAGTCGTTATAATAAGCCGTATCATCGAGCGTTCTTATAAATTCGCACCTGTGAGCAGGGGCTTTAAATGATTTAACAGCATTTTTTATAACATCATTTTCTAACCCCGCTATTTTTGCTGCAATCACGCAGCACATAACATTTTGCAGGTTATGATTACCAACAATAGGCACATCTTTAACATCAATAATTTTTTCTTCACCGTAAAAAATCGCATCACAATCTATATAGCAATTATCTTGAATATCAGCTAACTCAGCTTTACTTAGAGCAAAAAAGTGAACTTTTGATTTTAGTTCATTTGATAATTTTCTAACCATTTCATCATCAAAATTTAATATCGCATGGGAATCTTCACCCATGCGCCTAAAAACTGACGCTTTTGCCTCAAAATACCCATCTAACCCGCCATGCCAAGAAAGGTGGTCGGGAGTTAAATTTGTAAACACCACAACCCTTGGAGCAAGCTGTTTTGAATAGTTGAGTTGATACGAACTTGCCTCAATTACAAGAAAATCACTGTTTGACTCTAAGTGCTCAACAGGCGACACGCCGACATTACCGCAAGCAGGCGCAGCGAATTTTTCCGATAAAATATGTGACATTAAAAGCGTTGTGGTGGTTTTTCCGTTAGTCCCCGTTACAAGGTAAATCTGCGGTTTATCGGATTTTTTTGTTTCTCTAAAAACAAACTCAATGTCTGAGAAATATTCGATAGAGTTTTTCTCAAGAAGTTTTAAAATATCGGCATCTTGTGGTATCGAGGGGCTTATTATTGCAAATTTTGCACCCTTTATAAAATCTTCACTGTGCGAGCCAAACTCAAAAGTAACACCCAATGAGCGAAGTTTGTCCAATAATTCCTTATCTTGTTCTGATTCTGCCTTTGAATCTGTAAGATAAACATCATAACTCTTGCTTAAATATTTCGCACACGCGCTGCCTGTTACAGAAAGCCCTACTACAAGTACCTTTTCACTCATTGTTTAATTCCCAAATATTATCTTTTGAACATAAAAACCGATTATCGCAAGTGTGCCGCCTATAGCACTTACAAGAGCAAAAACAAGGACTATTTTTTTCTCCCTCCAGCCGCAAAGCTCGAAGTGATGATGTATAGGGCTCATTTTAAATACTCTTTTGCCTGTTAGGCGAAAACTTGTAACCTGTATCATTACAGATAAAGTTTCACATATAAATAAAATTCCAATCGGTATCAACCAAAGTTCAAACTTGCCCATAATAGCTATTGTTGCAAGTAATCCGCCAAGGGCCAAAGAGCCTGTATCACCCATAAATATCTTGGCAGGGTTTTTATTAAAATATAAAAATCCAAGACAAGCAGCAGACGTTGCAGCAGAGATTATAGCAAGGTCAGTGTATCCGTTTAGTTTTGAAATTATTGCACAAGCGCCAAAAGCAAAGACCGAACAACCCGCGGCAAGACCGTCAAGCCCATCTGTGAGATTAAGCGCATTTGATGAACCTACAATCATAAACACTGCAAAAAGAGGGTAAAACCAACCTAAATCAACTGAAAAATTAAGAAAGCTTATCTCTGTTCTGCCCGAAAAAATCAAGTAAAACGCCGGAAGCATCGATACTGCTATTTGTAAAAGCAACTTACCTCTTGCGGATAATCCAAGGTTTTGGTGAGCTTTGATTTTTTTTATATCATCTTCAAAGCCCGTAAAGGCGTAAAATATAAGCGTCATAAGGACAATGAGCGCACCTGTTGTAGTTTCTTGCGCCATAAAAAGAGTAATTAAAGACGCAGCAAGAATTGATAAAACAAGAAAAACACCGCCTGTTGTGGGGGTTTTATTTTTTTGAGCATGCAGCTGTGCCACTTCTTCTCTTATGTATTGCCCATACATTTTCTTTTTCATAAAAGCAAGGTACGGTACACCCAGCAAAAGAGCCAAAACCAAGGCAATTAATGCTGAAACACTCATCATAATCATAATCTGCCTACCATTTCAATAATTTCTTCAAATTTCATAGCACGAGATGCTTTAAGTAAAATCGTAGAACCTTTTTCAATGTTATCAATAATATATTTTGCGCATTCAAAATTTGTTTCAAATTCAACACCCTCAAGGGTCGAATTTCTTAAAATATATTTAGCCAAATTTCCAACCGTAAGGAGCTTTATACCCTTATACGCATAAAGAAATTCGCCAATTTCTTTATGATACATTATCTCATCTTTTCCAAGCTCGCCCATATTGCCCAAAACAAGCACCAGTGGAGGCTTATACACGGATAAAAATGTCTTTAAAACAGCTTTCATAGACTCAGGGTTAGCGTTGTAACTGTCGTTTATAAAAGTTAAACCCTTAATTTCGCTGACTTCCCAGCGTTTTTCAATAGGTTTATAGTTTAAAAGCCCCTGCTTTATCTTATCCATAGGAATATCGAGCTTTTTAGCCGCTTCAATTACCAAAAGAGAGTTTTCAATGTTATAATCGCCCTCGACATTTAGTTCAAAATCCGTGTTCTCGTAGGTAAATTCACTGTGAGAAACAGATATTTTTACATTTTTTACTTTAGTGTAATCAGTGAAGATTTTCTCACCGTCAAACTTAAGGTTTTCCTTTATTCTTGATGAATCAGGACTTATGAAAGTACCCTCTTTTTTAAGTCCGCAAGCAATCTCGCACTTTGCAAGGGCTATATTTTTTAAATTGCCCAAACGTTCTACATGGGCTGAGCCGATGTTTGTTATTATGCCGATATCAGGCTCACAATAGGTCGAAAGGAGCTCTATTTCTCCAAGATTTCTCATGCCCATCTCAACAATTGCGACTTCACAATCATCATCCATTGCAAACATAGTCTCGCAAAGTCCTATTTCATTGTTGTGATTCAGATATGTTTTGTGAGTTTTATATTTTGTTGAAAAAACACTGTATAGCATCTCTTTTGTGGTTGTTTTTCCTGAAGAGCCTGTTATAGCTATAACTTTTGGATTAATCTTATTTCTTATATAATTTGCAAGTTTTAAATACGCCACAAGAGAATTTTCTACATAAAGCACAAAATCGGCGTCTTTATTTACTTTAAACTTATCTTGGGTAAAGTATCCCTTTGCACCGACCTCAAGAGCTTTGTTTATAAAATTATGCCCGTCATAGTTTTCCCCGCGAAGAGGCAGGTAAATATTGCCTTTTTGCAATTTTCTCGTATCGGTAGATATTTCAAACAAACCGGAGGTATCTTTTTGATAAAGAACCTTAGCATCCGTACACTTTATAATCTCATCAAATGTGAACTTCAAGTTATTCTCCAAAACAACTAAAATTTTAAAACAATTGTAAATCAAACAGAAAATGATGTAAAATAAATTTTATGAAAAAAATAGCCGTTATACCGATAGACAACCGCCCTATATGCTATAACCTCATAGAGGATATTTTAGCTCAGGATAATGATATAAAACTTTTTTTACCAAAGAGAAATCTCCTTGGAGGGCTTACGCTAAGCGCTGATATTAACGGCATTTATGATTTTCTGCAAAATCTGCCCAAGGTAGATATTTTAGTCATATCACTTGATACAATTGCCTACGGAGGCCTTGTAAGCTCAAGAAGATGCTCTGAGGATTTTTCAACAATTAAAAATAGAATTTTAAAATTCAAAAATATAATCTCCCAAAAAGCCTCTTGTGTTTACGCTTTTTCAAGCATTATGAGAATATCAAACAACAATATAAACGAAGAAGAAAAAGACTACTGGTCACAGTGGGGCAAGAGAATATTTGAGTTTTCATATTACCAACACAAATCAAGAAAAGAAAAAACCTATAACTGCGTTTACAATCAAATCCCTGAGGACATTTTAAACGATTACCTTGATACAAGAAAAAGAAATTTTGAAATAAACAAACTCTATCTTGACTGGCTTGAGGATAAAACCCTTGATACACTTGTGTTTTCAAAAGATGACACGGGTCAGTACGGGCTAAATGTCGAAGAGGCAGAGTTTTTAGCCGATGAAATTAAAAAAAGAAATGTTAACGCTTTTGTAAAAACAGGGGCGGATGAAATCCCCTTAACCCTTATTACAAGAGCACTTTGCAAAAATGAAAACATAAAAATAAAACCTAATTATATCTACCCTGAGCAAACAGATAAAATATCGCGCTATGAAGATATAAGCGTTAAAGAATGCACAGAGGGGCAGTTGAGTCTTGCAGGATGTGAAATTTCAGACAAATGCGACCTTGAACTTATTGTTAATAATTTTGAAATTGAACAGGGAGATTATGTTTTAGGTGAACATATAAACTGTCTTAAAAAGCCTCTAAATCTGCCTGATAAAGGATATTTTATAGCTGATATAGCAAATGCAAACGGAGCGGATTTAGGGCTAGTTAATGAACTTACAAAACAAAAGCTCGACTCTAATTTGTATGGTTTTTGTGCTTACAACACAAGTGCAAATACCCTTGGATGTGCGATTTTTAGCGCTGTTACAAAATTTCTTGCGAAAAAAAATAACACCTACAACGACATAGCGTTTAAAAAGCTTATGTTTATAAGGCTTATGGACGATTGGGCTTATCAGGCAAATATTAGAAAATATGTAAGAGAAAGTGCTCCTGATTTTTTAGAAGCACTAAATGAAAAAACACAAAACTTAAAAGAATACGAAAATAAAATCGCCAATTATTTAGATTTTGATTATAATGACACTTGCTATTCACTTCCCTGGAACAGGAGCTTTGAGGTAGAAATTAATGTACACGGTTTATAATTTTATATACAACTTTTTTGTAATCCCTGTTATTTGCATACTGGGACTGTTTTTAAAGAAAATAAACGCCGGCAAAAAAGAAAAATTTGGCGGGTACAATTTTAAATTCTTCAGCCGCACAATCTGGATTCATGCGGTTTCCGTGGGTGAAGTTATGCTTGCAATAACCCTTATAAATAAAATGAATCCAAAATGCGATATAGTTCTTACAACCTCAACTCCTCAAGGGCAAGAACTTGCAAAAAATAAGCTCTCTGATAAGTGCAAAGTTATAACATATTTCCCATACGACACAAATTATGCCATTAAAAAAGCAATTGACGCCATAAATCCAAAAATGGTTATAGTTATGGAAACAGAAATCTGGCCCAATTTTGCCAAAAAAATGAGAGAGCTTGCAATACCGCTTTTTATAGTGAACGGAAGAATTTCTGAAAGAACATACAAAAGCTACAAAAAACTCTCATTCTTCTTTAAAAAGGTTCTTGATAACTATGCTGCAATACTCACTCAAACTGAAGACGACGCAAAAAGATTTGTTTCAATCGGAGCAGATAGAAATAAAGTCCATACATCAGGCAATATTAAATTTGACCTTGAAGAACCTGATGAGTACATAAAACACAAATATCAACTACTGTTTAAAACTTTTAATAAAAATGTTTTAATTTTTGCTTCAACCCATGGGGATGAAAATCAGCTGCTAATTGATACATACAAAGAACTGACAAATATAATACCTGATTTGAAGCTCATTATAGCACCAAGACACCTTGAAAAAGTTGAGCAAATAGAAAAACTCTTCATTTCAAGAGCAATTAAATGGGGCAAAAGAAGTCTTGAGGACAGTTTTGATGATAAAGACGCTATAATCCTTGATACAACAGGGGAGCTGGGCAAGGTCTACTCAGCAGCAGATGTGTGTGTTATATGCGGCAGTTTTAATAAAACAGGCGGACACAATCCGCTTGAAGCAACTATTTGGGGCAAGCCGACAATAACAGGCGCCAATATTAAAAACTTTCGCTACATCTACAAAAGTCTGTGCGAACTTGATTGTGCTTTTGTAGTTAAAGACACCAAAGAACTCAAAGAAAAAATATTTGAACTCTTTAGTGACAGAAATTATATGGAAAAAATAAAATCAAATTGTAAATATGCAGTAGAAAAAAACAAAGGTGCAACGGATTTTACCGTAAAATATATAGAAGAATACAACAAGGAGCAATATGAAAGAAATTAAATTTGAAAAATGGCAGGGGCTTGGCAACGATTTTGTAATTTTAAATGAAGAAAAAGCAACCTCGGAACTTGCTAAACTTATGTGCGACAGAAATTTTGGCGTAGGCGCAGATGGTATATTTTCACCCGTTAAAACAGATGATACGGATATCGGCTGGGAGTTTTTCAACTCTGACGGGTCAATTGCACAAATGTGCGGGAACGGCATTCGCTGCTTTGCAAAATTTGTCCGCTCGCATAATCTGGTTAATAAAGATAAATTCTCCGTCAAAACCCTTGCGGGCACTATCATACCCGAGGTCTTGCCTGATGGCAGAGTGAGGGTTGATATGGGTAAACCCATTCTTGAAGCGCAAAAAATCCCCGTTGACTCACAAACTCCGCAAGATTTTATTGTAGAAGGGTTTAGCGCAAGCGCCGTTAGTATGGGCAACCCCCACTGTATAATTTTTACGGAGCACGACAGTGCAAAACTTGCTCGCGAATACGGGCCAAAAATCGAATCACACAAGCTTTTCCCGCAAAAAACAAATGTTGAATTTGTAAAAATCAAATCACGAAACAAAATGCAGCTTGATGTCTACGAAAGAGGCTGCGGGATAACTCTTGCCTGCGGAACGGGCGCATGTGCCGCAACTGTTGCAGGGATCTTAAAAGGGCTTTTGGATGACACCGTGACGGTTGAGTTGCCCGGCGGTAAGCTTACCATTGAATACAAAGGCGAAAACGTCTATATGACAGGCCCTGCCAAAAAAGTCTTTGAGGGTGTTTATTTTCAAAAATAAAATATTTCAATATGTTAAGTTTTTTGTTGTTTCAAAAATATGTTTGTGCTAGCATTTTGAAACAAACATAAGTACAATAAGGAGAAATCATGAAAAAATACGATAAGTACAATAAGGAGAAATCATGAAAAAATACGAACTGCTTGCAACAATTAAACCAAATTTAGATAATGATGAAGCAGATAAAGTTATTGCCAAAATCGAAGAATCAGTTAGCTCATTAGGCGGAAGCGTTGTAGACACTGACAAAATGGGCAGAAAAAAATTAGCATACGACGTTAAAGGTTTTAGAGACGGCTTTATTGCTGTATTAAAAATAAATCTCGACCCTGACAAAGTTGTTGAGTTCAAAAGACAACTAAAACTTAACGAAAATGTTATAAGAACAATGTTTATAGAACAAGCTGCCGTGAAAGCGTAAGAAAATGACATTAGCAAAAATCTTTATCACAGGAAAAGTTGTTAAAAACCCGGAAAAAAGGTTTACACAAAATGACCTGCCCATAACAAGCTTTACAGTGGATGTTAACCCGCAGGATGAAAGTCTTGTAAGAGTTTTTATTATGGGTAATGCCGCAGAAACCGTTGAGCAAACGGTAAAAATGGGCGATAGCGTACTTGTTGAGGGCAGACTTCAAACAAATACCCTAAAAACAACAAGCGGCAAAGACAAAAAGATTTTTGAAATCAACGCTTCAACGGTTGAAAAAATATCAGGCGGCGCTCAAACACAAAGCACACCTGCAAAAGATACTAATCTTGTTCAATTTGCTACGGAAGAAATTTCCGAAGATTTAATTGACGAAGATGAAATACCATTCTAAGAAAAATAAAGAAAAGGAAATAAAAATGGCAAAAGAATCACTAAAAGACAGCAAAAAAAGAAAAAATTGCAGCTTCTGTGCCGATAAGGTAGAAGCTCTTGACTACAAAGATACTTCTAAATTAAAAAGATTTTTATCCGAAGCAGGTAAAATTCTTCCAAGAAGAATCACAGGCAACTGTGCATACCACCAAAGAATGCTTGCTAAAGCGGTTAAACGCTCAAGAGAAGCAGCTCTTATAGGTTATGTATTTGAAAACTAAGCTTTAAAAACCGCCCAAAAGGGCGGTTTTTTTATATCCTTATATCTTCCCTAAAAATTTTTCCCTCAAACTTTATTTCATCTGCAACACGATAAATATCATCTAACGCCCCATAACCGTTTTTTACAAGACTTAAAACCCTGCCACCGTTTGTATAAAAACCATCATCCATTTTTTTCACACCAGCAAAAAATACATCAACTCCGTATTTTTTAGCAGCATCAAGGTTTTGAATTTTTTTACCCTTTAGCGGGTTAAAAGGATAACCGCAAGAAGCTAAAACCACACAATAGCTGGGCGCATCAGCAAATTTTAGCTCAATTTCATCCAGCCTCTTTTCTTTTGCCTTTGAGAAAACCTCTAAAATGTCATTTTTGCAAGATGACATAACTGATTGCACCTCAGGGTCGCCAAATCTCATATTGTATTCAAGAACATACAACTTGCCGCAGCTTAGCATAAGCCCCGAGTATATAACACCGCAAAAATCCGCCCCCTCCTCTTTTAGAGCCTCTTTTAATTTTTCAAGATAATCATCTAAAAGCTTTTGCTCTTGCTTTTCTAAAATAAAAGGAAAAATTGAACCCATACCGCCTGTATTTGGCGCATCAGGAGATGAATTTAGCTTTTTAAAATCAATAGCGGGAGGAAAACTCAATAAATTTTTACCGTCCCAAATGGAAAATACTGAAATCTCGCGTCCAAAAAGCCTTTCTTCAAGGATAATTTTCTTTGACGAGTCATTAAATTTGCCCTCTAAAAAATCATGTGCCACAGCTTTTGCCTCATCAAAATTATCAGGCACAAAAACCCCTTTGCCCGCAGCAAGCCCGTCAGCCTTTATAACAGGCGGATTTAAAAACTTTCCTATTGCTTTATCTATCTTATTTTTATCCTCAATTACTATGTAGGGCGCCGTATTTATAGAGTGTTTTACCATGAATTCTTTGGCAAAAACCTTTGACCCCTCAAGCTTTGCCCATTTTATATCAGGCCCGAGCGAAAAAATCCCCTCTTTTCTAAATTCATCACAAATGCCCTTAACCAGAGGCTCTTCAGGCCCTACAACAAGCATATCAATGGCAAGTTTTTTTGCTTTTTGCGCTAAATCCTTAAAGTCACTGGACTCAACCACCTCACCAAGTCCAAAAAAAGCCCCCGTATTTGCAAGATACAATTTTTCTAAATGCGCCGATTCAAGTATTTTTTTTGCAAGTGAGTGCTCACGCGCGCCCGAGCCGTACAAAAGAACCCTCATAATATCTCCTCAATGACTCTTGGGTAGAGTTTATGTTCTATTGAGTGGATTTTTTCTTCCAAGTCTTTAAGTGTCATATCAGGTTCAATTTTACACCTTTCACTTGCAATAATTTCACCTGAATCCACCTCGTCATCGACATAGTGAACTGTTACGCCTGTTTCTTTAGCGTTTGACAAGTATGCTCTTTTAATCGCGTCAATTCCTTTAAACTGGGGTAAAAGCGAGGGGTGAATATTTACAAATCTGCCAAGAGTAAGGATATTATGCGGCAATATTCGCATATAGCCTGCAAGCACATAAAGGTCGTATTTTTTCTCTTTTAAAAATTCATAAGTATCGCAAAAACCTACTCTATAATGCTTTATATTAAGCCTTTTTGCCCTGTTTATGACATTTGCGCCCTCAATGTTACACAAAAGCTCAATTTCAACATCTTTATTTTTAAAATATTCAACAATAGCTTCAAAATTTGAACCATTGCCCGAAGCCATTACAAGGATTTTTTTCATACAACTTCACCCAAAATAAAAGGATTGTAATCGGCACATATTTTAATTACTTCATCTAAATCACAAGGAGAGCAAATAACGCAGAACCCTACCCCCATGTTAAAAGTTGAATATGCTTCTTTTTCTCCCACAAGTTCTAAAAGCCTTTTAAACAAAGGAGAGAGTTTGATTTTATCGTAGTTAATTTTTAAATCTAAACCCTTTGGAATACTCCTTGCTAAATTAGCTAAAATCCCTCCGCCTGTTATATTTGCGCAGGATTTAACAAGTTTTTTATCGTTTAATTTTTGAACCGTATCATAATAAATCCTTACAGGCGCAAGAGATTTTTCAAACAAATCATCACTTAAAAGCCCGTCTTTATATAGTTTTCTAATCAAACTAAAGCCGTTTGAATGCGCTCCGCTTGATTCAAGGGCAACAACCAAATCGCCCTTTTTTACATTATTTTTATCAATTAATTTATCTTTTTTAACCGCACCCACAAGAAAACCCGAGATATCAAAGTTGTTTTTTAATATCAAATCTCCAAGCTCAGATGTCTCGCCGCCCAAAAGTGCGCAAGAATATTTTTCTAAAACCTTATTTAACTCACTGATAAGATTTGAAACCAAATCAACATCAAGCTTGTTTAGTGCAATGTAGTCAAGAAAAAATAACGGTTTTGCCCCGCAGCAAACAAGGTCATTTATATTCATTGCAAAAAGGTCATTTGCTATAGTTTTTGTATCCTTTTTTTTAATTAAAGGGATAATTTTTGTCCCAACGCCGTCAGTGCAGGCTGCAAGGTAATAATCCTCAAAAATCGGATGTTCAAAAAGACCTGCAAAGTCACCAATTGCTTGCTTTTTTACAATGCCTTTAATATTTTTTACAAGCATATCAGCGCCAAAGACATCTACGCCGCTATTTAGATAAGTGTATTTCACTTTTTATCCTCCAAAAAACATTCAAGACACCAACTCTCACCCTCAAAAACCTCTTTTATCATATCAAGAGGTAAAAATTTTACACTATCAGCGCCGATTTTTTTAGCTATTTGACTATCAGAAATACCATGGCAGATAAGCTCTTGTTTAGTTGGTATATCTACACCCCAAATACAGGTATTTAAAATTTTAGGGGAAACAGAGCGCATATGAACCTCTCTTGCGCCTGCGTTTTTAAGGATTTTTATAATATGAGATGACGTTGTACCCCTGACAAGAGAGTCATCTACAAGAACTACACTTTTTCCTTCGACAACAGATTTTATCGGCATAAATTTTTGTAAGACATTATTTTTTCTGTTTTTTTGCTCCGGTTGAATAAACGAGCGCTCAGCCCAGGAATTTCTAACTAAGCCCAGATGAAAAGGCATGCCTGACTTTTGCGCGTAACCTATGGCGCAGCCTAAACCGCTATCCATAACAGGAACTACAACATCAGCACAAAAATCACTATCCTCACATTGCGCCAAAAGTTCACCTAAACACACTCTTGTCTGATAAACATTTTTTGAGAATATGTTTGATGCCGCAGAGGCAAAATAAATCTGCTCAAAGACGCATTTTTTATGTTTTTTTGTTGTATCAAAAGTTTTATACTCAACCCCGCCTGATGTTATCTCAACGCCGCATCCGGGTTGAATTTCAACAATATCTTCAACATCTAAGCCCCAGAATGCAACATCTTCTGACGCCACAAAGTACCCCTGAGCACTCTTAGCAAGCATTAGCGGTCTATATCCCCACGGGTCTCTAAAAGCCATAATTCTGTTTTTTGTAAAAATTACAATACAGTATGAGCCAAGAGAAAAATTGTCATTTAGGCATTTTGCAACTTCATCGTATGTCCACTCTGAAGGCTTTTTTTTAAGAGAAAAAACTATACGTTTTAAAATTACCTCAGAATCAGAAGCACTTAAAAATACCTCTCCTATTTTTTCAAATTTTTCCCTAATTTGCACTGCCTGAGAGACATTTCCGTTGTGTGCAAGCGATACATCTTCTCCCATGTAGCGAATTTTTAGGGGCTGAATGTTTTCTTTTCTGTCATCTCTAAAGGTTGAATACCTAACGTGGCCTATACCAAAAGCGCCTTTTAGATTTGAAATCTCATAATCTTTAAAAACACTATTCACAAGCCCAAAATCTTTATATAAATTCTGCACCTCATCGCCGCAGCATACACCTGCTGATTCTTGCCCTCTGTGTTGAAGTTTTAAAAGTGCGCATTTTATATACGGGGCAATATGCCCGCAAAAGGCATAACCGCCAAATATACCGCATTCTTCCTGTATTTTTTTATATTCAATCTTCAAGTGCATTTTGTAATAAATTTAAGTATTTTTCTCTTAACTTGGCCAATTCAAATTCATAGCCGTCAAATTTTATTTTATCACCAATACACTTACCAAGATACAAATATGGAATATTATTCTCTACAAAATAACTCTCAAGCTCTTTTTTGTTTTGAGTTGATATTATATACCTTGTTTGAATCTCCCCGAACAATAACTTTAACTTAAGCTTATCGTCCGCGTTTTCTTCATTGATTAATTTTCCGACAAACCCAATATTTGAAGCGCACAAGACCCTAAATAGCGTGCCTAAAATCCCACCCTTTGAAACATCAACTGCACTTTTTAGAATTTTTTTATCCCTTAGGGAAAATATTGTTTTTTTAAGGATATCCTCCAGCTCAAAATCAGGCTCATCAACACTGCCGCCTAAAAAATCAAGCAATTCTTTTTGATATAAAGACCCTCCGACATTTGAATTTTTATTTATCATTTTTCCTATAAGATAAATTTCATCCTGCATGGCAAAACCAGATTTGATTACAGGCTTATTAATATCTAAAAATCCGCACATACCAACAGTTACAGAGGGGTATATTTTTTTATCTTTTGCCTCATTATAAAAAGAAACGTTACCCGAAACCACGGGCGTATTGAGCTTTAGCGAGCAATCCCTGAGCCCTTCTATTGATTTTACAAAAGAATATTTTGTATCATCACCTTTTGGACTTGCAAAATTCAGACAATTTGTAAAGCCAAGCGGCTCAAAGCCTGATGAAACAAGATTTCTATAACTTTCAAGAAGCGTATTTTGAGAGCCTAAGTAAGGGTCAAGCGCGCACATTAAAGGATTTGTATCCATACAAAAAGCTACAAAGCAATTTTCTTCTTCAAATTTTAATACCCCCACACCCGTGCTCTCGGGCGCAACATATGAGCGTCCGCCTACAAGATAGTCCCACTGCTCATAAAACCACTTTCTTGAAACAAGATTATACGAAGATGCCATTTTTTCAACGGCAGTTTCTATATCCATAAACAGTTCGCATTTTTTATCTTTTAAATATTTAATTTCATCAGACTCAAAAACAGGCTCTAAGTCATAACAATAAGGATTACACAAAACATCAAGCGGGGTTGATGAGAGTATTTTTGAATCTTTTTTAATAATATAATTACTACCCTTAAAGGTTCTGCCTATACAAGAAGCCTCAAGCTCGTATTTTTGTGCTATTTTAAATACCTCGGGCAATGCCTCTTTTTTAAGCGCAAAGACCATTCTCTCTTGAGTTTCACTCAACATTATCTGCCAAGGTTCAATGTTTTTTTGCGCAAGATGCACCTTATCAAGTTCAAGCTCAAAAGAGCATTTGCCCTTGTATGCCATTTCTGAAGTTGAACTTAAAAGTCCTGCTGCACCGCAGTCTTGACAAGATACAACACCATCTAGGTCTAAAATCTCAAGTGTAGCTTCAATTAAAAGTTTTTTTACAAAAGGATCGCCTATTTGAACGTGGATTTTTTCTTCGTTTTTATTTTTTGCAAGTTTTTTTGAAGCAAAAGCTGCGCCCCCAACACCGTCAAGCCCTGTTGCAGAGCCTAAAAGCACCACTTCTAAGTCTTCCCTAAATGCTGATAATTTAACCTTATCAAGAGGTGCTAACCCTGCTGCCATAACATTTACAAGAGGTAAATCTTTATAACATTCATCAAAAATCACTTCTCCTGCAATGTCAGATATACCGCAAGAGTTACCGTAATCGCTTATACCTTTTGTAACACCGTTTATTATATGCTTTGTTTCTTTTGTATCGGGATAAGCAAACTTTAGCGAGTTTAAAAGTGCTACAGGTCTTGCGTTAAGTGCCAGAATATCTCTTATGATACCGCCAATTCCCGTTGCAGCACCCTGATAGGGCTCGATTGCACATGGGTGATTGTGAGATTCAACTTTAAAAAACACGCCGTGGTTGCCTATTTTTACACCGCCCGAGTTTTCATCAGGCAGAAGAGAGCCCTTAAAATTTAATTTTTTAAGCTGTTTTTTTGAGTGCAAATATCCGCAGTGCTCGCTCCAAAGAGCCTCAAACAAATGATTTTCAAGCTCGTTTGGAGTTCTTTTTAATCTTTTTTCTATCTCTTTTTTTAAATTTTCATCCACGCTTGAGCTCATCCTTTATAATTTTAAAAATCTCTCTTCCGTCAAATCCAAAATTTTCATTAAAAAACGCCCGCTCAGGGTGCGGCATAAGCCCCATAATGCGCTTTTTATTGTCATATAATCCTGCAATATTGTCTTTTGAGCCGTTAGGGTTTTTTAGATATCTTAAAAAAACAAACTCGCTGACATCACCCCTGTAAAAATACTTACCCTCTCTGTGTGCTACAGGCAGATTAATTTTCTTTTTTGTACCGTTAAAATCAAGCTCAAGGGGGGTGTTTTTGCAGACAAATTTTAAACAGTCATTTTCTATAAGCGCACCGGGGAGCAAATGCGCTTCGCATAGTATCTGAAAACCGTTACAAATACCTGCTATCACCCCTCTTTGTTTTTCAACATAACTATAAAGCGACTCAACCAAAGGGGTAAACTTTGCAATTCTACCCGAGCGCAAGTAATCTCCATAGGAAAATCCGCCGCTTAAAAAAATACAATCAAATTCATCGAGATTTTTTGTGTTTGAATCAACATATTTTGTCTCAAAACCATATGCCTCAAGCGCTGCTTTTGTTTCAACCTGACAGTTTGTACCTAAAAATACAACAACCGCGGCTTTCATTTTAGCTCCTTAAGGTCAATTATTTCATACTTTTCTACAACCTTATTTGATAAAATTTCACTGCATATAAAATTCAGTTTTTCTTTTGCACTGTCTAAATTTTGAGCGCTTATTTTAAAAGAGTAAAACTTCCCCGTCCTAAAGTTTGCGTTTTCTTCAATATTAAGACGCTTTAACATTTTATCCACACTGAGGCCTTGGGTGTCTTTTACATCATCTCTAAGACTTACGATAACTTTTGCCGCATAGTTTTTCATACTTTTTAAAATTATCACAAAAACAAGTGCCCTGCTTAAAAATTTATAATATCATTTTATTGTGAGGTGAATATGCAAAATCAAACTCTATACAGTGAAAAATTTCTTGAACTTAAAGCCTGCATCAGGCAAAACGGCTCAAAATGGGTCTATGCGCACAGGCCAAACGCTAAAGATATAGCGGTCATTGTGCCTGTTGTAAAAAAAGACAATGAAGAGTTTGTACTTTTTTTGATAACAAAAAGGCCGCCCCTAATAAGCGAAAACAGGGCAAAATTTTGTCTTGAAATGCCTGCGGGACTTGTTGGAGATATAAACGAGGATGAAGACATTTTATCTGCCCTTAAAAGAGAGCTAAAAGAAGAAAGCGGTTATGAAGCGCAAGAGATAAAAATCGTCTCAAGAAATATTTCAAGCTCTGCGGGCATGACATCTGAAACCTCCACCGTAGCTATTGCTTATATTGACGGAAATAAAGCGTACAATAAACCAAGCGACGATGATGGCGGAGTAATTGTTGAGAGAAAATTAGTAAAAAAAGATGATATTTTAGATTTTATAAAAAACTTTGAAAAGCAAGGTAACGCTATAGGTGCACAAACGCTTAGCGGGCTGTTTTTCTATCTTTTTGATAAATAATTTATTTTTATGCAATAATCTATAAAAGAGGAAAATAAGGATAGTATATTAATGAAACTTAATGTTATAAACACAGACAGAGCATTTGACTACGGGTATCTTCTTAAAAGAATTTGGCCCTATATAAGACCCGTAATGTTTAGAATTATTATAGGTTTTGCCCTTGCAATACCTCTTGGCTTGCTTGACGGTGCAACAGCTTTTGCGCTCAAACCGTATATTGATGTTGTAATAAACAATAAACCTTATGTTTTTAAAACATTTGAACTTACAAGGGACTTGCTTGTTGTTGTTATACCTTGGGCGATTATGCTATTTGCCGTTATTCAAGGTGTTCTTAAATACGCAAACTCTTACCTTACAGATTGGATTAGCATTAAAATATCAAACTCGGTTAAAGAGGATTTATTTAAAAAACTTATTTATCTTGATTCAAAATTTTACGATGAAAACACGTCAGGGCTTGTTATTTCAAGATTTTTATCCGACCCTGATACAGCATCAAAAAATGTCGTTGAATCAATTAAAACATTAATTACCGCATTTACAGGCTCACTCGGACTTGTAGCAGTACTTCTTTATAACTCTTGGAAGCTGGCTTTTGTAGGCGTTATAGTTCTTGTTTGTGCTTTTATTCCTGTTTCCTTAATCAGAAAAAGAGTTAAAAAAGTTTCTAACGCCTCTATGGTTGTAGGCAGCGGCATGACGACAAATGTGAACGAAACATATCACGGCAACAAAATAATAAGCGGATATTGTCTGCAGGAAGACATTTATACAAAATTTACAACTCAGATAAGGGAGCTCTTTACGCTTTCTATGTCACTTACAAAGCGAGCAGGCTGGCTTTCTCCGATTATGTATTTTATCGCAAGTATCGGTATAGCTATTGTTATGATGGTTGGTAATCACCTTATCATAACTGGCGAAATGTCTACAGGCTCGCTTGCAAGTTTTATAACTTCACTTTTGCTTTTGTACAAACCCGTAAAAACACTTGGGTCAACATTAACAAGTATGCAAAATATTTTTGTTTCAATGAACAGAGTATTTGAACTTTTTGACTTGCAGCCTGAAATTAGAGATAAGGAAAATGCAAAAGAGTTAAAAGGAATAGAAAATAACCTGACATTTGAAAACGTATTTTTTGAATACATAGAAAATAAACCTGTGCTCAAAGGGGTTTCTTTTGAAGTCAAAAAAGGTGAAATGCTGGCGCTTGTGGGTAACTCCGGCGGCGGAAAATCCACCATAGTAAACTTAATACCGAGATTTTATGATATTAAATCAGGCAGTATAAAAATTGATGGCGAAGATATAAGAGACTTTTCTCTAAAATCACTAAGAAATCACGTTAGTGAAGTTTTTCAGGATAACTTCTTATTCTCCGGAACCATAAAAGACAATATTTTAATGGGCAAAAAAGATGCTACGGAAGAAGAAATAATGGAAGTAGTGCGTGCGGCTCATTTGGATGATTTTATTGACACACTTAAAGACGGTATTAATACAGTTATTGGCGAAAGGGGAACAACGCTATCCGGCGGTCAAAGACAGCGTGTAGCGATTGCTCGAGCCATGATTAAAAACGCACCTATATTAATTTTAGATGAAGCAACATCAGCGCTTGATAACAAATCTGAAGCAATAGTACAAAAGGCACTTGAAAACTTAATTAAAGGCAGAACAGTATTTGTTATAGCTCACAGATTATCTACGATTAAAAATGCGGATAAAATCGCCGTAATTAACGACGGACAGTTGGTAGAACTTGGTACGCATAACGAACTTATGCAAATTCCAAACGGGCAGTATAAGTATCTCTATGAAATGCAGTTTGCAAGAAATGAAGTAGAAGTATAAAGTACTTGACTTTAGTTTTTGAGCAAGTATTATAATAATACCCTAAGGGCGTTATACGCCTGACAGATATCTAAATGACAATTAAATATTTTAGGGCGTTTAGCTCACTCGGCGAAGCCGATGTGCGGATGCACATGATATACCAACTGAGCTAAACAAAGTAAAATGACAATTAAATATTTTAGGGCGTTTAGCTCACTCGGCGAAGCCGATGTGCGGATGCACATGATATACCAACTGAGCTAAACAAAGTAAAGTGACAATTAAATATTTTAGGGCGTTTAGCTCAGTTGGTAGAGCGCTTCCCTTACAAGGAAGATGTCGGGAGTTCGAGCCTCTCAACGCCCACCATAAAAAACCACTCTTTAGGAGTGGTTTTTTACTGTATTAATTAAAAGGGTTCTATTTCAAAACAAAATGAAAACAGTTATAACAATACCGATATATAAAAAAATCCCTGACAAAATAGAAACTGCCTCTTTGCTGAATTGTTTTAGCACATTAAGCTCTAAAAACTTTTGTTTTATAGCGCCAAAATCACTTGATGTGACTTTTTATAAAAACCTTGCACAAGAAAACAACATAAACACAGATTTCGAATTTTTTGACAATAAAAACTTTATCTCAATTCAAAGTTATTCAAAACTTCTCCTTGATGTTGATTTTTATGAAAGATTTAAAAATTTTGATTTTATGTTTTTATTTCAGCTTGACGGATGGATTTTTAGAGATGAACTTGATATCTGGTGCAATAAAGACTATGACTACATAGGTGCCCCTTGGTTTATGAAAGATACAAGCCAAATGCTCTCGCCCTCTGGTAATGGCGGAGTAAGCCTCAGAAAAATAAATACATTTATTTCAATTTTAAAAAACAAAAAATTATCGGCAATTTTTTCAATCAAAAAAGACAAAAAGCTTGCCTACAACATTTTTAACTATATAAAATTCGCACTGCCAAAAATGCCCGCTAAAGTGCCTAATGAAGACTATGTTGTTGTGAATTTTTTCCCCTGTATAGATAAAAACTTTAAAATCGCACCAAATGAAATTAACCTCAAATTCTCTTTTGAGGTTAATCCTGAAATTTTATACAAACTGAATGACAAAACTCTACCTTTTGCCTGCCACGGGTTTATGCGCCATAACAAAGATTTTTGGGTAGATTTTATCGAGCCTCTAAAATCTTTTGACAAATAACATCACCCATCTGCACTGTTGTTACAAGTTTATCGCCGTTTTTAAAAATATCTTTTGTGCGATAGCCGTCTTTAAGAGTTGATTTTACCGCATTAAAGATAATTTCATAAGCCTGCTCGTTTTTAAAACTGTATTTCATCATCATTGCGGCAGAAAGTATTGTTGCAATAGGGTTAGCGACATTTAAACCCTTAAGGTCGGGGGCAGAACCGTGAATTGGCTCATACAGAGCAACAGAACCATCATCTGACATGCTTGCACTGGGTAAAAGTCCAAGCGAACCTGAAATCATAGACGCTTCATCTGATAAAATATCACCAAAAATATTACCCGTAACAATTGTATCAAATTGTCTTGGATTAGCAATAAGCTGCATTGCAGCATTATCCACATACATATGAGTTAACTCAACATCACCGTAGCTTTTTGATACATCAATCATAATCTCACGCCACAAACGTGACACATCAAGCACATTTGCTTTATCCACCGAACATAGTTTTTTATTTCTGCTTGCAGCAGTTCTAAAAGCAACATGAGCTATTCTTTCTATCTCTTTTTCAGAATAAATCATGTTGTTATAGCCGTATCTTACGCCGTTACCGTCCTTGTCAACCCTAACTTCAATACCTTTTGGTGTGCCAAAATACACATCACCTGTTAATTCTCTAACTATGACAACATCCACACCTTTTATAACCTCAGGTTTTAGTGCGGATGATGAAATAAGCTCATCAAAAATCACAACAGGGCGCAAATTTGCGTATAAATTAAGCTCTTTTCTTATCCCTAAAAGTGCTTTCTCGGGTCGAAGCTCAGGGGGCAGAGTGTCATATTTCCAATCACCAACTGCACCTAGTAAAACCGCATCAGAGTCATGCGCTATTTTTATTGTTTCATCGGGCAGAGGTTTTTTGTACTTTTCATACGCGCAGCCGCCTATTAAAGCGTCGCTAAATTCAAATTTTACATCAAGAACATTTGCTATTGTTTCTAAAACTTTCTTAGCTTCAGAAACTATCTCGGGGCCTATACCATCCCCTTTTAAAAGAGCAATTTTATACATATTTACTTAACTCCCATTTTCTCTCTTGTGTAGTTAACAAGCCCGCCTGCTTTTACAAGCTCTTGAATTTCTTTCGGGTAAGGTGCGAAGGTATATTCTTTTCCTGTTGTTAAATTTTTAACAACACCGTTATCTAAGTCAAGTTCAAGCTTGTCGCCTTTTTTTGTTTCATCAGGCAATTTATCGTTTTCAATGATTACAAGCCCGATGTTTATTGCATTTCTAAAGAAAATTCTAGCAAAGCTTTTTGCAATAACAGCATTTACCTTGCAGGTTTTTATTGCAAGCGGAGCATGCTCACGAGACGAACCGCAGCCAAAATTTTCTCCCGCAACTATAAAATCGCCCTCTTTAACATCACGTGCAAAATCTATATCAATATCTTCCATGCAATGTGTCGCAAGCTCTTGAGCAGAGGGAGTATTTAAGTATCTTGCAGGAATGATAACATCTGTATCAACATCATCACCATATACAAAAGTATGACCACTCATTAAATTTCTCATCCATTTACCCCATTTACAAACTTTTAACTTATATTTAATATAATAACAAAGAAATTTGTTAACCACAAATAAATACAAAACTAACGGAAGTATTAAAGAAGGAGAAAACAATGCAAGAATCAATCGTAGAAGCAGCAGGAAAAATCTGGAACTACTTAAATGAAAACGGCGAAGTAACTACAAAAAAATTACAAAAAGACCTAGACCTTAACGACAACTTCATCAACATGGGTCTTGGCTGGTTATCTCGTGAAGACAAAGTTAACTACTCTAAAAAAGGTTCTTACACAAAAGTTAGCCTAAGATAGTAACTTTAGTTAAAGATTTTAAAGTTGCCCTTGCTCAAATATTGACAAGGGTAACTTTTTTTATGACAATGAAGTTTGTCCATGTTAAAATAACGACATAAGAATACATTAATAAAGGAAATAAAAAAATGGCAGTACCAAAGAAACGAACAGGAAAAGCAAAACAAGCAACAAGAAGAGCAAACTGGAAAGGTGAAGTTCCGGCAACTACAACTTGCCTTAACTGCAAAGAAATCGCACCGGCTCATACAGTATGCCCTAACTGCGGCTATTATAAAGATGATTTTGCCAGCATTAAAAATAAAAAAGCAGCTGAAGAAGTAAAAGAAGAAAAACCTAAAAAAACAAGAGCTAAAAAAGCAAAAACAGAACCTAAAGCCGAAGAAGTTAAAGAAGCTGTAGTTGAAGAAGCTAAAGAAGAAGCTGCTGAAGAAAAAACTGAAGAATAAATAAATATTTGAGGAAATTAGTATGACGAGAATAGCAATCGATGCAATGGGGGGAGACCATGCTCCAAGAGAAATCGTAAAAGGCGCAGTTTGGGCTGCACTTGACTACGACACACCGATAGAGCTGGTTGGAAAAGAAGACGCCATCAAAGCTGAACTTGATAATATTGCAAAATACGGTATCAGGTCAAAACGAGGCGGCTATTTTCCGCAAAATATAAAAGTTGATTTATCAAAACTTGATATAAAAATCACCCACGCAGAAGAAATTATCGAAATGGGCGAAGCCCCCGGTCAAGCTATTCGTAAAAAAAGAAAATCCTCAATTGTTCTTGCGGTAGATGCAGTTGCAAAAGGAAGCTCTGACGCTGTTGTTGCAGCAGGCTCAACAGGTGCTGCTATGGCAAGCTCCCTGTTTGGTCTTGGCAGATTACCGGGCATTGAACGTCCTGCTATTGCCGTTATGCTGCCTGCAATGAAAAAACCCTTCTTGCTTTTAGACGCCGGCGCTAACAGTTCTTGTACACCTGAAATGCTCTATCAATTTGCCGTTATGGGCACAACATTTGTTAAAAATGTGTACGGCAGAAAAGACGCCAAAGTTGGTGTCCTAAACATCGGTGAAGAAGCAGGCAAAGGTAATGAGCTTGTTCAGCACACATACAAAATGCTTGAAGAAAACCAAAATGGCTTAAACTTCATTGGAAACATTGAAGGTAAAGAAATGTTTCAAGGAACTTGCGATGTTATAATTTGTGACGGCTTTGTCGGTAACGTTGCTCTTAAAATCATTGAAGGGTCTTCTTCAATGCTCTTTAAAATGATTCAGCAAGAGTTTAACACTGATATCATTTCAAAAATAATAGGTCTTCTTGCAAAACCTTTCATGAAAAGAATTTACAAGAGAATTAACTATGAAGAATTCGGCGGAGCACTGCTTTTAGGTATCAAAGGTATTACAGTAATAGCCCACGGCAGAAGTACCGCTTATGCCATAAGAAACGCTGTAAGAGTGGCAAAAGAAGCCGTTGAATCAGGCGTAAACAAGAAAATTATGGAAATATATCAATAACAACATTCCATTTTAGTGAGGAGAAAAAATGAGTAGTGTACCTATAAGGATAGTGTCTTTAGGAAAAGCGGTGCCAAAAACCGTAATCACAAATGACGATTTAACAAAAATTCTTGATACGTCAGATGAGTGGATTACAACAAGAACAGGTATTAAGCAGCGCCATATAGCATCAGGAGATGAGAACTCTCTTACAATAGGTGTTGACGCAGCTCAGGATGCACTTAATAAAGCAAACTTAAAAGGCGAAGACATTGACCTTATAATAGCTGCTACTTCAAACCCCTACAACATTTACCCGTCAACCGCATGCTCAATTTCTGAGGCAATTGACGCTAAGAGCGGAACGGTTGCTTTTGATATAACGGCAGCTTGCACAGGCATGATTTATGCTATGGAAATAGCTCGCTCTATGATTTCATCAGGCAAATACAACAGGGCTCTTCTTGTTGCAACAGATACGGTATCAAAATTTGTTAACTGGGAAGACAGGAGCAGCTGCGTGCTTTTTGGCGACGGCGCAAGCGCCATGATTTTAGAAAAATCTCAAGACGGCGTGGATGATATTATAGCAATTGATATAAATGCTGACGGCAAACAAGGCAGACACATTACTATGCATCTAAACGGCACCAACTGTCCGCTTGTTGAACCCGCTCAAGGTTCAAACGAAAGAGTAATGATGAATGGCAGAGAAGTTTACAAATTTGTTGTAACTACAATGCCCGAGTCTGTTAACAGTTGTATTGAAAACTGCGGTTTAAAACCCGAGGATATTGATTATTTAATACCTCACCAAGCTAACCTCAGAATCATTGATGCACTTCAGCAAAGACTTCAATACACTGATGAAAAAGTAATCACAAATATCGATAAATACGGTAATACTTCCGCTGCTTCAGTCGGTATTGCTCTAAGTGAAGCGATTGAAGAAGGCAAAGTTAAGACCCCGTCTACTGCCATACTTTGCGCTTTTGGTGCAGGTATGACTTGGGGAACGGTAATAGTTAAGCTCAGAGAAGGAATTTACTAATGAAAAAAATTGCTTTTATATTCCCCGGACAAGGCTCACAAGCTGCAGGCATGGGGCTTGATTTGTTCAACAATTTTGACTCGGCTAAAAAAGTTTATCTTGAAGCTGATAAAATCTTAAATAAAGAAATTTCAAAAATGTGTTTTGAAGGCCCTGATGAGCTTTTAAAACAAACAATCAATGCTCAAAGCGCTATTGTTACAACTTCAATTGCAGCTCTTGAAGCACTAAAAGAAGCTTCAGGAGGCAAAATAGAAGCAGCAATGGCTGCAGGGCACTCACTTGGCGAGTATTGTGCTATGTATTGTGCAAATGTTATGGACTTAGAAACTACACTTAAGGCAATTCAGAAGAGGTCTGACCTTATGGACGCTGCTACAAAGCTTAAAGTTGGCGCTATGAGTGCAGTTTTAGGTCTTGATGTTGACAAAATAAAAGAATGTTTAAATGAAGTTCAAAACCTTGGCGTTGCACAAATTGCAAACTACAATGACCCGACACAAACCGTTATAACAGGTGAAGAAGAAGCTATTAAAAAAGCAAACGAATTAATTAAAGAAAAAGGCGCAAGAAAAGTCATTCCTCTTGCAGTATCAGGCGGTTTCCACAGTGCTCTTATGCAAAGTGCGACAGATGGTTTTGTTGATTTTGTAAAA
Source organism: uncultured bacterium (assembly GCA_949285255.1). GTDB lineage: Bacteria > Cyanobacteriota > Vampirovibrionia > Gastranaerophilales > Gastranaerophilaceae > Galligastranaerophilus. The sequence goes on along the minus strand of CASDXV010000017.1, from coordinate 21,778 downwards.
GATTTAAAATTATCTGACGCAAAAATTCCTGTTGTAACAAATGTAGATGCTAAAATTACAACAGAAACTCAAGATTTTAGAGAAAAAATGCCAAAACAAATCTCTTCAAGCGTTTATTGGGTTCAAACGATTGAACTAATGCTAAAAGAGGGTGTTGATACATTTATTGAACTTGGCAACGGCAAAGTGCTTGCAGGCCTAAATCGCAAAATGTGCCCGCCTGAAGTTAAAACATACAACATACTTGACTCACAATCACTAAACGATACGGTAAACGGCATTTTAAATTTAGTATAGGAGAAAAAAATGGAAGATAAAAAAGTAGCACTTGTTACGGGCGGTTCAAGAGGTATAGGTAAAGCTTGCGCGCTGGAGCTAGCTAAGGCAGGTTGCGATGTAATTATTAACTACGCAGGAAATGAAGAAGCAGCGAATAAAACCGTTGAAGAACTTAAAGCACTTGGCTCAAACGCTAAAGCTATGAAGTTTGATGTTTCAAATCCTGAACTTGTCGAAGAAGCAATAAAAAACATCTTGGATGAATACAAAAGAATTGACGTTCTTGTAAATAACGCAGGTATCACTCGTGACGGTTTATTTATGAGAATGAGCGCTCAAAACTGGCTTGATGTAATAAACACAAACCTTAATAGTGCATATTACGTTTCAAACCCCGTTGCAAAAATAATGATTAAGCAACGCTCTGGTGCTATTGTTAATATGGCAAGTATTTCAGGCATCTACGGTAACGCAGGACAAGCAAACTACTCAACCGCTAAAGCAGGCCTTATCGGCATGACAAAAGCACTTGCAAAAGAACTTGCTTCAAGAAACATTAGAGTAAACGCAGTTGCCCCCGGCTTCATTCAAACCGATATGACAAAAGATTTGCCTCAGGAGCAAATCGTTGAAAGAATTCCTCTTAAAAGACTTGGTGGGCCTGAAGATATTGCAAAGACAGTTAAATTCTTAGCGCTTGATGCAACCTATATCACAGGGCAAGTAATAGGAGTTGACGGCGGTCTTGTTATTTAATTTTAAAAAAATAATAACTTTTATATGCGCAGCTATTGTTTTAACAAACGGCTGCGCATACGCATACAATAGCGGTTTTAGCGATGATTTCTTTAATATTTTAAAGAAAAAAGAAAAGCCTACTCAAAAAATGCTTGAGGCAAAAGAAGAATTAAAAAGAAGAAAAATCCCCGCAAGTGTCGATTCTTTCATTAAATATGTCAAAAAAAATGACATAGAGGTAATGCAGATTTTTACAGACGCGGGGTTTAATGTAAATACTGACTTTTTCACGGACTACCCCATATACTATGCGGCAAAAGGTCAAAAATACGAGGCCGTTAAGTTTTTACTTGAACACGGCGCAGACCCGAATCTTGGTTTTAATACACCCTTAATTGAAGCAATAAACAAGAAAAACGCCCCTATAGCAAAGCTTTTGATGGATTATGGCGCCAAGGTAAATGAGGAAGATTTTGTAAGCGGCAGAACGCTGCTGTATACGGCACTTAAAAAAGGACAGTATGAAATAGCACGCGAGCTTATTAAACACGGTGCAAAAGTTGACACAGGTTCAAAGTTTATTATCGAAGAAAAAAATCTCTACGACACGCTTGAGCTTGATAAATCAAGCTTTTACTAGAACTGTTTTAAGAACCTTTCATCGTTATTAAAGAAAAGCCTTATGTCATCTATGGCATATTTTAGCATGGCGAGTCTTTCAACACCCATGCCAAAAGCAAAACCGCTATACACATCAGGGTCAATGCCGACATCTCTTAAGACATTAGGGTCCACCATGCCTGAACCGAGTATTTCAAGCCAGCCCGTACCTGAGCATGTTGAGCAGCCCTTGCCGTGGCAAACTATACACTGTACGTCAATTTCAGCCGAGGGCTCGGTGAATGGGAAAAAACTGTTACGAAATCTTGTAGGACGAGCAGAGCCAAAGTATAGTCTTATAAACTCGTTTAAAACACCTTTTAAGTGAGCAAAAGTCACACCCTTATCTACATATAAGCCTTCTACCTGATGGAAAAAGTTATTTTTTCTGGCGCTAACAGATTCGTTTCTGTAAACTCTTCCGGGAGAAACAATTTTTACGGGAGGGCGAGAGCTTAGCATTTGCCTTACCTGAGCATTAGATGTATGACTCCTTAGAACAACATTTGGCGCAGCATTACAGTAGTATGTGTCTTGAACATCACGCGCAGGGTGCTCTTTTGGAACATTTAAAAGGTCAAAATTATACTTTTCAACTTCAACCTCGGGCGATAATTTATTTTCAATAAGTGAAAAACCAAGGTGCTCAAATATCTCTACTATTTCATTAATCGTAGCTGTTATAGGGTGAACCTTGCCTCTTGGATTAAACGTACCGTCAAGCGTGACATCGATTTTTTCGCTTGCGAGCTTTTTATTTAATTCTTCTTTATAAAATTCATCGTATTTTATCTGAATTTTTTCTTCCAATAACTTAGAAACTTCATTTGTCAAAGCGCCGATTTTAGGACGGAGCGAAACATCTAAGTCTTTTAGTCCTTTTTTAAGGTTATTTAGCTCAGATGAACGAGAAAGGTATTTATTTTTTACCTCTTCAAGTTCCTTTGACGATGAGACTTTTTCAATTTCACTTAATGCAGATTCTTTAATTTGTAATATTTTTTGTTCCATGGCTTACTCCCAAAAACAATAATACCAAAAACAAACTTTGTGGTAAAATTTTTCTATGATATTTGTTTTTTATATAACCCTGTTTTTATTTATTTTTGCCCACGGATTGTATTTTAACGGCATAGACAACGACTTTTTTGCTAGGCTGATTGTGGGAAAAACTTTTTTTCAAACAGGTGGCCTTCTTGAGTGGGATTTTCTATCCTACACTCCGACTCACAGATTTGTAGACCATGAATGGGGCTCAAGCCTTGTTTTCTACTTTTTGCAGTCGCACTTTGGCGATATGGGGCTTTTAGTATTTAAAGCGATAATATACTTTTTTACATTTTTCTTTATTACAAAAATCATACTTCTTCACAACAAAGAAGAAAAAATGCACTTTTTGCCCTTTTGGTTTTTGATAAATATCATTCCTGCTATACTTTTTACAACGCTCAGGTGTCAGTGCTTTACATTTTTCTTTTTTACCCTGTGGCTATACACTCTTGAGCGGGTAAGAATGAAAGATGAAACAAGGCTCCTGTGGATTCTGCCCGCTACAATGTTAGTCTGGGCAAATATGCACGGCGGGTGTGCAGCAGGGTTTGGACTAATTTTCCTATACATTTTAGGAGAATTTTTAAACAAAAAACCTGTTAAAAAATATGTAGTAACCCTTATTTTATGTCTTGCGGTTTTATTTATAAACCCCTACGGGCTTGAATATCTTAAGTTTTTATTTAGTGCAATAACACTTAACAGGGAATTTATAACCGAATGGCAGCCGACACTTAGTGCGCTGGGCATAAAATATCATTTTAAATTTATTTTATTTTTAATATTTTTCTTGCTCTTATTTTCAGCATATATCATAAAATTCAAACCTGATTTTAAAAAGACGGATAAAACAAAAGCCTTAATTCTTTTTGTCACGTTTTTAATGGCACTAAAATCAATAAGACTGCAGCCGTTTTTTATCTTTAGTATTGCAGCATTTTGCTATAGCGACTTTTATAAATTATTTCCAAAAAAAATGCCCGCAAGAACTGACAACCTAAAGGAAATATTTTTCCTTGCACTAATATGTTTTTTTACACTTGGCGCAATAGCTAATACAAGGCTAAAGTGCGTTATGTGGGACTACCCCATTATGGAGATTGATTTTTTAAAGGCAAATAAAATCAAAGGCAATCTGCTATGTGAGTTTCATGATGGTAGCTATGCAGCGTATAAACTCTATCCGAATAATTTGATTTTTATGGATGGAAAATACGAAGAAGTTTACCCGAATGAACTGATTTACATGCTAAAAGATATAAATCTTGCAAACAAGGGTTTTAGAGAGAAAATAAATAAGTACAAAACAGATATAATCATAGTAACAAAAAGCTATAAAATCTTTGAAGAACTAAAAAAAGATAAAGACTTTGCACTTTTGATAAACAGTCCAAAATACGCACTGTTTTTAAGAAAAGAACTGATAAGAGAAGATTTTAAAGCACCGAGCGGCAGCGCAAAATACTACAGTGACACAAAGTTTGACACAAATATAAACTGGAGTTTAAAAAATGAAAATTAAAAATATAATACTTTTTACTTTTATACTTTTGACCATGCAATCAAGCCTTGCAGCACAGACCACCATGCAAAAGATTCAAAAAGGTGCTGATATTTATTTTAAAATTACAGACAGGCTTGAACTAAGCCTAAATCAACAAAGAAAAGCTTTTGGTATAAAACTCGAAGAAACTATGAATCTTGTACCATTGTTAAATGAAATTAAACTAAATGAAGAAAAACTTGCCGCACTTATACAAGATTCAAAAAAAGATAACGAAGAAGAAATAAAAACCCTATACAATACAATTGAACTTCAAAAAGCACTTGCAAGCCAAAAAAAACGCTACTATATTTCAAGGTATAGAGGGATTTTAACCCAAGAGCAAAATCAAAAACTGGATGAACTTATTTTTGATATAGCAAACGGATATTTAAAACTATAAACAACAAAAAACCGCCTTCGCTAAAAGGCGGTTTTTAAAAGTTAAAATGTAGCTTAAACAGCTTTTTTTGCAGTTTCAACAAGAACCGCAAAAGCTTCAGGCTCATTTACTGCAAGTTCAGCCAGCATTTTTCTGTTTACTTGGATATTAGCTTTTTTAAGCAAGTTCATAAATTTTGAATAACTTAAATCCATAGAGCGAACTGCAGCGTTGATACGTACAATCCAAAGTGAGCGCATGTTTCTTTTTAGAACACGTCTGTCTCTGTATTGGTATTTAAGAGCTTTCATTACTGCACAGTTTGCAACTTTAAAAATTCTTGAACGTGCACCAATAAAGCCTTTAGCTAATTTTAATATTTTTTTGTGTCTTTTTCTAAGAACGTTTCCGCGTTTAACTCTCATTTTTCACCTTCCTTATCTTGAGTACTTCATGTATGGTAACTCTTTTGAAATCAAAGCAACATTACCTTCAAAAACTTCTACCATTCCTGACAGACGTTTTTTTCTGGCAGTGCTTTTGTGTGCAAGAAGGTGACCTTTTCCTGCTTGACGTCTTAAAATTTTGCCCGATGCAGTAACTTTGTATCTTTTTGCTGCAGAGCGGTGTGTTTTCATTTTAGGCATTTTTTACTCCATTTCTTGTTAATGTGTAATATTGCTTTTGCGCTATACCTAAAGAGCGCTTCAAGACATTATGAATTTTAAAACAAATAAAATTATTTTGCAAACAAAAAACCCGCTGCTCTTAACAAAAAGCAACGGGTTTTAAAAAAATTAACCTTTCTATCTTTCAGCTTGATACATAGTTCTTTGAGCAACAGCACCATAAGGAAGAGCGCCTGAATCAGTAACCATAATTGCAAGGAAATCGATTGTGCTTGTATCGTTTCCATCCGGATAACCTGATGTAATTTTTGTTCTTTCGTCTTTGCTAATAGGACCTCTGTCACCGTTAACGTCAACAGCTATAACACAGGGGTCATCTGCAGTACAATCGCCTACTACAGCGGTCGGAATTTCATATCTGAAACCATCTGCGGTATAAAAAGCAGTGTTAGAACCTACTGTAATGTCAGACTGAATAACATTCATTCTTCTCATCAGATAGTCCATAAAATCATTATGGTTATCTATATCTTCTGCAGATTCATTATCCAGAGCCAAATTCATTGTAATTGCTTGGTTCAATACTGAAACTGCTTTTTTGTAACCGGTTTTAAATTCTTGTTGATTAGTTCTTACAATAACACCGGGAATTGTCATGGCTGCAACTACACCGATAATAGCCAGTGTAATCAACACCTCTGCAAGCGTAAAAGCTGAACTTTTCTTCATTTGTGTAAACCTTTCTATTTATATTTTTCTATCCTACTTTCACAATTTTCTTTATTATATTGCATTTTTTAATTTAAGTCTACAAGTTTAATAAAACATTACCACAAAAATATGATAAGATAACAGAAGTTAACAATATGAGAGGTAAAAATGGAAAATTTTGAATTCAAATGCCCGACAAAAATTATCTTTGGAGCAGACACTATACAAAAACTAAAGAACGAAATACCCAAAGATAAAAAAATATTAATCACCTACGGCGGCGGCTCTATAAGAAAAAACGGAGTGCTAAAACAGGTAAAAGAAGCACTTGAGGGGTTTAACTACAGTGAATTTGGAGGAATTGAGCCAAATCCAAAGTTTGAAACACTTATGGAAGCGGTAAAAATGGTAAAAGAAGGGGAATACAACTTCCTGCTTGCCGTTGGCGGAGGTTCGGTTTTAGACGGTACAAAATTTATCGCAGCAGCTTCAAAATTTGAGGGCGACCCTTGGGATATTTTAATAAAAGGAGCACAAATTAATGATGCGCTTGAGCTTGCTGATGTTATTACACTTCCTGCAACAGGTTCAGAAATGAACTGCGGGGCGGTTATTTCAAGACTTTCTACAAAAGAAAAATTTGCCTTTATGTCAGAGAAAGTCTATCCAAAATTTTCCATAATCGACCCAAAAGTTACCTTTACTTTACCTGAAAAACAAACTGTAAACGGTATAGTAGATACTTTTGTTCATGTTATGGAACAATATGCAACATATGATGCAAACACACCTCTTCAAGACCAATGGGCGCTAGGAATTACAAAAACCCTTATTGAAGAAGGGCCAAAAGTTCTAAAAGAGCCTGAAAATTATCAGGCAAGAGCAAATGTATTCTGGTGCGCAACTTGCGGACTTAACTACTGGATAAGCTTAGGTGTTGTGCAAGACTGGTCAACACATATGATAGGGCATGAACTAACGGCACTATACGGACTTGACCATGGGGAAACCCTTGCAATAATTATGCCAAGCCTGTGGCATGTTATGAAAAAAGACAAAATGGACAAACTTGCAAAAATGGCAATTGAGGTCTATGGGGCTAATGAATTTTTACCAAAAAGTCTGCTTGCAGATATTGCAATCAAAAGAACCGAAAAATTCTTTAATAAAATCGGCAGAAAAACAAAACTAAAAGAATACGGCATTAACCCAAAAGAAGCAGCAGTTGAGATTAAAAAACGCTTCGAAAAAAGAGGTACTGTCCTTGGCGAAAGAGGAAATATTACACCTGAAGTCGCTTATGAAATAGTCCTTAACGCTTAGAAATTACACCTCAGGTAATCAAAAACTTTAACAATGCACCCTAAAAGCTCTTGGGGTGCTTTGTTTTCATCCACTTCTAAAGTTATCGTGGGAATATTTCTTTCTACTCCGCAATAAGTACCAAAGCTTCCGGCTGTAGGATAGCCGATATCAGCTTGCACAGGGTATCGTGTAATTTTGGATATTTCTTGAGCAAGCTCAAGCGCAGGCCCGTCATAGTTTACTATTTTATAAGGGGCATGGAGCGTTAATATTGCATCAAATTTATTTTTCTCAATTAAATCTACAAGAAACTTCGTTTCCTCTTCGCTTGCGGGGTTTTTACCACCAAAGTAATCATCTTTTTGGGTTTGGCACCAATTTTTTGTAGGGAAATTTCTGTTTAAATCTACCCCGTTTTTATTGACTCTTTTGTTGTTTGAATTTAGTCGAGGGATAAAAAAGAGAGCATTTTTAGAATTTTGATAATCTTTTTTTAAATATTCATTTATAAAAAACTCACCCTGCGGCTCATCTCCATGAAAAACTCCGACTATAAGAATTTTCTTTAAGCCGGAGTTATTTATGATTTTTAAATCTATTGTCAAAATAAAACCCTTAGTTTATGCGCTGGAACATATAACCAATACCGCGAGCAGTCAAGATAAGCTCAGGATTAGCAGGGTCAGCCTCAAGTTTTGAACGCAAGCGTGAAATATGAACATCAACAACACGCGTGTCTATACGATGGTCCGGAGGATAAGCCCAAACATGCTGCAAGATTTCATTTCTTGAATAAGCTTGTCCTGAGTTATTAACAAGAAGTTCAAGAAGAGAAAACTCCATGCCCGTAAGGCGTATTCTCTCATTTTTGCGATAAACCTGACGACGTGCAGTGTCAATTTTGATTTGACCTGTTGTAATAACATTTTTAGCAGTTTTACCCGTAGGTGCTGCAACTTCTTTTGTTGTAGTTCTTCTTAAAACAGCTTTAACGCGAGCTTCAAGTTCTTTTGGGCTAAAAGGTTTAATGACATAATCATCAGCACCAAGCTCAAGCCCTGTTATTCTTTCTGAAACATCACCAAGAGCTGTTAGAATGATAATCGGAACATCCGATGTACGTCTTATTTCTCTTGTAACACCATAACCGTCCATCTTTGGCATCATAACATCCAAAATTACAAGGTCAGGTGCGGTTTTATTATAAACTTCAACTGCTTCTTCACCGTCTTCAGCCGTAACTACATCGTATCCGACCATCTTAAGACGGGTTTCAAGAATTCTTCTAATACTAGCTTCATCATCCACTACAAGGACTCTTTGTTTTGAGTCGCCGCTTTCGTTTTGGATTTCTTCGGTCATTTGTCGGTGTCCTTTTCTTCCTTATTGCTAAAATCTTAACTTATATTTTATTACAAAATATTTATTTTCTTAAACATATATTAACATATAATAATTTTTTTTAAAAGAAAAATATTTTAAAAAAATAAATGCCGGCTTTTTGGGGCCGGCTTAATAATTGGTTTAAGATTAAAGTTTAGGAAGTTAAGATAATTTTATTGCGTCATTTTCGATGTTTTGACCTTCTTGTTCGCTTACTGATTGATATTCAGCTTCAATTGCCTTAATTTGAGTTTCAAGAGTTAATTTCTCTTGTTCAAGGTCTTGTTCCTGACGATTAAGCTCTTGAGCATATTGGTCGGCATACGCTTTTAGCTCTTCTTGATAAATGTTGTTAAATATCAAATACGGTTGGACTTGACCGTTTTGTATGTAACCTGTCATTGAATTAGGGTCAAGTGAGTATTGATATTGACCGCCCGTTGCTTGGTTAACGGCTTGCATTTGTTGAAGGTAGGCATTAGTTTTGATTTGAGCAGACTGATAAGCAATGTTGGATGATTGACCAAGAAAGTTTAACTGTGTACCAAACACCGAAGATGGTGCACCTGAAGCTTCCTGATAAGTAATTTTGCCATCAGCAACTGCTGCTGCTAATTCCTGTGTATCCATTAATTTTTGGCTGATTTGTATCAACCTGTTTTGATAAGCACTAAGTTTTTGCTTGAGCTGCATTTTCCTTAGTGATAAGAACACCCAAGACATGCTCTGCCTCCTAACCTTTAACCTTTAATCTTTAACCTTTTAGTAATATCTAAAACTAACCTTACATTCTAATAAAGTATTTTTGTCTTTGATTATTGCCTAAAAAGAAAGTTTTTGTTTACAAAAGTTAACAAAATGGTAAAAACTAGTATTTAGCGCAAATTCTAGCCTCATGAGCATAGTATTCTATCTCATCATTTAAGGGCAATAGAGGAATTTTACATTTATACTTGGTATCAAGTGCCAACTGCAACAAATAATCGCAAAAATGAGGATTTTTAGGCAAAAGCGGCCCATGCAAATATGTACCGAATACATTTTTATACCTTGCGCCCTCTGTTTTATCAAGACCATTATTGCCGTTACCTGTTTTTATTTTAAACAAGGGTTCGGCTTCCTCGCCTAAGTGTGTAAGGCCGCTGTGGTTTTCAAAACCTACAATTGTTCTTATAGGTAAAAAATCACAAATTGCAGTAACATTTCCGATAAACCTTTTACTACCCGCACGAGTATGAACATCAAGTAAAGATATTCCTCTTAATTTTTGATTATCTGATGTTAAATAATACTTCCCAAAAAGTTGATATGAGCCGCAAATTACAAGCATGGGTTTATCCATTTGCGCTGCTCTCATCAGCTCAACTCCGTTTTTAATTAACTCATTAGCTGCTAAAACCTGCTGATTATCCTGCCCGCCGCCTGCAAAAAATAAATCGTAATCATCAGCGTTTATACTATCGCCTGATTTAATTTTAACTACCTCAACTTCGATATCTCGCCACTTTGCACGATTATAGAGTGCTAAAACATTACCCATATCGCCATAGATATTGAGTAGGTCAGGATATAAATGAGCTATTTTTAATTTAAGAGGAGTTGTTTGCATCTTTCAACCGCCTCATCAGGAGTGAGTTTTTCTACTTCGCCTGTTTTTCTGTGTTTAAATTCTACAAGACCTTCTTTAATTGTTTTACCCACAGTAATTCTATACGGGAAGCCTATAAGCTCCGAGTCTTTGAATTTTACACCTGCCCTATCTGCTCTGTCATCAAGAACAGTTTCAATGCCTAAGCTGTTTAAAGTATCATAAAGCTTAAGTGCAACATCCATTTGCTCATTATCATCAGCATTAACAGGAACTATATCTACATGGTAAGGTGCAATTTCTTTTGGCCAAACTATACCAAAGTCGTCATGGTATTTTTCAATAGCCGCAGCAGCCGTACGGGTGATACCTATACCGTAGCAGCCCATAATAAAGGGTTTATCTTCACCTTTTTCATCAGTATAAGTTGCACCCATTGGTTTTGAGTATTTTGTACCAAGCTGGAATATGTTACCTACTTCAATACCTCTTGTAATTTTTAAGGGCGAGCCGCAGCAGGGGCAGTGTTCACCCTCTTTTACAAGAGAAACATCACAGAAGTCGTTTTCTTCTTTGTAATTGTACCCGACAATGTGCTTGTGAGGTTCATTTGCACCGAGTACAAAGTTTTTCATGCCTTTTGCGGAATTATCAAATATAACTTTTACTTTATTTCTATCAACATTTAGATAGCTCAAGTACCCGACTTCACAGCCAAGATATTCAAGTGCTTCTTCATTTGTTGCGCTTCTTATCTCTAAAGCATTAACCGTATTTAAAAGTTTTGTTTCTTCAACTTCCTTGTCACCCCTTATCATAACAAGCACGGGTTTTGAATCGGCAATATATAAAACAGCTTTTAAAATGCAATATGGTTCAATTTTTAAGAATTTTGCAAGCTCGTCAATTGTTTTAACATTTGGTGTATCAAGAATTTTTTCTTCACTATAGCCAAATTCAGCGCCATTTGTAAATTCTTTTTGAAGCTTAGATACGGCATGGTTAGAATTTGCCGCATAGTCACAGTTTTCGCAGTAGAAAACATCATCTTCACCTGATTGGGTAGAAGTTAAAACCATAAACTCATGGCTTACATTTCCGCCAATTGCGCCTGAATCAGACTGCACCATTTTTGTTTCAAGACCGCATCTTTTAAAAATTCTTGTATAAGCGCGCGCCATATTTTCATATTCTTCCTCAAGTGACTCTTGAGAAGAGTGAAAACTGTAGGCGTCTTTCATTATAAACTCGCGCCCTCTTAAAAGCCCAAATCTGGGGCGAATTTCATCTCTGAATTTTGTTTGAATATGATATAAATTAACAGGCAGCTGCTTATAAGAAGACAGTATACCCGATGCAACCGATGTAACAACTTCTTCATGAGTTGGTGCAAGGCACATTTGATTACCATGCCTGTCATTTAACCTTGCAAGCTCTTTACCGTATACTTCCCATCTGCCTGATTTTAACCACAATTCCGCAGGCTGTACAAAAGGCATTAAAAGCTCTTGAGCACCTGCAGCGTTCATTTCTTCTCGAACAATTTTATTTATCTTGGTCAAAACTCTCTGCATAAGGGGCAAATAACTGTAGATACCCGATGTAAGTTTTTTTATGTATCCGGCTCTTACAAGTAATTTATGGCTTATAGCTTCAGCGTCGTTAGGAAATTCCCTTAAAGTCTGAACAAAGAGTTTTGACATTTTCATAATAATTAATAGCCTCCAAGGTATTAAATGGTGTATATGTGCAAATGATAATTTTTGCTATAAACAATTATAGCAACAAAGTAAAAAAGCGCAAAAATAAAGTTTTTTAACAAAAAACTTTAAGCGCGTTGCCATAACCAGAAGTTTTAGATTATTATTATTCAAGGAGTTGTGTTTATGGAAAAATTTGCAAATGCGGTTTTCTTTATTTTAACTTTTTTAGCTTTCGCATCGTCCGTTTTTATTCTTGTTTCAAGAGAGGCAAGAGTATATCTTGCAAGTGCAATTATAGCTTTTATCAGTATTGGCGGATTGTACCTGCTTTTAAAATCACCCATTATTTTTGTGGCGCAGATTGTATTTTTCGCCCTTGGAATAGGTTTAATTATTCTGTGGGGAGGCTTTGACTTTAAAGCAGAAAAAACAACAAAAACCGCAGCGAACTTGAAAACACTTTTTACACCTGCGCTTTTGTGCTTTTTTGTGTTGCTTGTTTCCCCTTTTCTGGCTAAGCAAATGAATATGCAAAAAATAAACAATTTATACACTGATGAAATAATTCCCGGTTTGGTTTCTTTTGTTGATATAAATATTTTAATTTTATCAATTCTTGTACTTGCGCTGTTAAGCGGTTTTTACACAATAGCTTTCTGGAGAAAAAAATGAGTGCGCTTTGCCTAAAAGTTTTAATCGCAGCAATAATACTTTTTTGCATGGGGATATTTGTATGTGCCACAAGCAAAAATATCTTAAAGGTATTTTTGGGCGTAATTTTAATGTACAATTCATCAATTTTAGCGCTAAGCGTAAATCAAAGCAGGATGAATGAAGCTATAGCACTTGTTTTATGCGTATTTGCTCCGATTATTTACTTTATCGGGACATTTATAATTATTAAAATTTACAAGAAATTTAACACTCTTGATATGGATAAAATTGAGCAGGCAGCGAAAGGGGAAAGATGATAGACATTGTAAGTCTTGTTTATCTTATGGTATGCACTCCACTTATATGTGCGGTTTTGTTATTAATTTTTAAACTTATTTTCAAAAACATACCTGATTACATAAATTTTGCGTCAAGTACTTTTCTTTCACTTTGCTCGCTATCTTCATCCGTGCTGCTTTTTGAATATGTAATAACATATCAGGGTTACACACTTGAGAGTAATTACCCTATTTGTGTAATACAAAACATACCCCTGTACTTTGGAATATACGCAGACAACCTGACTTCTCTTTTTGCACTTCTTGTCGGCGGGTTTTTCCTTGTTGCAAATATTTTTTCATACAAATATCTTCGTCAAAACAGACAAGGATTCGCAAGGTTTTATATATACTTAAATCTGCTGCAGTTTTTCTCGTTTTGTTTCTTTTTAAGTTCAAATCTTATGCAAAGTGTAGTGTTTATGATGGCAACAAGCCTTGCCTGCTATCTTTTTGCAAATTTTTATTTTCAAAAACCGCACGCTCAAAACAGCTCAAAAAAGCTTTTTATGGCCGATTTAACAGGAGATTTTATACTAATAAGCGCATCTGTTGCATTTTTGTTTTTCTCAACTCTTGTACCCGATACCATAAATATACCGACCCTTGGGTTTAATAACATAAACTCGCTGGGGTTGTATTCTTTTGCAAGCCTTAATCCTTTTATGTTTGCTTTTATTTGCATTCTTTTTGTAATAGGGGCAATTATTAAAAGCTCGCAGTTTCCTTTTGTATCAAAAATATCCTTATGCTCTGACGCTCCAAATCCGGCGTTTTCAGTTATTTTAAGTCCCGTTGTGCTTGCTCAGGGGGTATTTTTGCTCTACAGACTCTATCCGCTTTTAAATCTGGCTGACGGGATTTTTGAAATAGTTAAAATAATTGGAATAACATCAGCTCTAATTGCCTGTGCAATAGCATTTAAAGAAAACAGTCTAAAACAAATTTGCTCTTGGATGGCAGTTTCTCAAGTTGGTATTGTAATGTGCGCGCTTGGTTTTAAAATGTATGAAACAAGTGTTTTTTACCTGATATGTTCAGGACTTGCGGCGGCACTTATTTGCTATAGTCTTGATTGTGTCAGCTACTGCAGCGGCTCACAAGAAAACATAAGATTTCTTGGCGGCTTAAGAGAAAAATCACCCTTTTTGGCATTTACTTATATTATAGGAGCGCTTTCACTTTGCGGGGTGTTATTTAGCGGCTTTTATCCAAAAACAGAGTTTATAAATAATCTTGTGTTTGAAAAATCATTGGTATATTCATTACTCTTGCTTGTTATTTTATTTATGAGTGCTTTTTACCTCTTTAGAGTTTACTTTAGAGTCTTTGAAGGGGGCTACAGAGGAAGCTATGAAATTCAAAAAACAAGCAGATTGATGAAATTTGCAATTTTGCTTTTGAGTGTTCCCGTGGTATTTTTCGGCTTAATTTTTAACAAATATTCAGGTGCTTTTTTATCTTTTTCCACTATAAAAAAAGCAATGACGCCCGACTTTTTTATAAATATTTTTGCTTTTATAGCCTGTATAGCAGGTTATTATCTTGCTTATAACATATACTTTGCAAAAAGAATCAGCTCTCTTCGTTTTCGTCCTTTAAGAAAAATTGCCGCAGAGCACTTTTGGTGCGATTATTTTATAGATTTTCTTTTTGAAAAATTACCACTCTTTGTAGCAAAAATTTGCTTATTCTTTGAAAAATATGTAATAGGAATTTTATACACACTTGCCAAATTAAAAATAAAAATAATTTCATTTGTAAAAGAAAAACTTGAGACAAATAATATAAACTCAGAGTTTTTTACGCTTGCGCTATGGATGTTTTTAGTAGCATTGGTATTTGTAATTTTGTATTTTAAAACGGGGGTAATAAATTAATGGGAGAAATTTTAAATATATTTATCTTGGCAATTTTACCTCTTTTGGCGGGAATTCTTATATTTATAGGATTTTTTAGGAACAACACAGTAGTAATAAGACGTTTTGCAAAGTACTTTAATATAGCTTATCTTATCTACGCCTTAGGGTTTTTAATTAACTACAATACAAACTCTGAGCTTCAATATGTTGTAAATTTAAAAAACTACAACATACTTTTTGGTTTCGATGCGCTTAGCATGATTTTATCAACCCTTGTGATATTTATCATAACCATTTGTATGATAGTTGCTAAAAGCACTCTTATAAGCAAGCAAAAATTATTTTATTCATTTGCACTGTTTTTTGAAACATCGGCAGTTTTGATGTTTTGTGTACAAAATCTATACCTGTTTTGCTTGGCGTTATTTTTTGAAATATTCTGTGCTTATATCTTAATTTCAAACTTTGCAATGCCAAAAGGCAAAATTATAGCTGACAGGTATGCTATTTTAAACTTTTCCTGCTCTCTTGCCTTTATGGGGGCTATGACTCTAATAAGTGCTGTGCTTATAAAAAATTCTATCTACCCGAACATCCAAAATCTTGTACAGGTAAGCTCTGAGCTTTCTTCCGTTGTGCAGTTTTTGGCATTTTTTGCCATAGTTCTTTTGGTTTTTGCCAAATTGCCGATTTTTCCTTTTCATAAAATACTGCAAGGTACGATAGAGGGGCTCTGTGCACCTTTGTGTTTTATATTTTTAACAGAATTTATTTTAGGATTTTTTATCTTTATTAAATTTAATATGTACGCTCTAAGCTACGTCTTTGGACTAATTGCCCCTTATCTTGCAATTATTGCAATGGTTAATGTCATATATTTTGCTTTCCTTGCAATAGGTTCAAAAGACATAAAAAAATCTTTTGCATATTTTTGTTTTTCTCAGGTACTTTTGAGCATTCCCTCTCTTGCATCAATCAACATCAACGGAGTGTGCGGAGCAATATATCAAATAATTTCTCAAAGTCTTATACTTTTAGGGCTGTTCCTGTGTTATTGCTTTGTAGTGCAAATCTTTAAAACAACAAAACTTCCCTTTATGGGAGGGCTCGCAAGCTATACTCCAAAACTTGCCGCATTTACCTTTGTACTCACACTTGCCGGTGCAAATCTGCCGCTTACTTGCGGATTTGTCAGCAGATTTCTCTCTATATTAGGAGGCTTTTCAACAGAAGTTTATACGCAAAATACAATCTGGATGTGCACATTATTTATAATACCCGTATTTATCTTAGGAATGATTTATACAATAAAAACATTCCAAAATATATTTTTTGGTGCAGGTGAGTGCAGTGTATCTAAAGCCTCAGACCTTTTAAGGCACAGGTGGATAGCACTTTTAACCATTGTGTCTTTAATAATTATACTTGGAGCGTTTCCTTATTACTTAGGGGAAATTCTAAGCAGATATGCTGATATGATTGTTTCAATGTTTTCATTTTAAGGAGTAGAGATGTTTGATAATTTTATAATTACACAAGATATAATTTACCCTCTTACAGGCTTTATTGTAGTATTTTTAGGGGCGGTAATAAATTTTGCTTTTATGGGTTTATTTAACAAATACTCCCAAAAATTCTCAAATATTATCACTATTTCTACCCTATTATCTTCAATTATCCTGCAAACTCCAATGTTAATAGGTTTTTTATCTACAGATAGAGTAAGCACCATAAGTATTTTAAACGGTAATATTGTTTTTGGAGCACTTGAGATGAGTCTTTGTATACTTTCTCAAACAGCGATACTTATGGCATTTTTAATATCGCTAAAACATCTTAAAAAGCTTCGTTTTAAACAACATTACTTTAATACTCTTTACCTGTGCACCGCACTTGGCACAAATATTTTATTTGCATCAAAAGGGTTTTTGCCTTTTGTTCTCTCGCTTGAAGTAATATCAGCCTGTACGCTTTTTATAATTCTTGCATTTAAAAATAGAGAAATATTCTACAGTGCATACAAATATCTCATTTTCTCACTGGCTTCAAGTGCACTAATGATAATATCATACGGGATTTTAACTGTATCAGACCCGACAAACAATGTTATTTTAACCGTATTTTCAGTACTGTTTTTACTATCTGTTATATTCAAAGGCGCATTTGCCTTTGTATTTACTAAAGACGGACAGGGTTTTTTAAAATACAATTTCCCGTCTTTTGTATTTTTAAATACCGTGGTATTTGTAATTTACTGTGCTGTTTTTACAAAAATATTTGCTGCAATGATACCTGTAGCACCTCTTTGTAAGGCATTTTTTATAATTGTTCTTGCTCTAAGCTTACCTTTTATTGCCATTAAAATACTAAGAGCAAAGACATATAACGATTTTATATTTTCTCTAAATTCACTAAATTTCTGCACAATAGCTCTTGGATTTTTTGTCGGTACAACCGCTCTAAACAAAGCAACTGCGTTTTTGCTCGCAAATACATTGATATCAACCCTTACGCTCTTATGCGCATTTGCAATTTTTGATATAAATAAAAAAGACTCAACTAAACTTACAGACTTTGAGGGCATTTATTACACAAACCCATATTATGCAACATTATTAAGCATAGCACTTTTTATAAGCGCGGGGCTTATACCCTCGGGCATTATTGCTGCAAGATATCAAATCTCTCTTGCTCTTTTTCAAACAGGTTTATGGAGTATTACGGTAAACATTTTGATGTTTTTATCTTATATAATTCTTGCTTATGCAGTGCTCAAATTTGTAAATATAATTTATAAAAAACCGCATTACAGAAAAGAACCACAAAAAACAGTACTAAAAAAGAGGACGAATTTAAACTATTCAATCCTCTTTGTACTTATAGTTATTTCAATCAGCCTGTTTTTAGGATTATAGGTCTTCTATTGTTGAATTTCTGTTAGTGTTAACCTTAACTGTGCTATCGTGCATATCAGGAAACCAAGCATTATTGTAGTCTATTTCATGACGGCCAAAGAAATCATCCTCTGTTGTAGGGTCGATATAGATTCTTGCCTTAGTATAAAATGCTGCAAGACCGTTTTTCGGTTTATAATCGTTATAGTATCTTACATAGTGTTCATTATCTAAATTGCCCTGTCCTTGCGACTGACTTACGGCTCTGTCTATAATTTTTAAAGCTGCTTGAGAGTATCCTGCTTTATCAAGCCTTTCAATATCTGCAGTGTTACCCGCTTCTAAATACGCATAAGCGCCTTGTGTAAATAGTGTAACCGTTAATGCTAATATAACTTTTTTCATAATATACCTCATACTACACTACCATTATTATATATTATATCAGTTTTTTGACCAACTGTTTAATGTAATTTTTACTTAAAAAAATTTAACTCGCCAAGTCCCTCTTTGATTACCTTTTCAAATTCATCCAATAAAACTTCCTGCGGAACTTTTTTTACAAGTTCACCTTTTTTAAATATATACCCCTCGCCAATTGCACCTGCTATACCAAAATCAGCGTCACGAGCTTCATTTGGCCCGTTAACAGGGCATCCCATGGTAGCTATTGTAATTGGTGCATCAAGGTTTTTAAATCTCTCTTCAACTTTTTTAGCCAAACCTATAAGGTCAATTTTAGTGCGCCCGCAAGTAGGACAAGAAACAAAATTCACACCTCTTTGGCGCATTTTAAGGGCTTTTAAAATATCCCAAGCGGCATAAACCTCCTCAACAGGGTTTTCCGTGAGCGAAACTCTTATGGTATCACCTATGCCCTCTGCCAAAAGCGTTCCTATGCCGATTGAAGATTTTATAAGCCCGCCTCTTAAAGTACCTGCTTCTGTTACACCCACATGTAAAGGATAGGGAATTAAATCGTTAATTAACCTGTATGCTTTAATTGTCGTCATCACGTCACTTGACTTTAGCGAAACTTTAATAAGGTTAAAATCACAATCCTCAAGCATTTTTATATGCGACATAGCGCTTTTAACCATTTTTTCTTCAAGCTTTAGTGTTTTATCTGCTTGCAGCTCACGCTCAAGCGAACCTGCGTTTACACCTATTCTTATCGGGG
This sequence comes from uncultured bacterium, assembly GCA_949285255.1. Classification (GTDB taxonomy): domain Bacteria; phylum Cyanobacteriota; class Vampirovibrionia; order Gastranaerophilales; family Gastranaerophilaceae; genus Galligastranaerophilus. The sequence goes on along the minus strand of CASDXV010000017.1, from coordinate 2,879 downwards.
TTTGTGTTTTTTTTGCCACATCGACAACTTTTCTTACATGCTCTATACCGCCTATATTACCGGGGTTAAGTCTAAGTGCGTCAACGCCTGAGTTCATACACTCAAGCGCAAGACGATAATCAAAATGAATATCAGCCACAATAGGCAGAGGTGATTTGTTTTTTATGTCTTTAATTTTTTGAGCGCAATCTTTATTTAAAACAGCAAGACGCACAATCTCGCATCCCGCCTCTTTTAATTCATTAATCTGTCTTAATGTGCCCTCTACATCGTCAGTCTTGGTATTTGTCATAGACTGCACGCTAACAGGCGCCCCTGCCCCTATTTTTACATCACCGATTTTAATTTGAATCTTTTCCATAACATTAATTCCTTTTTTATGTTAAAATCATAGCATGAAAATAGCGGTTATCTCAGACATTCACGCAAACACACTGGCACTTGATGCGGTGTTGAAGCAAATTGATAAAATCGGTGTTGATAGAGTTTTTTGTCTTGGCGATATTTTAATGGCAGGCTATGACCCAAACGGCACGGCACAGAAGATTTTAAATATTAAAAACCTAGAAATAATCCAAGGTAATACCGATAAAATGGTTGCACACTACAGTGAAGAGCTTTTTGAAAAAGCAAAAAACAAATTTCCCTGTATGGGCTATGCTCTAAGAGAAGATTTAAAAATAGTTGATAAAAAATATATAGACTTTGTAAAAAATCTGCCCGAGAAAAAATATATCGAAGCGAACGGTCTTAAAATTGAACTTGTGCACGGTTCACCAAGAGCGCAGGATGAAAATATTTATCCTAATTTAGACTTAGAAAATGTAGAGCAGATGGTTGCAGATTCAAAAGCAGAGCTTATTTTGTGCGGGCACACGCATATTCCCTGCGGCTATTCTCTAAATTCAGGAAAAACCGTAGTAAATGTAGGCTCTGTAGGACGCTCAATGACAGAAGATAAAATGCCGTACTGGGCATTGCTTCAAATTAACGACGATGCTACATTTCAAATTGAACACAAAAGTGCAAAATATGACAACGTAAAAGTAAACAATCTTATAAAACAAAGAGGTTTCCTGCACAGTGACGAGCTTGCAAGGATGTATCTAAGGGGAGAGTAATCTTATGAATGATGTATATAATCTGCACCAAGCAGCAAACGATGAACTTATAAAAGGTAACGAAGAAAAAGCTATTGAAATCTATACAAAAATCATAGAGTTTGCCCCAGGCGATGAAACTGCTCTTTCTCAGCTAATGGATTTATATCTTGAGCGCGATAAATTCATGTACTATTTAACACGCGCAAATGTAAATATCGTTCAAAATAAATACGAGCATGCCATAAACGATGTGAAAAAAGCGCTTAACCTTGAATCTCAATCGGTTGATGCACTAAGAAAACTCGGCCGCTTATATAAAGTTACAGGCAAAAACCTGCGCGCAGTAGACGAGTTTTTAAAAATAATCGATATTGATGCAACACAAAAAGACGCATATATTGAGCTTATTGACCTGTATTCAAAAGAAGACAGCCCCGAGAGCGCCATTGGCATAGCAAAAAAGGCTCTTGCACAGTTTAGCGATGACAGTGAATTTAAAAATATCCTTGCTAACCTGTATTTTAAAATGAATGATTATAAAAACGCACTTGAGGTTGTTGAGGATAATTTTTTAAAGACCAAAATTCTTCTGCAAGATGAACAAAATGACAAGGCAAGAGAGATTTTAGATAAAATTAAGGAAGATAAAAACCTCTACAAAGAACAAAACAAAGAGCAGCTTGCAACATATTATCTGCTTGAGGCGCAGTATCACTACAATAAGCAAGAGTTTGAACAGGCGCTGAATTTTGTTGAAAAATACACCGATATCAGCCTGCCAAACGCTCTTTCTTTCCAAATGAAGGCTTTAATTTATGAGGGCATGGAAGATGAATTTAAGTCCGCTTATAACTGGGGATACTGTTACAAAGTAAGAAAACGCTTTGATGAAGCTATAGTTGAATTTACTCACGCTCACAATGCAAACCCAAATGATAAAAATACCCTAATTGAGCTTGCAAACCTTTATGCAAATAACGGTGAAAAATTTGCCTCAATGGAATATTGGAAAAAAGTTTATGAAATAGATAACGACAAACGCGCAGGGCAGATTTTAGGCGATTTTTATTATGAACAAGGTGACTTAAAACTTGCACAATACTACGGCAAAGTGATTGAACAAAAATCACAAAAAGAAGCAATGTATGAGGATGAAGGGCTTCTTGAGAAGATTATAAGCTTTTTTTCAAAGAAAAAATAACTATACCAAAATTTATTTGTATGAGATTCAGGCTTTTTTTAACCATTAAAAACTACAAATAAAAAGAACTCTCAGATTTGAGAGTTCTTTTTATAAATATAAGATCTGGCAGCAACTTATCTTCCCGGGAGGCTACCCTCCGAGTATTGTCAGCGCGAGTAGTCTTTACGACCGTGTTCGGGATGGGAACGGGTGGAGTCCTACCGCTTGGCCACCAGAAAACCTGATGTCATGCAGCTTTTTCAGCCTGCACGCTGAAAGTTGCACAGATAATATAAAACCGATGTATTTTTCCTTAACCAAACGGTTATCAGGAAAAGCCCTCGTCCTATTAGTAACGCTCGGCTGCAAATGTTGCCATTCTTCTACCTGCGTCCTATCAACCTCGTGGTCTGCAAGGGGACTTACTGACTTGTGTCAAAAGAGAACTCATCTTACGGTGGGCTTCGTACTTATATGCTTTCAGCACTTATCCACTTGGAACACAGCTACCGGGCGTTTACCGCTGGCGCGATAACCCGTACACTGGAGGTTCCCTCTTCCCGGTCCTCTCGTACTAAGGAAGACTCCGTTCA
>CASDXV010000016.1:28757-69819 GCA_949285255.1 uncultured bacterium | reverse complement strand
CTTACGACTCGGCACAAAGTGCCTCGCTGTATACTTATTCCTATGGCTCATAAATTCGCCAAGGACTAAGCTATCCCGCTCCATAAAAGACACTCTTAATCGAGTGTCTTTTATTTTGTGCTCAACTCGGCTACGCCTCTTACGACTCGGCACAAAGTGCCTCGCTGTATACTTATTCCTATGGCTCATAAATTCGCCAAGGACTAAGTTATCCCGCTCCATAAAAGACACTCTTAATCGAGTGTCTTTTATTTTGCGCTCAACTCGGCTACGCCTCTTAAAGTATTTATCTTGTTAATAGCGTCTAAAACTGCTACAATTCTTCTGAGTTTAGTGAGGATAATATGAAATACTTTACGGGTTCTTATATAGTTACTGCAATTGGTCTGATTTTAGCTTATCTTTGGGGTGAGCATGTCCATAGCGGCACGGGTTTTGAGTGTATTTTTATAGCTTTTGTTCTAAGTGTGCTGGAGGTTAGTTTATCTTTTGATAACGCCGTAGTAAACGCTGCAAGGCTGGAGAAAATGTCGCCAAAATGGCAGCACAGGTTTTTAACCTGGGGTATATTAATTGCAGTTTTTGGTATGAGGTTTTTATTTCCCATCCTTGTAGTTTCAATATTTGCTAATGTAGGATTGGTAGAAGTTGCTAAAATGGCTTTAAATGATGCGGATAAATATGCTCATTATCTGCACATTTCTCACCCGCCAATTATTACTTTTGGCGGCACATTTCTTATGATGCTATTCTTTTCGTACTTTTTCAACAAGGAAAAAGATATTCACTGGATAAAATTTATAGAGGAAAAAATTGCGGATTTTGGTGATTTTAAAGGTATCGGAATAATTTTAACTTTAATTTCTTTATACACTATGCAAAACTTCTTGCCTCAAGAAATAAGGCTAGAGGTAGTAATAGCAGGTATTTGGGGTATTGTTATTTACCTTTTGATAGACGGTTTAACCCATATGCTTGAAAAAAGAGGAGAAAACTTACCTCAAGCGCATTGCACCAGCGGTCTTGGACTTAAAAGCAGCTGCTTTGCAGGGTTTTTATATTTAGAGTTAATAGATGCCTCATTTTCTCTTGATGGTGTTTTAGGCGCTTTTGCACTAAGCAAAGATATTTTGATTATAACAATTGGTCTTTCAATAGGTGCAATGTTTGTTCGCTCACTTACTATTATGCTTGTTGAGAAAAAGACTCTGGCGCAGTATATTTACCTTGAGCATGGTGCGCATTGGGCAATAGGTGCGCTATCTGTTATTATGCTTTTCTCTGCCATAAAAGAAGTGCCCGAAGTTGTAACGGGAGTTTTGGGACTTGCGTTTATTATTGCTGCGTTTATTTCTTCTTTAATACACAACAAACGTCAGTCAATGTTATAAATCGGGTATTCTCTTTTTAAAATTCTTACAAGCGACATATCAAGTTTTTCAAAAATAGCGCACTCGCTGTTTTGTCCGTTTTGCAGGATTTTGCCGAGCGGATTTACAATCATTGAGTTGCCTATTGAATATAAATACGGATTACTTTTGCCTACAAGATTTGAGGTTATAAAATAAACAAGGCTCTCTGACGCTCTTGCGACATTTAGCGCTCTCCAGCAGTTTATAAAATCATTCATTTCTTCTTTGTTTGTTGATGTTAATGTACACCAGGCGGAGGGTGAGACAATAATTTCTGCACCCATTTTGATTAAATTTTTGTATAAAAGAGGATATCTTATGTCAAAACAAACACTCATGCCTACTTTTGCAAAGTCAAAATTAACTACTACGGGATTGCTGCCTGCAGTAATTGTTTTACCCTCGTTACCTCCAAAGTAGTTATATAGGTGCATTTTTCTATATTTGCCTACTATTGTTCCTTTTCTGTCAAGCGCGTAGCTTGTGTTGTAGAGTTTTCCGTCAATATCTTTTTCAATAATCGTCCCGCAGATTATATTTGTTCCGAATTGTCTTGCAAGTTCGCTAAAGTAAAGCAGTGTGGATGAGCTTTTTTCTATCTCGGGTGAGTTTACAAAAGCCGAGTCGTCTATTCCTGTTGTAAAAAATTCAGGCATTACAACAAGGTCCAACCCCTCTTTTGAATTATCAGAGATAATTTCTCCTATTTTATTACAGTTATAAAACCTATCCCCCAGTTTTGGGTTGTATTGTATGTTTAAGACCTTTGCGTGCGTATTTATATCCATCATCACCTCATTGTATTTAAAACTATAATACTACATTTTTTTTAAGGAGTATAATTAAATTGTTGAGGAGGAATTATGCAAATTTTCACAGAAGAACTCATAAAAAGAGACTTAAACCACATCTGGCACCCATGCTCTCAAATGATGGATTATGAAGAATTAAAACCGATTATGATTAAAAGAGGCGAAGGGGTTAATCTTTATTCCTATGACGGCAAAAAATACATTGATGTAGTGAGTTCTTGGTGGTGCAATCTTTTAGGGCATTGCAATAAAAGAATTAATAACGCCATAAAAGAGCAACTTGATACTCTTGAGCATGTCATATTTGCTAATTTTTCCCATATAAAAGCAATCGAGCTTTGTGATGAGCTTGTGAAAGTTTTACCAAAGGGTCTTGAGAAGTTTTGTTTTACGGATAACGGTTCATCAGCAATTGAAGCTGCAATGAAAATGAGTTTTCAGTATCATCATCAAACGGGTAATCCGCAAAAAACGCGTTTTATGGCGCTGTCTGATGCTTATCATGGTGAAACAATAGGTGCTTTATCTGTTGGCGGGGTAGATTTGTACTCTCAAATTTATAAGCCCGTGCTCTTAGATATCATAAGAATACAAGCTCCTGATTGTTACAGATGTCCGTATGGTTTAAATTGTGAAACTTGCGAAGCTAAGTGTATAGAATTTGCAAATAAAGATTTTGAAAAATACGGCAATGTTACAAGTGCTCTTGTAATTGAGCCGCTTGTACAAGCTGCAGCAGGCATGAAGATTTATCCTCCGATTTATCTTAAAAAATTAAGAGAGTTGTGTGACAAGTATAACGTACATCTTATAGCAGATGAAATAGCAACAGGTTATGGCAGAACGGGTAAAATGTTTGCCTGTGACCATGCGGGAATTTCTCCTGATATTATGTGTTTATCAAAAGGCTTAACGGGAGGTTATATGCCAATGGCATTAGCTGTTACGACAAATAAAATTTATGACGCTTTTTATGCTCCGTATCTTGAGGGCAAGGCATTTATGCACTCTCACACATATAGCGGCAACCCTCTTGCTTGCTCTGCAGCATGCGAAGTTTTAAAGATTTTAAAAGAAGAAAATATTCTTGAAAACGCTTCTAAAAATGCAATTTATTTTAAAAACGCTATTGAGGAAAAATTCTCAAATCATAAAAACGTGGGCGATATTCGCTCAATTGGACTTATAAATGCAATTGAGCTTGTTGCCGATAAAAATACAAAAGCACCCTTGGACTATAGAAAAAGAACAGGATATCAAATTTATAAAAAAGCTCTTGAAAAAGGTGTACTCTTAAGACCGTTGGGGGATATTATATACTTTAATCCGCCTTTAATTATCCAAAAAGAAGACATGGATTATGTAATTAACGCAGCTTATGAGTCACTTAAAGAAGTTCTTGGCTAGCAAAATATTTTATTTACCGGTTTTTTATGTACCGTCACATTTAGCAGGGAATTTTTATGCGTATTAATCCGATATTAACAAACTCATTTTATAATTTTTCTAAAACTCAAGCTGTTCAAAACAAGCAAAACGGCGCTGGCATAAAAAATGAATATAAAATGCCAAATTACTCTCACTATTTAAGTTTTATGGGCGGCTCAAGTCTAAACTTAAAAGAAAGTGTAGCAAATCTTGATGCACTGTCTGATATCATAGGCGAGAAGTTTCCTCCCGAGGTGCATTCTGAAGCATTGGAAATTATAAAAAATGGAAATCCTGAGGGCAAGACCCTTATAGATATTCACAAAAACAGATATTCGCTTCTGAATGACTGCTACGACTTAGATGATGCAAAAGCTTTGTTCGACGAGTTTAAGGGTGTTCTCTCAGATTCTCAAACCGATTACATGCCTGATTCTTTTATTGGCAAGGTGAAAAAAGGAGAAATAGAAAACTTTAACAAGGACGAGGATTTAGCCTTTCAGCTTTTAAAATTATATTGGGCTGAGGGATTTTCACTAAATGACCTAAAGGAATACTCTGGTGTAAATCTTTATCATACGTTAAATAAGTTCAATATTCCGCTTATGGATAGGGATTATGCGCATGTATTGAAGTTTTCAGATAAAGAATACAATGAGCGTTTGACAAACCAAATGGCTCAAAAGCGTATGGAATCAATGGACAGACGCGTCCAAGAAAGGGACGGTGAGCCTGTTTATATCCCGCGCGGGCCTTTAAGCGAATCTCATAGAAAGCACATTTCAGAGGGTTTAATAAAGCACTACGCCGAGCATCCGGAAAAACTTGCTATGATGTCTGAAAGGCAGAAAAAATACTTTGAGGATAATCCTGAGCAAGTTGTACTTTTTAAGCGAGCGGTAACATACGCTTGGAATAAGACTCAGGAAGGGAAAAGCCTTAGAAAACATATGGTTAAATTCTTTAAAAAACAAAGAGTTAAACTGGATGAGAATGTATTTAGCGCTGATTTTGATAAAATGTCAAACTCGCAGCAAGAAGCACTAAAAAATTTCTGGAAGAAAAATAAATGGGCGGGTGTACAGTTCTCTAAAGCTCTAACAAAGGGTTGGGCTCATGTAAAAAGCGCAAAGGCAAATATAGACAACTTTGTTGGCTCTATGAAAAGACCCTTTAATTTTCTTCCGTCAGATTTTATCGACGATGTTAAAAATTGGGCGGTATCTCTTAATATCCCTGTTGAAAACATTGACTTTGATAAGATTAAAAACCTTGAATGTGATAGTGATACATTAGAGAAGTTTACAACTCTTGCTGATATCTATAAAGAAAAAAATGAAAACACTGCAGATATTATAACAAGTGCTATCGCAGGTGCTCTAATGTCAGTCAGAAATGAAATCAGGGACGGCAGATTTTCAGCTAAAGTTTCTAATAACAAAGATTTTCTTGATGCTGTTGCATTAAATATTGAAGATTTATTTTATCCTGATAGCGTCGTTCACAATAAATTATCCCAAGGGGCAGACACGCCGCGATTGGTTTCTTATGAGGAAGTAACACAAAAAATTGATTTTATAATTCAGGTCGCTGCTTTACACAACCAGAAAGAATTTCCTGCTTATTTAGAAAGCAAAATTAATCAGGCTTACAAGATTGTAAGACAAGGAAAATGCCAAAAGGCGCAAGAAGAGCTTTTGGAATTTCTTGGTGAAAAGTAAAAGGTGCTCCAAATAGTGTAAATCCTTTAAAAACAAATTGACACTGCAGCGCAGAATATCTTAAAATATTTTATATATACTTTGTTGCAGTTGCAACATTGTCACTTGGGAGAGAATACTCATGAAGTTAAATTTAACGCGCAAGCAGTGGGGGATAGTAGTATTACTTATTATTATTGTTCCTATTTTATATAATAAGACGGCAGGTTTTATAGGCGGCATGATTCAAAAACAGGCCATGAAAATGCCTAAAGAAGTTGAAGTGGATAATCCTCATATTGAAGAAGTTAATGTTTCGGCTGAGTCCACGGGACGCGTTGAAGCACAATATTCGGTTGATGTTATAGCCCGTGTTTCAGGGTTCTTATTAAAGAAGCATTTTAAAGAGGGTGACTTTGTTAAAAAAGGTCAAATGCTTTTTCAAATTGACCCGAGAGAGTTTCAAATCGAAGTTAATAACGCAAGGGCTACGGTTAATCAGTACGCTGCACTTCTAAAAAATGCTCAGCAAGAGCTAAACAGAGCTAACGCCCTTATAAAAGAGGACTTAATAAGTCGCTCTGATGTTGACCAGAGCCTTGCTACAAGAAACCAAAATAAGGCGCTCTATGACGCTGCCCGCCAGCAGCTCGAGCTTGCAAAAGTTAATTTGAGTTATACCTCTATAAAATCCCCTATTGATGGCAGGATTGGTAAGGTTAACATAACTGAGGGCAACTATGTAACACCTACATCAGGCTCGCTTGTAAATATTGCAAGTATAAGCCCTGTATTTGTGACTTTTAGCCTTAAGAGTGATGATTTTGTAAAACTTCTTAAAGCAAGTGACAGGTTTAAAGACATCATTGTGCGTGTTCAGTTTAATGACGGCAGCTGGTACCCTTATAACGGAAAAATCAACTTTGTTGACAATAAAATCGATAAAGACTCGGGTTCTGTGACTATGAGAGCAAGTTTTGAAAATCCAAAAAGCTGGCTTATGCCGGGGGATTATATGAAAGTTGAGCTTGTTGCACCAAAGAAAGTGCAATTTGTCACTGTTCCTCAGGCATGTACAAAAGGCGACGCTATGAGCGGATATTATGTTTGGACGGTTAAAGATAACAAAGCGGTTAAAACAAACATCAAAGTCTCTGATGATATTAACAATAACTGGGTAGTAGACAGCGGTCTTGAACTGTCTGATACGGTTGTTGTATCAGGTACACAAAATATTGCAGCCGAAGGGCAAAAGCTAAAAATTATAACAAAAAAAGATGATAAACAAGCAGGAAAAGCTGATGAAACAGATATTTGATAAAGACAAGTTATTTTTCTTTATAAGAAAACCAAGATTCGCCCTTGTAATATCTGTTTGTATAGTTATTCTGGGTTTAATTTCAATATTTAGCTTAAAGCAGGAAAGCTACCCGGATGTTACTCCGCCTCAGGTTCGTGTAAGTGCTTCTTATCAGGGTGCAAGTGCTGAGGTTATAGAGTCTTCTGTTGCTACCGTTCTTGAAAACAAATTAAACGGTGTTGAAGATTTAACCTATATGACTTCGACCTCAAATGACGGCAGTTATTCTCTTACTTTGTATTTTAAAGTCGGTTCTGATAAAAACATTAACCTTATGAATGTTCAAAACAGAATTCAGCAGGTACAATCTCAACTGCCTGAAGATGTTCAAAGAACGGGCGTTACCGCTATAAGCCGCTCATCAGGTTCCGGTGCGGTTATTTTGACACTGTACCCTGAATCAGGTGATTGGACTCAACTTGACCTTACAAACTACGGTTCAATTTATATAAAAGACGAATTGAAGCGTGTTGACGGCGTAGCTGATGTTAGCGTTTTTGGCGGCGGAAACTACTCTATGCGTATTTGGCTTGACCCTCAAAAAATGGCAGGGCTGAATATCTCGGCAAGCGATGTTCAAAACGCTATTACTTCGCAAAATACTCAAGTAACCGCAGGTGCTCTGGGGCAATTGCCGACGGATTCAAAGCGCGCTTTGCAAATCACTTTAAAAACCGAGGGCAGGCTCGATAATGTTGAAGAATTTGAAAATATAATTATTCGCTCAAACTCTGACGGTTCAAATGTAAAAATAAAAGATATAGCCCGCGTTGAGCTTGGTGCAGAGTCATATTCCAACCTTGGTCTTGTAAACGGTAAACCCTCTGCTGTTGTTGTTATATCTCAATTGCCGGACGCAAATATCATTAACCTTTCAAAAGCAGTTAAAGCAAAGGTTGACGAGCTGAATTCAAGACTTACAAACGGGATTAAGATACTTTATGTAAAAGATGATGCCGACTTTATCCATGAATCAATGAAAGAGGTTGAGTTTACTATATTCTTGACGGCAATCATTGTTGTTATTATCATTTTTCTATTCTTGGGGGACGCTATGGCGACCCTTGTGCCCTGTGTCACTATTCCTGTTTCACTTATAGGGACATTTTTTGCGCTCAAGGCTTTTGGCATGTCAATAAACCTCTTATCTCTGTTTGCGCTTGTTCTTGCGGTCGGCGTTGTAGTTGATGACGCTATTGTTGTTATTGAAAACGTAAACAGACACATTGAAGAGGGCAAATCCGCAATTATTGCAACACAACTTACTATGCAAGAAGTTGGTTCTTCCCTTGTTGCAATGGCTATGGTCTTAATGGCCGTGTTTGTGCCCATTGTTTTTATGGGTGGAATGACAGGTGTTATGTATAAACAATTTGCGGTTTGTATAGCCGTATCTATTGCTATATCGGCAATTTGCGCTCTTTCTCTTTCGCCTGCCATGTGCTCACATTTTTTGGGTAGGACTCAAGAGGATACAAAAGGCTTTGGTATCACAAAACATCCTCAATTTAAACTTTTAAAAGAAAAAATTTCGGCTGAATCCACGCTTGTTGTTAAAAAATTCAACGAGTTTTTCTCAAAAGTTGAGGACTTCTACATTGAATATGTTAAAAAGTTTGTTTACAATAAAAAACTTGTAATTATCTGCTACATTTCTATAGTAATCCTTACTCTTGCTGGCTTTAAGTTTATTTCAACAGGTTTTATTCCTGATGAAGACCAAGGAATATTGCTTGCAAGTATTACATTGCCCGATGGTGCGTCCCTGCAGAGAACAGAGGATGTTTCAAGGAAGTTTACAGAGCAGATAAAAGGTATTGAGGGAATTAACCCTGAAAAACTTACCGTTTTTGGCGGAGATGGTGCCACAAACCAGTCTACAGTTATCATTCAGTTGCATGAATATAAAGACAGAAGAGTAAATCCTATAAGCTGGGTGGCAAGGAAAATTCAGGGCAAATCGACAGATATGTCGCATGTTGCAATTTTAAATCAAATAAGACAAGTTGCAGCAAATACCAAGGAAGCCTCTATTGTTGCCTTTTCTCCTCCGGCAATCAGCGGTATGAGCATGATGGGCGGTTTTGAGTTTCAAATGCTCTCTCAGGGCGAATATACCGCACAAGAGCTTGAAAGCTGGGCTACAAGGCTTATTGCAGCAGCTAATCAAGACCCGTCTTTATCAAGCGTTTACACTTCATTTCAGGCAAATGTACCACAATATATTGTTGAAATAGATTATGAAAAAGCCATGGCTCAGAATATTGACCTGCAAGAGCTTTATGCTACGTTGTCTTCAACTTTGGGTACAAGATATGTTAATGACTTTAATAAATACGGGCGTGTATTTAAAGTTCAAATGCAGGCAGAAAGCAGATTTAGGGATAAAGCATCAGATTTATCGGGTATTTATGTTAAAAATAAAAACGGCGTTATGGTACCTATTTTATCCGTTGTTAAATTAAGACAGACCGTGGGTACGGCTTCAATTACAAGATACAATCAGTATGAATCCGTGCAAATTCAAGGTCAGCAAGCAGCAGGCAAAAGCTCGGGGGATGCTATGAACGCTATGGAAAATGTTGCAAAAGCTACTCTGCCTTCTGATATGACTTTTGACTGGTCGGGTACGTCTGCTCAAGAGCGTGAAGCGTCAGGACAAACAGCTATGGTTGTTGGTATGGCGCTTGTGTTTGTGTATCTTTTCCTTGTTGCACTGTATGAAAGCTACACAATTCCAATTGCCGTACTTTTAATTTCACCAATTGCAGCCCTTGGTGCGCTGATATTTCAGATGATGATTAATCAGTCATTTGATATTTATTCTCAAGTCGGTATGATAACACTCATCGGTCTTGCTGCAAAGCAGTCAATTCTTATTGTTGAATTTGCCAAAGAAGAGCATGAGAAAAACGGACTCGGTGTTCAAGAGGCGGCTATTAAGGCAGCAAAATTAAGATTTAGAGCTATTATGATGACCGAACTTGCATTTATTATTGGTGTTTTGCCTATGATTTTTGCACAAGGTGCCGGTGCAAACTCAAGGATATCAGTAGGTTCCACCGTTTTTGGCGGTATGATAGCAGCCTGTACGCTGGGTGCGGTTTTAACACCTGCTTTTTATGTTTTGGTTCAAGAATTTGTTGATAAATTCCCGAAACGAGAAATCACTCAAAAGGATTTGGAGTTTTAAGTTTTTATGAAAAAAATCATAAGTTTATTTTTAATATATTCTCTAATTTCAAACTCGGCTTTTGCCTTTAGTTTGTTTAAAAAGAAAGAGCAAAAAGACTCTGGGCAAGTAGTTCAAGAGCAAATTCAGGAGGCAAAATTTAGGGAGCTGCCCCAGCAAGAGCCTGTGCTTGCTCAAGATGATAACAAGAAAAAACTTTTTAATTTTGGCAAAAAGAAACAAAAGGTTCAAAAGGAAGATGAAGTATATATTGTAGAGCCTGATAAGAAGAAAAAAAATAAGGCCCGCTCAAAAGGAGAGATAAAAAAAGACGCCAAAAAGCAAGCACAAAATCAAAAAACAAAGCTTGATTCTTCAAAAGAAGCGCAAGGAATGTATGAAACAAAATTCCCTGAGCTAACTTCAAAAATCGAATACAGTACACTAAATGGTGAAGTGACACTGGCTGATTGCATTAAACTTGCAATTTCTAATCACCCTGCAATAGTTTCCGCTATAAGTAATGCTGAAATTTACGAGTCCAGAATAGGTCAGGCTTGGTCAAATTATTTCCCGACAATTAGCGCAGGTGCAAGTTATTCAAGAAATGACATGTTAAATACCATGGGAAATAACGCATATATGCGTATGATGGTGCAAAGGTATAATATGTTCTATGTGCCTACAATTTCAGCCAATATGCTGCTTTTTGACTTCGGTAAAACAAAGGCTAATGCGGATTTAGCAAGAAAAAACTATGAGTCATCCCGCTATGACGCTGAAACAAGTATAGAAAGTGTTATTTATAATGTAAAAGTTGCATATTATAATATGGTTTTTGCCCAAGCACAAAAAATAGTGTATGAAGACACGGTAAAGGATTATGAGCTGCAGCTTAAACAGGCTGAGGCGTATTATAAAATCGGTAAAAAAGCAAAAATTGATGTGACGACTGCTCAATATAACCTTGGTAATGCTAAGGTTAATTTAATTAAAGCTAAAAACACGCTTGAGCTGGCTGCGGTTGAACTTGCTAACGCCGTTGGTATTCCTGAGATGGAAAATGTTATTTTGAAAGATGGCATGAATACAAAAATGTATGATGTGAATTTTCCTGATTTAATAAAAACGGCTGAAGATTCTCGCCCTTCGCTTTTATCCGCAAAGAAAAAACTTGATGCTGCCGAGCTTAATATCAGGAGCGCAAAAAGAGCCTTCACCCCTGATTTGAGTGCTTTTGGTTCGTATGACCATGGTGGAAGACAGATAAGTGCAGATTATGGTTATCAGGTAGGCGTGCAGTTTAACTATACATCTTTAAATCTTATGTCGCTTAAAAAGCAGCTTGATGAGGCTAACGCAACGTATAAAAAATATGCGGCAGATTATGAGCAAGCAAAGCAAAATGTTTACCTTGAAGTAAAAAGCGCTTATATTAGTCTGCTAAACTCTCATGATAGTTTAGGCGTTGCAAAACTTGCGCTACAACAGGCAAAAGAACAACAGTATCAAGCATTTAGAAGATATCAAGTCGGACTTGGTAATGCTATTGAGTTTAAAGATGCCGAAAATACCTACTTAAATGCGCAATTAAGCTATTATTCGAACTTGCTTGACTATAACGTAAACGCTGCTGAGCTTGAAAGGGTAATCGGCGCACCTATTAAAGAGTCAGATATTGACCTATAGCTTATTTGCTAAGCCATTCGTTCATTTTAACCCAGCCTGATATTTTATTATATCCGCTGCTACCGGGGGCATATGAGCATCTTTGAACTTTATCTGATGAATTGCCCTCAATTGTGTGAATTGTGCCGTCAGCGTCAACACTTGTAACAACGCCAACGTGTGATGCGTTATTTTTTTGTATCATAAGGTCGCCCGCTTGAGGCGTGTAGCTGCCTTTTTGTGCGTAGTAGCCCGCGCTTTCGGCTTTGCTTTTAATGCCTGAAACACTTGCGTCATAGCCAAATGTTGCTGCGTTGTCTGAATTTTGTCCTGCGCCGTATATCCAAGAAACAAAGCTTGCGCACCACGGTTGTCCGTTAGCTGCACCGTTTCTGTATTTATCAATTTCAGGGCTGTCGTTGTTACCTGTATATTCGTATACTCCTTTTGCCAGTTCTTCTTCTGCCAGTTTAAGCGCGTCCTGTACCATTTTTGCGCCTGTTAGAGATTCGGCTTCACCTGTCTTTTGTCCTATTTCTTTTTGGTAGTTATTTGCCTCTTCTCTTTTTGCTTGAATTTGCGAGTCAATTTCAGCGACATCTTTTTCTTTGGTTTCTTCTATAGCTTGAATGTCTTCCTGAATTTCGCTCATTTTTTGAGCTATTTCAGGATTTTTTTGTGCGATTTGCTCTTGGAGTTTGGTTAATTCTTCTTGGTTTTTACTTTTTAGCTCATTTTCTTCCTGTTTTTTATCTTCAAGTTCATCTATCTGGTCTTGAAGGTCTTTATTTTTGTCTTCTAATTCTTTAATTTGGGCTTCAAGTTCTTTTATCCTTTGTTGGTTAGAACTATTTATTTCCTCATCTTCGGTATTTGTTTTGAGCGCTCCTTTTTCTGCTTTAAGGTTTGCAAGTGTTCCTTCGTTTTTACCAATTTCTGATTGTTTTTGCGAAATTTGCGAATCATATTTGCTGATTTTTTTATCTGATTCTTGAATTTTTTCTTGTTTTCCGCTGTATTTTTCTCCCAGCTCACCAAGTTTTTCTTCGTTATCTTTAATTAGTTGGTCTAATTCTTCATTTTTTGCGTCAATGTCAGATTGCGCTTTGTCAATTATTTCTTGTTTTTTCTCTTCGAGTTCTGGGATTTCTTCATTTTCTATTTTATCAAGTTTTTCTTTTGTAGAATATTGTTGTTCGCTTGAAATTGTAGAACCGTTTTGAGTTTGTGAGCCGTAGTTTTTGTAGTTGCTGCCGCCAATGTTTGATGTGTAGTTATTAAACGCTTGATTATTTACTTCTTGAGGGTCGATTTTGCCTTCTTTTACCTGTTCATCAAAGGTATCAAGCAGGTTTTCATATGCCATTGAATTTAGCGCATAATTAAGGTCATAGCCTGAAATGTCATCATCATTACCATCGACCGAGGCTACATTATTTAATTCTTCTTCATCAATTACACCATCAGAGTTTTTGTCAAAATAGTCGAAAACATCCTCTACACCTGCTTCGTTAATATTTTGATAAAATATACTGTCGTTGCCGTCAAGTTTAATACCTTTTGCAATTGTTTCCTTAAAGGAATCAATATCAGCTCCTGCAAATATACTTGCGTCAATTGAACCCTTAAATGGATTGGACACCTGTGAGGTAGTATCAATTTGTGTGTCTTGAAATTGTGTTTTAATTAAACTGCCAAGTTTTGTTAAAAATGAATTTAGCGACATAATATTCTTCGAGCGTATATTTATATAAAAAGTATATACTCAATATATGTGCTAAATTTTATAGTTAGTGTTTACAAAGCTTTACATTATTCGTATCTTAGCGCATCTATGGGATTTAGCATTGATGCTTTATAGGCAGGATAATAACCAAAAGCAACTCCGACAAGTCCCGAGAAACCAAAAGACAGAAGTATGGGCATAAGTGTTATTGCAACTTTCATCTCGCTGAATGTTCCTATCAACTGTGCAATTATTACACCGCTAATTATTCCTATTATCCCGCCTATCATTGATAAAACAAGCGCTTCCATTAGAAATTGAATTTGAATGTCCAGAGATTTTGCACCGATTGCCATACGTATGCCGATTTCTTTTGTACGCTCGGTTACTGATACTAGCATAATATTCATAATGCCGATACCGCCAACAAGCAGTGACACCGAGGCTATAGCACCAAGCAATATCGCCATTGTGTTTGAGGCTTGTTTTACTGTTTCAAGCATTTGGGTAAAATTTCTTATTGTAAAATCATCATCATCGTTTTTGCCTATTCTGTGGCGCTCACGAAGCAGCTCTTTTATCTCTTCTTCAGCTGAAGTTAAAGAGTCCGCGTCTTTTGCCTGAATATTTATAAATTTAACGGTACCGGGGAAAGATGTACCAAAGAGTTTCTTTTGTGCCGTTGTAACGGGTACAAGCACTGTGTCGTCTTTATCTTGTCCCATGCCGTTTTGCCCTTTTTCTTTAAGCAAACCTACCACTTTAAAGGGCATACCGCCGATTCTTATAACTTTATTTACGGGATTAACATCTCCAAAGAGGTTTTGTGCCACTGTTGCACCGATGAGTGCTGATTTTGTGTTGTTTTTAATGTCATCTCGATTTAGTCCTCTGCCGCTTTCAATTTCCCACAGTTGCACTTCCATATACTCAGGAGTTACGCCATAGACTGATGTTGACCAGTTTTGGTTAGAGTATATAATCTGCTGCACCCCATTTACCGTTGGTGCGGCAAATTTTACAGAGGGGCAGTTTTTAACTATTGCTTCAGCGTCCTTTAGGGTCAAGGTAGGTTGTGAACCTGAGCCCATCCTAACGCCGCCGGAGGTGGTTGAGCCTGACATAATCATAAGAATGTTAGAGCCCATGGATTCAATATCTTTTGTGATTCTTTGTTTTGCGCCCTCTCCGATTGAAAGCATTATAATAACCGCTGCAACACCTATTATTATCCCTAAACTTGTTAGAACGGAGCGCATTTTATTAACTTTTAGCGAGCGAAGAGATATTTTAAGAGTTGATGAAAAATCTATCATACAAACGCCTCCGCTCTTGGTTTGTCACTTATTATTTTGCCGTCTTTAAACCTCACTACTCTTTTTGAATACTCTGCAATATCGGGTTCATGTGTAACAAGGATAATTGTCTTACCTGCTTTTTCGTTAAGATTTACAAAAAACTCCATAACCTCAATACTTGTTTTAGTGTCAAGGTTACCTGTAGGCTCGTCAGCTAAAATTATTGGCGCGTCATTTACAATGGCACGAGCTATAGCAACTCTTTGCTGCTGACCGCCTGACATTTGGTTGGGCAAGTGATTTTCTCTTTGTTTTAGACCCACTATTTCAAGTGCGTATCTGGCTTTTTCTATTCTCTCTTGAGGCGGGATACCTTTATAAATCATTGGCATTTCGACATTTTCAAGTGCCGTTGTCCTTGGAATTAGGTTAAAACCTTGAAACACAAAGCCCAGTTTTAGGTTTCGAATTTCTGAGAGTTTATCGGCATTAAGGCTTAAAACGTCAATCCCGTCAAGGTGGTAGCTGCCTGAGGTTGGTTTATCAAGGCAGCCGAGTGTATTCATAAAAGTTGATTTGCCTGAGCCCGACGTTCCCATAATTGCTACAAACTCACCCTCTTCAACGGTGAGAGAAACGTCATCCAGTGCATTAAACGAGCTATCGCCTGTTTGATATGTTTTTATAAGATTTTTTATTTCTATTAAACTCACTAAAACATCCTCATTGGGCGTCTTTGTCCGGTTGTCTTTTTGCCTGTAGAGCTATCTGTAATAACTCTGTCACCTTCTTTAATGTCGCCCGTTTTAATTTCCGTGTAATCGCCGTCAGATGCGCCCGATGTTACTTCTACTCTTTGCGGACGCCTGTTTTTGCCTATTATCCAGACACCTTGTTTTTCAAATTTTTTACCGCCTGTTATTTCTTTTGGTGTAAATCTAAATGCTGCAACAGGCACTGCTACAACGTCTTCGCTTCTGTTTGTAATGATTGAAACATTAGCTGTCATGCCTGGGATAAGCTTGTTGTCAGTGTTTGTTACATCAACAACAACCGTGTATGTTACGACATTTGATACTGTTGTGGGAGAAATTCTGACTTGAGATACTTTTCCGTAAAAATTTTCATTTGCATAGCCATCAAGAGTATATTTAACTTCCTGCCCGACTTTTATTCTGCCAATGTCAGCTTCGGAGACATTAACTTCTATCTGCATTTGAGTTAAATCTTGCGCTACCATAAATAATGTGGGAGTTTGAAAGCTTGCCGCTACAGTCTGACCCACATCAACGCTTCTTGATACAACTACACCGTCAACAGGTGAGATTATTTTTGTGTATCTTAAATTTGTGAGGTTATTCTCAAGTGTTGCGCTTGCCTGGCTTATCTGCGCTCTCTGTGCGTTAAGTTCTGCCAGATTTGATTTATAATTTGCCTCAGCTAAATCAAGGTCATTTTTTGAGACGTAGTTTTTTGTGTACAATCTGGCATAGCGCTCATAGTTTTTCTTTTCGTAGTTAAGCATTGTTTTCGTTTTTTCATAATTTGCTCTTGCGGCATTTAAGTCACTTCTGGCTTTATCTACTTGAGCTTGAAACAGCGCAGGGTCAATTTGCGCGAGCAGCTGTCCTTTTTTAACTTTTGAATTGTAATCCACATAAATATCTTTTATAGTCCCTGACACCTGAGTACCAATATCAACGGTCTGAACTGGGTTTATGGTTCCAGAGGCTTCAACGTATTCTATAATTGTTCTCTTTTTAACGGGAACACTTTTGTATGTGGTGATTTTTTTTGACACTGCTTGCTTTATACCTAATAGCAGTAAAATCGCTACTAAAACTGCTGATATTATTATAATTATACGTTTTTTCATCTGGCCCCCATGGATTTTTTAAATTCTTCTCTTGCTACATTGTAGTCAAAAACTGACTGTACAAAGGCAAGTTGAGCGTTGTTGTAGTTTGTTTGAGCATCTTGCAGTTCAATAAAGTTATTCAAGCCTACTGCGTATCTGCCGTCTGCAAGTTCAAAATTTTCCAGTGTTTGGCGAACTTTATCCGCCATAAGCGGGATGGTTTTTTCCAACCTTCTCATAGCAAGATAGTATTTTTGAACTTCAAAGTTAATATTTTTTTCTGACAGGTCAACATTATCTTTTGCAATATCAAGATAAGATTTGCCCTCGTCAATTCTGTATTTAATATCCATTATGTTAATCATAGGAAAATCAAGCCCCGCGCTTGCAGTAAAGCCTGTGTTAGACTGACCGTCAGAGTTTCTTAAGTTATAGCCTGCACCTGCTGTTATCTCTGGCGCCCATGACCTCTTAACCTGTTTAAGCGATTCTTCTTGTGCTCTTACTATCATTTTAAGGGATTTTAGGTCTGGCCTGTTTTCGTAAGCATTTTGTATTGCTTCTTTTAGTTCAATAATATATGGGTTAAACTTGTAATTTTGCAGTATATCTTGCTTTTGAATGCCTGATGTTAAAAGAACTACAGAATGTTCGCCATCATTCGTTTCGCCGTTTTTCTTTATAGTGCCGATTTCTATTGTCTGCATTTTGTAGTTATTTCTTAAAAAGTCAAAGTTTTCAGTGTTTTCTACACTAAAATCTCTATCTTCCATATAGAACATAGAGTTTTTAAGGTTTACCATGGCGGTATCATATTTGTACTGTGCGTCTATAAGTTGAGTTTTGGCATCAGTCAGGTATACTTCGGCATTAACTACATCAATTCGAGATTTTAAACCCTCTTCAAACATAGCTTTTGTGCGTTCGTAGTTAAGCGAATTAATCCTTACCGAGCGCTCGTATATATCAACATTTGCAAGTGCTGCAAGGACTGCAAAGTAAGCTACTCGTACATTATATACGGTTTCTAAAATACTGTAGTCAAGGTCGTAACCTGCCGATTCTCGGTTAAACTTCTGCATATTAATTCCTGCTGTTGTTTTACCAAAGTTCCAAATAAGCTGATTAACACTTGCATTAAGCTGGTAATATCCGTTAGAGTTACTGCGAGATGAGTTCCTCCACATACTGCTTGATGTGTAACCTGCAGAGTTACTGTATTGGTAATTGTATCCCGTTCCTATCCCAAGCATTGGAAAATAATCAGACTTTGCCTGCCCTACACGGCTTTTTTGTATTTCAAAATTATTGGCTGAAATTCTGATGTTAGGGTCATTATTTATGGCGTATTCGACACATTCTTCAAGCGAGAGGATTTTTTTTGTAGCGTTTGTTTCTTCTTTTGTCGTTATTTCTTGCTCTTGCCTTGGCTTTTGTTTTTTCTTAAAAGGGTTTAAGTTAAGCGCAAAACTTGCCTGAGCGGATATAACAATCGCGAGAAAAAGTATAAAAATTTTTTTTGTCATCGCGCAATACATTTACTAAAATACCCCTTTATAATAATTTTAGTTTTTGATTATACCGTGTCAACCATGCTTATAGATGATTTAGATTTGTATTTTTATTGGTAAACTTGCTTAGGTAAAATGTTAGGGAGTTGTTATGAAAAAACTTTTTGCTCTTATTGCTACACTGTTTGCACTTACTATAATTACTGACGCTAAAGCACCTGTTGACCCCGACGCTGCTAAATATACTAAAGTGCGCGCTGCTCATATTCTTGTTGCCAGTGAATCAAAAGCAAATGCACTTAAAAATAGAATAGAAAACGGCGAGAGTTTTGCCTCTGTTGCAAGGAAATACTCTTCTTGCCCCTCAGGCGAGTATGGCGGAAATCTTGGATACTTTGGTCGCGGTCAAATGGTAAAAGAATTTGAAGAAGCTGCTTTTTCTCTGCCTGTTGGTGTGGTGTCAGACCCTGTGCAGACTGATTTTGGCTGGCATTTGATAAAAGTTTACGATAAACAGTAGTTTTAGTGCGCTTTTTGCATTTTTTTGATTTTTCTTATAAGAATTGTAGATGAAATTAAACAAGCAACAAAGAGTGCAAAAGCAAGACCTGTCCAGAAACCTATAAGTACAATATTATATTTAAAAGCCAACAGGCAGCCTATTGGTATGCCGATAGCTAAATATGCAATTGCCATAGTTATCATTATGGGTTTTGTGTCTTTTAGCCCCTTTAGTGAGCCAACGCAGGCGCATTGAATTCCATCGAAAAATAAAAAACAAAGCACTATATTCATAACGGGCAGCGCTACATTAATTACCGCTTGGTCATTGCTAAAAAGTGACAGTAAAAATTCAGGTAAAAAGTAATACAAAAGAGCCGTTGCGCCCATAAATATTAAAGTTAAATATACTCCTGCAAGAGAGTATCTTTTGACATTTAAAACATTTCCCTCGCCGTTTGCAAAGCCTACTTTTATGGCTATAGCGTTTGAAATTGACATAGGAAACATATATGTAACACTTGTCATGGTTATTATTATATTATGCGCCGCTGTAAGCATGGCGGAAAATTTACCCACAAGAACCGCTGTAATATTAAACCCTAAAAATTCGAAAAACAGTGCAAAAGATATTGGCCAGCCTGTTTTTAAAAGTTCTTTTATGTAGGTTTTTACTCTCTTTGACCTGCCTTTTAAAAACGGTAAACAATAGAAAAATACCGCAAGTCCACCCATTGTTCTGACTGCTACACTTGCTATTGCAAGCCCTTTTACTCCAAGTTCGGGAAAGCCCCACATACCAAAGACAAGTGCTACATTTAAAAACAGATTTAAGAATATCTGTACAACAGTTACAATATTTGGAAATACAACTATTTCATAGGCTTGCAGGAATTCTTTTAATGCTATAAAAAGCAAACCGCCAAACATGCCCCAGCTGCTTATTTTAAGGTACTCTACAACAAGCGGGTACAAATCAGGTGTTAGTCCTATTTTATCAACATGTTGAGTTATTAATAGTACAAGCAGAAAAAACAACAAGCCTATTATAAGAGAATATTTAACAGTAGCTCTAAACAGGTTTTTTGTAGTTTTTCTCTCACCTCTTAAATTTGATACAACAGGAGAAATACTTGCCATAAGCCCCACTGCAGCTATCATAAAAGTCATAAAGATGGCTGACGCTACGCTTATTGCACCAAGTGTAAGGGTACTGTGCCGGCCTGCGACAATAACATCTCCTACATTAATCAGCATGTTTGCAAGGTTGCCCGCCATAATGGGGGCGGATAATGTTATTAAGTCTTTGGCGTAGTTTTTATATATATTAAATTTTGCACTAAAAGTTTCCATAAGAGATACAATAACATAAACAAAAATTAAAACATTTTATTCGGGTTAACTATATTCTGCGGGTCAAACAGATGTTTAATTTTTTCCATGTATTCAAGGGCACCGTTATCGAGCGCATCTTTTAAGTATTTTTTCTTTTCATATCCTATACCATGCTCGCCTGACAGACATCCGCCAAGTTTTATTGCAAGCGCAAAAAGCTCATCTTTTGCTTTTTTGAAATTTTCTTTTTCTTTTTCATCTGACAAATCAAGCGCAAAGTTAGGGTGAATATTGCCATCTCCCGCGTGGCCCATAATACAGACTAAAATATTGTACTTGGTGCAAATTTCTTGTATACCGCGCACAAGAGGGACTATTTTTGAGCGAGGAACAACAACATCTTCTGTTATAACATTTGGTCTTAGTTTTGTAACTGCAGCAAAAGAACTTCTTCTTGCGCGCCAGATTTTTTCGTTTTCTTCTTCATTTTGTGCCTGAATGATTTGGGCAGCATTTGAGGATTTTAAAATTTTTAGTACCTTTTTGCACTCAATATCAAGACTTTCTCTAAAACCGTCAAGTTCAATTAAAAGTACTGCCTCTTTATCGCACAAAAGCCCGCAGGGGTTGAATTTTTCTATTGTTGTTATTGTGTTTTTGTCAAGCAAATCAAGTGTGGCAGGGGTAAAGCCTGAGTTTATAATGTTATTTACCGCACTTGTTGCCTCAACTAAATCATCAAAGTAAGCAAGTGTCACAAGTCTTGTTTGGGGCTTTGGTATCAGCCTTAAGGTAAGTTCTGTAATTATGCCTAAAGTACCTTCAGAACCTACAAAAAGAGATGTCAAGTTGTAACCTGTGACATTTTTTGCAACATCTGTTGATGTTTTTATAATTTTGCCGTCAGCAAGAACGACTTCAAGGTTTATTATATAGTCTTTGGTTGAGCCGTACTTAAATGTCCTTGGCCCCCCTGAGCTTAGTGCTGCTGCTCCGCCTATTGTTGACACGGCAAGGTTTGACGGGTCAGGCGGAAAAAATAAATTCAGCTTTTCGGCTTCTTCATTTATTTTTTTAATTACCGCATTTGGCTGCACTTTCATAGTGAGGTCTTCTTTATTAATTTCAAGAATTTTATCCATTTTTGAAAAATGCAAGACAATAGCCCTGTTTTTTACTCTGCAGCCTCCGCAATGACAGGTGCCAGCTCCGCGAGGAATTAGGGAAATATTAAATTTTTTGCACAGTAAAACCGTTTGAGATACTTGTTTAGAATTTGTCGGATATATTACAAATTCAGGCAGAATAATCTCATCCGGGTTTGGTGAAGTGTCGTATGCGTAAGGGTAGACATCCTCTTTTTTGTAGAGAATATCGTCTTTATAGATTTTTTTTAATTCCTCAAAAAGTGCTTTATCCATATGTTAATTATACATCGGGGAACTTAAAAATAAATATAGCGTCTAATAAATCAATGCCGTATTTGCTACTAGGCTCAAAGGAAGGTTATAGGTAAGTTTATAAAATACTTTGAGCCTTTTTTTATTTAAGTAAATTTAAAATATAGTTGTAATAATCATTATTTTTAAAGTGACCTATTTTTTCTTTTATTTCTTTTTTGGTTAAAAAGCCCATGTTGTAGGCTATTTCTTCAAGGCAGGCAATTTTTATGCCTTGGTTGTCTTCAATTGTTTTAATATAAGCTCCGGCTGCTAAAAGTGACTGGTGAGTTCCTGTATCAAGCCAGCTAAAGCCTCTTCCAAAGATTTTTACATCAAGGGAATTATTTTTTAAATAAATATTATTAAGGTCTGTTATCTCAAGCTCGCCTCTTTTTGAGGGTTTTAGGGATTTTGCATATTTTACGACATTGCCGTCGTAAAAGTACAAGCCTGTTACAGCGTAGTCTGACTTTGGAAATCTTGGCTTTTCCTCTATTGATTTTGCTTTGTAGTTTTCATCAAATTCAACTATACCAAACCTTTGAGCGTCTTTTACTTTGTAGGCAAAGACTGTAGCACCCCCTTGGGTTGCGATTTTTTGGGATGCTTCTTTTAGCATTGTTGAAAAAGACTGTCCGTAAAAAATATTATCACCCAAAATAAGCACTACAGGTTCGTTGTTTATAAATTCTTCTCCTATTATAAAAGCCTGTGCCAGCCCATCAGGTGAGGGTTGTTCTTTGTATGAGAATTTAACACCAAACTGCGAACCGTCACCAAGAAGTTTTTTAAAATTGTCCATATCATGGGGCGTTGTGATAATTAAAATATCTCTTATTCCTGCAAGCATAAGTGCAGAAATCGGGTGATACACCATTGGTTTATCATAAACGGGTAAAAGCTGCTTAGAAACCGCTATCGTCGAGGGGTAGAGTCTTGTACCCGAGCCGCCTGCAAGCACTATACCTTTTTTAACAAGATTATCGCTCATTTTAACCTCTTAATCTGATATATTCTTTAAGTGAGTCTTTCCAATCAGGGCAAATGTTGTCATTATCCATAACGCTGTATTTAGGGCGTTTAGCATTACGCGGGAATTCATCCGTTGTACAGGGTTTTAAATTTGCATCTAAATTCATTATTTCAAATACTTCTTTTGCAAAACCGTACCAAGTGGTACTGTTGCTGCCGCAAACGTGATATGTACCGTAAGGCTTTTGTTGCATAATGAGCTTTAAAATTCCTCTACACAATTCAACACTCCAAGTAGGACAGCCCTTTTGGTCGTCTACTACTTTTAGCTCGGGCTTGTCTTTAAGAGAAATCATTGTTTCAACAAAGTTTTTCCCAAAGTGTCCATATAGCCAGCTTGTGCGTGTAATGTAGTATTTTTTGCAAATATTTCTAACTGCTTCTTCACCTAAAAATTTTGTTTCACCGTAAATATTTATTGGGTTTGCTTTATCGTCTGGCTTATAGGGTGTATCTTTTGTGCCGTCAAAAACATAATCTGTTGAAATGTAGACTAAAAGTGCATCAGTGTCTGCTGCAGCCTGAGCAATATTTTGCGTTCCAAGAACATTAACCCTGTTGGCATTTTCTCTGTCGTTTTCTGCTTTATCGACATTTGTATAGGCTGCACAGTGAATAATAATGTCGGGATGAACATTTCTTGCAAAAGCATTGACTGATTCTTTATCTGTAATATCTAATGTATCAATATCGGCAGGGATTACAAAAGCGCCGGAGTTTTCAAGTATCGGGCACAAATCCTGCCCGAGCATCCCATTTGCGCCTGTCACCATTATTTTCATACAAGCGCCGCCTTTTTATCTTCTATTGATTTAATCCACTGAGTGTTATTTAGATACCAATCGATTGTAAGTTTTATGCCTTCTTCAAATGTTACTGAGGGTTCCCAGCCAAGAGTTGTGGTTATTTTATTGTTATCTATAGCATATCTTCTGTCATGCCCCAGTCTGTCTTGAACATATTCAATAGAGCTTTCGTCTTTATTCATTTCTTTTAGAATGATTTTTGTTATCTCTATGTTTGATTTTTCATTGTGTCCGCCGACATTGTAGACTTCACCAATGTTGCCTTTGTGCAGTACTGTATCAATTGCACTGCAATGGTCATAAACATAGAGCCAATCTCTTACATTTAGCCCGTCGCCGTATAGTGGGACTTTTTCTCCTTTTAAAAGTTTTGAGATGAAAAACGGGATAAGCTTTTCGGGGTATTGATAAGGGCCATAGTTATTTGAACATCTTGTTATTAAAACAGGTGTTTTATAAGTTTCAAAATAAGCTTTTACAAGCATATCGGCACTTGCCTTTGAGGCACTGTAGGGAGAGTTGGGTGATAGCGGCGTTGTTTCGTAAAAATAGCCGTCTTTTCCAAGTGAGCCGTATACTTCATCTGTTGAAACCTGCAAATATCTTTTGATTTTGTGTTTTTTTGCAGCTTCAAGCAGATTTAGCGTTCCAAGGACATTTGTTTCTATAAATATTTCAGGATTTAAAATTGACCTGTCCACGTGGCTTTCTGCGGCAAAGTTAATAATGCAGTCAACATTGGCTGCTATTTCATCAACTTTCTGTTTGTCACAGATATTTGCTTTGATAAAAGTATAGTTGGGGTTGTCCTTAATATCGTTAAGGTTTTCAATGTTGCCTGCGTATGTTAGACAATCAAGATTGATTATTTTGTAGTCAGGGTGTTTTTTAAGCATATGTCTTACAAAACAGCTTCCAATAAAGCCTGCACCACCTGTTACAAGTATTTTCATAATAAATCATCCTCACTAATTTCACTTAATCTTGGCTGAATTTTATCTTTATCGCTTAAAATCGGCTCAAAGTCCTTGATATATTCGTGCCAGTTAATATTAATATCTTTGTCATTCCACAAAATTCCTCTGTCATTTTGTGGCGAGTATTCTCCGCTTGCCTTATAAAGTAGTTCTGCTGTTTCACTTAATGTTACAAAACCGTGTGCAAAGCCTTCCGGTATGTAGAGCATATGTTTGTTTTCTTCGCTTAAAATTGCTCCTGTCCATTTGCCAAAAGTTTTAGAGTCTTTTCTTATATCTACTGCGACATCAAAGATTTTTCCTCTAATGCAGCGCACAAGCTTAGCCTGCATTTTGGGTTTTGTTTGGTAGTGCAAACCTCTTAATACCCCGTAAGAAGATTTTGAATGATTATCTTGATTAAAATCGTCGCAAATACCGGTTTTTACAAAGTCGGATTTTTTATAACCCTCAAGAAAAAATCCTCTTTTGTCTTCAAAAACTTTAGGTATAACAAGTTTTACATCATCAATCTGTGTATTTTTAAACTCAAAAGGCATAATCAACTCCAATGTGTAAATAAATTATACCTTAAAAATTCAAATGTCAAAAGTCCGCATTTTTAATCAATGCGGACTTTTTAAACTTCCCTATCCTTATTTATATTTTATCTTTTATGATAATTTAATTGCGCTGTTTTTGATGCTGTCATCCATTGCCTGATCAAGTGATTCAAGTTCAGCTTGAGCGGCTTTTAATTGTGTTTCAATTTGTGTTTGCTCGGCTTCAAGTTGCTGGTCGCGCCTGTTAACATCTCCCATTAGTGAATCTTCATAGCCCTGGAATATAGAATCTGCAGCCATTTGTTGTCTTGATTGAACTAACGAGGCTTGGTCGAGAGCAGTTTGATAAGCGGTCCACTCTTTGGACGTTGGGTCAAGGTTGGCACTTTCGTTTTGAAGTTGCTGTACTGCATCCATATAGCTGTTTGTTATACCGCTATATTGTTGATTTTTCATAGCATTAATGTATCGCTGTGTATATTGCGATTGATTTGCCAAAGATTGTCTTTCTTGTGAAATCTGCATCAATCTGTATTGCAGATTTGACTCTCTTTGTTTTAATGCCATTTTTCTGAGTGAAATAGTTACCCAGCCCATGACTGTCTCTCCTTAAGTTAATTCCTCGTGAATGTTTTTTGCTCTCTTTACTCTTTAATAAAAAAATATTTATTTTGATAATTGCTTTTTTAATGCTTAATTATTAACTTTTGTAACAAAAGTATATACTCTCTGAAATTTTAGCCAGCAAAATGTTTTGTATTATATATAAAGTATATACTCTTATTGATACAATAAAAGCTAAATGAAATATAGAAGCCAAAGATGACTACAGGCTTAATAGAGGATGAGTGCAGTTCCGCAGCAATGGTTGCGGAATTTTTGCATATAATGATATAATTTTTTTATGAAAAAAATTATTGTTATATCAGGTAAGCAATATAGCGGAAAAGATACTCTGGCAGCACTTTTACTAAATGACCTGACGAATTTTGTTAGAGTTGGCATAGGTGATGCAATTAAATACGAATACGCTAAGAAAAACGGTATAACATTTGATGAAATAGCTAAAAATAAGCACCTCTATCGCTCGGGTTTAATTGAGCTTGGTAACTACGGCAGAAGTATTGACCCTGATTATTGGCTAAAAAGTATCGTAGAAATGAAAGAAAATGTCATTGTTCCTGATGTCAGAGTTGAACATGAAGTGGAGTTGTTTAAGTCATATGGTGCTTATTCTATAAGGGTTGAAGCAAGCTATGAAAACCGTTCAAAAAGGGCAGTTATAACAAATGCTGATGACCCGACTGAAACAGCTCTTGATAGTTTTGACGGCTGGGATGAAGTTGTCGACAACAATTCTGACTTTTCTAATTTAGAAAAGCAGGAAAAAGATTTATTAATTAAAATTAAAAAATTCTTTTCTTAAACGTCGCAAAAGTTATTAGTTATAAGGTTAATGTATTCAAGAATTTGAGTAAAATACTCAAGGTCACATTCGCCGTTTGCAATGATGTCACAGTTGTCTTTTGCAGGCATTACATATTTTCTGCCTGCCTTGCATACATAATCCCAGTGTTTTAGGGCGTTTTCATGGTCTTGGTTTCTCACTTTTGCCCTATCCATAAAGCGTTTTTTCCTTGTTTTGTTGTCTAAATCGATATAGATTTTAATATCAAACATATCGTGAACTTCTTTATAAGTTGCTGCCATACCCTCAACAATTATTATTTTTTCGCTTTTGACATTTATCGCGTTAGGAACGCTTATGCCTGTGCCATTTACAAGGTATTGAGGGATTTTCACATCATGACCCGAGGCAAGTTTTTCTATATCATCTCTTAAAAGTTCAAGTTGAAAATTATGGGGCGAGTCAACGTCGTATCCTGCGTCTCTTAGCGCATCAAATGTGCCGTATTGCTTTATTAAATCTGAAATATCGTTAAAATAGTTATCAGTGTTCACAATTGATATGGGGAGGTTGTTTTTCTCAACACATTTTTTGATATTCGAGCAAATAGTAGACTTTCCGCTTGCAGATTCTCCTGTAATTGAAATAAGGATTTTTCTTTTTGGCTGATTAATTAATCTATCCAAAAAATTCTCTAAAAAGTCCGATTTAACGCTCAAAAGAAGGCGTTTTTGCGCCTTTTTGTCATAATTTATTATTTGTCTGAATTTAGTTTTCAAATAAAACGCAAGAAATTCTCTACCGATTCTTGTGTCAAAATTCGGCTTTTGAATTTTTTCTGTTTCTTTATTTTCAACTAAATCTCTAATCAGTGCGTTCATGTGAATATAATAATAACTCTAAAAATAATTTGTTGCTAAAAGTGCAATTAAATTCTTAACACTTGAACACATTTCATTGTAGTTTTTATCTAAAGAGCCATCTTTTGCTACAAAAATAAGGCTTGTAAATGCTTGCGAAGAGGGTATTTCCCCGTTTTTTAAAAGATTGGCGTAACTTTCTCTTAAAAGTCTTTTAATCCTGTTTCTTTTGACTGCCCTTTTGTGAATTTTTTTACTCACAACAAAACCTACCCTTGTGGGGTAGTTTTGTTCTTCTTTATTTTTTCCGCCATACAAGACAATGTTATCATCCGAGACTATTCTTTTTTGGCGATATGTGGCAATAAAAGCTCTGTGGCTTGTTAGCCTTTGATTTTTATTAAGCACGGTTTTTAGCTGTGATTGCAAGTTTGTGACGACCTTTAGCGCGACGTCTGTTGATTACGCCTCTGCCGCCGGGTGTTGCCATTCTTGCGCGAAAACCGCTGACATTTTGTCTTTTTCTCTTTGTACCTTCTAATGTTCGGCGCATATATTTCTCCTTGACATTTAATTTTGTTATCAGTATTAACTATACTAAGCAAAACAAACAGGAGTGTCAACTTATGGACGTTAACATTTGTAATACAAACAAAAAAATCGGTTTTATAGGCGCAGGAAAAATGGCAAGCGCTATTATTGGCGGAGTTATTAAAAGCGGATTTGCCCCAAGTCAGAACATTTTTGCTTTTGATGTTAACCAAAATGCCTTAGATGTTGTAAAAACTAATTTTAATATAAATACCGTGACATCAATTAAAGATTTACTAAAAAGTGTTGATGTAGTTTTAATTGCAACAAAGCCTTTTGTTATTGATGATGTATTGGCTGAACTTAAGAATATAACAGGTTCAAAACTTGTTATATCAATTTTAGCAGGTGTTTTAACAAAAAAAATTGAATCTGCTCTAAATGAGGCAAGGGTTGTTAGGGTTATGCCAAATACTCCTGCTTTTGTAAAAGAGGGAATGTGTGCTATATGCAAGGGCTCAAAAGCGCAAAGTGAAGATGTTGATTTTGTTGAATCAATGTTAAAAAATATAGGAAAAACTGTAAGAGTTGATGAGTCAAAAATAGATATAGTAACAGCTATTTCTGGCTCCGGCCCTGCTTTTTATTACTATATTATCGATTTAATGGCTCGTGCGGGAGAAAAACTGGGTCTGGATTATGAAACCTGCCTTACACTTTCGGCTCAAACTGCACTTGGCTCAGCTAAGATGATGCTTGAAAACGGACAAAGCCCTGATGAGCTTATAACAGCAGTTACTACACCCGGTGGTTGTACTGCAGTCGGTAATGATGTCCTTAAAAACTCTGACATAGAAGAAATTCTTGATAAAACCATAAAAGATACTATGGAAAAAGCCAAAGCTCTTGGTTAAGAAGAATTATCTTTTTGAACGTGAAACAAGGAAGTCGACTTTATCAAGCTCGACTTTTTTGTTGCCAAGCATCATATCTTCGGCTTGTTCAAGGATTTTTGTTATCATAAATCCGTTTTCGCCGTCTGAGCGTGGAGTTTTTCCTGTTTCAATACATTTAATAAAGTGCTGGCACTCAAGTTTTAGAGGTTCAATTTCAAGATAGTCAAATATTTCAATACTTTGTTGAGCAGGTGTTTTGTTGTCAAAAATCTGCAATTTATTTTCAAGCAAAGTATCATCCAAAATCGCAGTAGCTTTATCGCCTCGAACAAGGAGTGTTACACGCTTTTGCGGGTGAATCCAACTGTCGCTTACGTGAGCTATTATTCCTTTTTCAAATTCTATTGTAAGATGAGTTATATCAAAAATATTTTCATACTCAGCGCAGCAGCCTGTTGCGTTGAGTACTTTTATGGGGTCAAGACCAAGAACGTGCGCTATCATGGACACATCATGAGGAGCTAAGTCCCACATAACACTTCTGTCGTTTTTAAAGTAGTTAATGTTAAGTCTGTCACTTTGTACGTATTTAATGTTACCTAAAACACCATCAGAAATGAGCATTTTCAATCTGTTAACGGCAGGGTGGTATAAAAGCAAGTGACCTACCATTAGAACTAAACCTTTTTGGTCGGCAAGCTCTTTTAGTTTTTTTGCTTCCTGGGCTACCGTTGAGATTGGTTTTTCAACATATACGTGTTTTCCTGCCTCAAGTGCTTTTCTAACAAGATTAAAGTGCGTATGACTTGGTGTTACAACACAAATCGCTTTAATTTCGGGATTTGTTAATAGTTCATTAAAATCTTTTGTAGTGTGAGTGCCGTCATATTGAGCTTCAACCATTTTGAGGTTTTCTTCATCAATATCACATACTGTATGCAATGCGCCTAAATTGTAAAAATTTCTTACAATGTTTCTGCCCCATAATCCACAACCCGTAACGGCAACGAATTTTTCCCTGAAATCCTTATTTTGCATTTATTCCACCTGTGTTTTGTATTTAATTTCATTCTATTTAAAACGATTTAATTATTCAAGTTAAAATTATATTAATGTTTTTGTGCTATTATAAACTCATGACAAAGAGAGTTTACATTCAGGGCTATCCTGTTGATATTTTAAGTTTTAATCAAGCACTTGATTGTGCAAAAAGTGCAATAGACAACGGCGAAAGTCTGCAAGTGGTTACAATTAACCCTGAAATGGTCGAGCTTGCAAATAAGGACAAGGATTTTGCAAGGATATTAAAGCACTCTGAGCTTGTAGTGGCTGACGGTGTAGGCATTAAAATTGCACTTAAGTTAAAAGGTATAAACCAAGAGCGAATAGGCGGCGTGGATTATTCAAGGGCATTAATTGAAATGTGTGCTAAAGAAAATCTTCGTCTTGCACTTTTAGGTGCAAAAGAAGAGGTTATCTCTACTCTTAGAGATAAATTGCTTGCAGAGTTTAAGGATTTAAATATAGTTTACTCGCATAACGGCTATTTTGATGACGAAAATTTAATATTACAGGAAATTAAAAACGCCCGTCCTCAGGTGCTTTTGTGTGCATTAGGTGTTCCAAAACAAGAGATTATAAACTACAGATTAAAAGAAATGTTACAAGGTTGCGTTATGGTCGGTGTAGGCGGCAGTTTTGACGTTTTTGCAGGATATGTTCAAAGAGCGCCTGTTATTTGGCAAAAACTCGGACTTGAGTGGTTATATAGAACTCTAAAACAACCGCAAAGGTTTAAGCGAATATTTCCGACTTTGCCAATATTTCTGTTTAAGAGTATAATAGATAGTGTAAAAAAGTAATTATCAGTTTGTTGAGGTTTAGAGAGTATTGAATAAATTTAATGCCACGGTAAGGAGCGATATTCTAAAAATGATACACAACGCTAAGTCCGGTCACCCCGGAGGTTCTTTGTCTTGTGTAGAAATTTTAAGTGTACTTTACAATAAAATTTTAAACATTTCACCCGAGTGGAAAAAATCTCCTGATTTTGAAAAAAGAGACAGATTTATTCTCTCAAAAGGCCACGCCAGTGCTGCACTTTACAGTGTTTTGGCAAGAAAAGGTTTTTTTGCACCTGAGGAGTTAATGACTTTTAGAAAACTCGGTACAAGACTTCAGGGACACCCTTCAACAAGGACAAAGCTTGAGGGCATTGAGGTATCAACAGGCTCTTTAGGGCAAGGTTTATCAATGGCGGTAGGTGTCGCACTTGCACTTAAACTGAACAACAACCCTGCAAGAGTTTATGCTCTATTAGGTGACGGCGAGATGCAAGAGGGCAGTGTCTGGGAAGCGCTTATGAGTGCAAGCCATAAGGGTCTTGATAATTTGACAGTAATTATTGATAAAAATAATCTTCAGATAGATGGTGATGTTAATGATGTTAAATCTCTTGAACCGCTTGATGAAAAACTTGAAGCTTTTGGCTGGCAGGTAAGCGAAGTTGACGGACACAACGAAGAAGAGATTGAAACTGCTATAAAAAATGCCGTTAAATCAGGTAAACTTTGCGCTATTATTGCAAACACCATAAAAGGTAAGGGTGTATCCTTTATGGAAGATAACGCCGGCTGGCATGGCAAAGCGCCAAATGACGACGAGCTAAAAAGAGCACTGGAGGAATTAAATGCTTAAAAAAGGATTGGAAGTAAAATCTCCAAGGGCTGCATACGGTGAAACACTTGTTGAACTTGGTGCTCAGAATAAAGATATAGTAGTACTTGATGCGGATTTATCCTGCTCGACACAGACATGTAAATTTCAAAAGGCTTATCCTGAAAGGTTTTTTAACTCGGGAATAGCCGAACAGGATATGATGTGCACGGCTGCAGGCCTTGCAACAGAGGGTAAAATCCCATTTGTCAGCACTTTTGCAATGTTTGCAACAGCAAGGTGTCTTGACCAGATAAGAAACTCTATTTGCTATCCAAGACTTAATGTCAAAATTGTTGCAACACACGGCGGTATTACAGTTGGTGAGGATGGTGCGTCACATCAGGCGTTAGAGGATGTTTCTTATATGCGCTCACTGCCCGATATGACTGTTATTGTCCCTGCTGATTATAATGAAGTAAAACAAGTTATTAAGTATGTATCTGAAATCCACGGACCTGTCTACGTTCGTCTTGCAAGAACTAATCTTAAAACTGTTTTTGATGAGTCAGAGTATGTATTTAACCCTGAAAAAGCTGTCAAGGTTAAAGAGGGCTCTGATGTTACACTTATTACAAATGGTGAAACATTGAGTGAAGTAATAAGTTGCGCTAATATGTTACAAAATGACGGAATTAGTGCGGAAGTACTTCATGTTCCTGTTGCAAAACCGTTTTTTGCAGCGGGTGATATTATTGAGAGTGTTAAGAAAACAGGAATTGCAATAACTGTTGAAAACCACAGCATAATAGGTGGTTTAGGCAGTGCAGTTTGTGAAGTGTTAAGTGAAAATCTTCCCTCACGTGTACTTAGAATTGGTACTCCTGATTGCTTTGGCCAAAGCGGTGAGCAGAGGGAATTGATGAATTTTTATGGTTTAACAGATGAAAAATTATACAAAACTATAAGCGGATATTTAGGTAAAAAATGATAGTAGTTCGTGACTTAATAAAACAGTATAGAAATAAATTTGCTCTATATAATGTGAATCTGCACATTAAGCCGGGTGAGTTTGTTTTTCTTGTTGGTTCATCGGGTGCAGGTAAATCAACATTGATGAAAATGCTCTATCTTGAAGAGCGCCCGACGAGAGGTAGTGTTCTTGTAGGCGGAATTAACATAGGTAACTTGGCGCCAAATAAAATTCCTAACTTAAGGCGCTGCATGGGTATTGTTTTTCAGGATTACAAACTGCTTCAAAATCATACCGTATACGATAATATTGCCTATGTTATAAGGACTATGGGTGTTTCTTCAAAAGAGATTGAAGCAAGAGTTTACGGTGCTCTTAAGGTTGTTGGCTTAGAGGATAAGTATAAATCAAAACCTTGTGAGCTATCGGGCGGTGAGCAGCAACGTGTAAGTATAGCGCGCGCTATTGTTAACGGGCCTCCGCTTTTGATTGCAGATGAGCCTACAGGTAATCTTGACCCTAAAAACTCTATGGAGGTTATGCAGATTTTGGAGCAGGTTAATCAAAGAGGCATAACAATATTGGTGTCAACTCATGACCATGCTATAGTAAATCACTTCAGAAAAAGGGTAATTACTCTTGAAAAAGGTCAGATAATAAGAGATGTTCAGGCAGGTACATATGACTAACGGAGCAAGAAGAAACAGATTAAAGCAAAAAGTAAAATCTCATTTGCCAAAAGACTGGCTTACCGAGCTTCGTATAGCATATCGTATCGGTATTGAAACAATAAAAGGTATCGCGCAAGCCGGTTTAATTAATATTGCTATTATTACCACTATGGCGGCAATATTAACAATTTTTGGAGCAATATTTAGGACAACTTTGAGTGTTTCAAGCATGGTCTCGGCCATGGGAAATGTACTTGAAATTTCAGCTTATCTTAAGCCAAGTGCTGATATAAATGCTACTGTAACAAGAATTAGAGATATAGAACATGTAAAGGGTGTAAAATATATTTCAAAAGAGGCTTCTTGGGCTGAATTAAAAAGAGAAATCGATGTTCCCGATGTAACAAATCCTTTGCCTGATACACTCCATATAAAAGTTGATGACCCGAAAAATATAGAATATGTAATGTCTAATGTAAAAAAACTTTCAGGCGTTGCCGATTTGAGTTATGCAAAGGATTTGGTTGCAAAATTTCAGATGATTAATAAAATTAGTCATACAATTACACTTGTTGTAGTAATTATTGCCTGTATTTTGACAATAACTATTATAAATAATACAATTGAACTTGTAATCCAATCAAGAAAAGAGGAGATTGAAATCATGCGTCTTATGGGCGTTTCTAACTGGTATATCAAGTCCCCTCTTGTATTGCAAGGTGCAATATATGGGTTTACGGGTGCTCTTGTTGCTATTATCCCAATAAATATAGTGCAAGGGTATTTGCAGCGGATGCATGAATTCTTTATGATGCCGGCTTACACGTATTCTCAGGGGTTAGTTGTATTTTCGGTATTGCTTATAGGGGTGCTATTCTCTGCAGGCGGTAGTTTTATGAGCATAAAAAAACATCTTCAGGTATAATAATATAGTATGGACAATAATAGAATAAACGCACAACAATATGTAGATGAATTTAAAGACATACCGCCTATGCCTAATGTTATGGTGCGTGCACTGGAGGTTATAAAAAATCCTCAAACTGGCATCAGAGAGCTGGCTAATATTATGTCTATCGACCAATCAATTTCAACTAAAACCTTAAGTCTTGTTAACTCTGCATATTATGGTTTTCATCAACAAATAACATCCATTAACAAAGCGCTTGTAGTTTTGGGTATGATGAAGGCAAAAAATATTATTATGAGTCTTGCGCTAAAGCAAATGATGACTGCACAAGGCTCGCGTGAATTATGGGAACATTCGACAAAGTGCGCTATTGCTTCTGAAATGCTCGCTGAGGAGTACAAAGTAATAAACCCTGATGACGCTTTTGTTATTGGCTTTTTACATGATATAGGTAAAATTCTTCTGAATGCAAAAAACCCTATAAAATATTCAAAAGTAAGATATATTGCACAACAAAACCAAGCAGATTTAGTAGAAATTGAAGATTCTTTCTTTGGAACTAATCACTGTGTGTTAGGGGCTTTGGTTTCAAAAAAATGGCAGTTGCCCGTTATTTTAACTAACTGTATCAGGTATCACCATAATCCTGTGCAATCATCTCTACCTGTTGCTTGTGGTATAGTTTACATTGCAGACAGGCTTGTGCAGCCAAAAATCCCGACTCCGATTTTAGACCCTAAAATTATGGATAGACTCGATATTCAAATAAGTGACCCTATTGCACTTAGAGAAAGTATACTTGCAAGAGCTTCAATATTCTTAAAAGAAATGCAAAGCCCTGCTTAGTTAGTCAAAAAGTCCCATTTGACCGTTTTGACCAATGTATTTTATTCCAAGATGACTGTAGGCTGCTTTTGTGGCACAACGCCCCCTGTTTGTGCGTGCAAGTAAGCCTTTTTGGAGTAAATATGGTTCATAAACATCTTCAATTGTTCTGACATCTTCACCAAGTGCTACAGATAGCGTCTCAACCCCCACAGGGCCGCCATCATAGCTGTTTATAATCAGCTCAAGCAGGGCTCTGTCTGTATTATCTAGCCCTAAATTATCGATACATAGCGAATCGAGTGCTTCTTTGGCAATTTGTTTTGTAATTTTGCCATCATACTTAACAAGAGCATAATCTGCACTTCTCTTAATCAATCTGTTTGCAATCCTCGGGGTTGCTCTTGAGCGTGAGGCAATTTCTATTGCTCCCTCGTTATCAATATCTATGTTGAGAATTTTTGCACTTCTTTTTATAACTTGCGCAAGTTCTTCAATGGTATAAAATTCTAATCTGTGTATAATTCCAAATCTGTCTCTCAATGGGCCCGATAGCGCACCTGCTTTTGTTGTTGCACCAATAAGGGTGAATTTTGGCACGGGTACTCGCATTGTTTTTACACTTTGACTTTTGCCTGTTGTAAGGTCAATAAAAAAGTCCTCCATTGCAGGGTATAAAATTTCTTCTGCGATTTTATTCAGTCTGTGAATTTCATCAATAAATAAAATCTCGCCGCCCTTTAGTGACATCAAAATGCCTATAATATCTCTTGGGCGCTCAAGCGCAGGCGCTGATGTTATTTTAATATTTACCCCTATTTCATTTGCGATAACTCCTGCAAGTGTGGTCTTGCCAAGCCCCGGAGGCCCGTAGAAAAGCAGGTGGTCAAGCGGTATATTTCTTTTTTTGCTTGCTTCAATTGTTATTTTAAGAGTTTCTTTCAGTGCACTTTGACCGATGTATTCATCAAATGTTTTTGGACGAATATTTTTTTCATAGGTTTTATCAAAATCAGATTCTTTAGCATCTAAATCTTGAGATTTGCACATAGGCGCATCAGTCGATGCGCCTTGTGATTTGTTATTTCTTTTATTTTTGTCGTCGTCAGATATTATCATTTTATCTTAAGAATCTTAAGTAAATATAAACCGTACTCATAAATAGGGCTACAAATGTTGTAATTGCACCGTATTTTAGGTAGTACATAAATGATATCGGGTGTCCGTGTTTTGCTGAGTTTTCACTAACGATAACATTTGCTGCAGCACCTATTATTGTTAGGTTTCCACCCAAGCATGCGCCAAGTGACAAGCACCACCATAGAGGATGCGTGTATTCTGTTCCCATGGTTTGAGAAATGGTAGCAAGCATAGGTGCCATAGTTGCTGTATATGGAATGTTATCAATAATACCGGATAAAATACCTGAAGCCCAAAGGATAATCATAGCAGTTGCGCTTTGAGAACCGTTTGTTACTTCAAGCAGCCAGTTTGCCATAAGCCTGATACCGCCTGACGCTTCAAGACCGCCTATAATAATGAATAAACCAATGAAGAAGAATATTGTATTCCATTCAACTTCAACCAAGATTTTTGCCGGTTTTTCAAATATTAAAAGTACGCTTGCGCCAATCATAGCAATTAAGAATGTCGGAATGTGGGTAATATCATGTGCCATAAAACCAAGTATTACAAGTAATAATACTATACCGCTTCTTAGTGCAAGAAGTTTGTCTGTTATTGTGTTTGAATTATCAATTTCAGCAACTGAAGCCATTTTTTCAGGTGTGCTTTTAAGTTGTTTTCTGAACATAAAGATAAGTAAGCCCACGCAAACAAGGAAAATATAAAATACAATATCAGTCAGTTCTTTTATAAAGTCCATAAAGCTAAAGCCTGCAGCTGAGCCTATAATGATGTTTGGCGGGTCACCGATAAGTGTTGCCGTTCCTCCGATGTTAGAGCATATAATTTCACTGATTAAGAAAGGAACGGGATTTAAGTCCAGTTTTTTGCAAGCTGCAAAAGTAATAGGCATAACAAGAATAACGGTTGTTACGTTATCTAAAAACGCACTTGCAAAAGCGGTAAAGAAAGCAAGTGAAAAAAGCACAAGTTTCGGTTTACCCTTTGTATGTTTTAGGATTTCATTTGCCATCCAAGTGAACATGCCTGATTTAGCTGCAATGTGAACGATTATCATCATTGAAACAAGCAGGAATATTACGTTGAAGTCAATAAAATTTGTAAAATATTCAGCCAGACCTTCTGCTGTTTTTTCGGTTTGCAAAAGACCTAAGAATAATGTTAAGCATGCGCCCAAGAGTGCAATTGTAACTTTGGAAATTTTTTCCCAAGCAATAAATATATAAGCAACAATAAGGATTGAAGCAGATACAATCACAGCATTTTGGCTCGCCAGTGTGTGTAAGTGTTCCAAAATTTTCTCCTCTCAAAAAATATAACTATGTCTTATTCTATCTGCTGAAAAATATTAGTCAAAGCAGTAATAAATTTTTTTTATGTTTTTGTGATAGTATTAGTTTAAAGGGAGAAAATTCAGGAGAGTTTATGAGCCTAGTCGATATACTTTTAAAAATATTTAAAGACCCAAACGAGAGAAAAATAAACAAGATTATGCCGATTGTTGAGCATATAAACGCTCTTGAAGAGGAATTTTCCAAGCTCACAGACGAACAGTTGAGGGCTAAAACTGACGAATTCAGGGAAATTTTATCCAAAAGAGAAACTTCTTCCGACTTTAAAAAAGATAGAGAACTTGAAAAAGCCGCACTGGATGCCATTTTGCCAGAGGCTTTTGCAACAGTCAGGGAAGCTGGTAAAAGGGTGCTTAACATGCGCCACTTTGATGTGCAGTTAATAGGCGGTATTTTTCTTCATAACGGTCATATCGCTCAGATGAGAACCGGGGAGGGTAAAACCCTTGTTGCAACTCTTCCTGCTTACCTTAATGCTCTAACAGGTAAAGGCGTGCATGTAATAACGGTTAACGATTACCTTGCAAAACGTGACTCTGACTGGATGGGCAAAATTTATAAATTCTTAGGGCTAAGTGTTGGGGTTATTTTATCTCAAGGCTCAGGGCATAATGACTTTGAATCCAAAAAACAAGCTTATGCTTGCGATATTACTTACGGTACAAATAACGAATTTGGTTTTGATTATCTTCGCGATAACATGTCCTCATCCCTTGAGGCTCTTGTTCAAAGACCTTATAACTATGCAATTATCGATGAAGTGGACAGTATTTTAATTGATGAAGCCAGAACCCCTCTTATTATCTCAGGCAGACTGGAAAAATCAGCTGAAACATATAAAACTATGGCAAGAATTGCTCCCCTTTTAAACAAAGTTGAGCACTACGAAGTTGATGAAAAAAATAAAAATATTATCCTAACTGAAGATGGTATTGATAAAGCATGTGAGCTTTTAGGGGTTGATGATTTATTTGATATTCACACTCAATACGCTCATCATCTCCTTCAGGCGCTTAAAGCAAAAGAATTATTCATAAAAGATACTGACTACGTTGTTAAAGACAACGAGGTTATGATAGTAGACGAGTTCACGGGTCGTATAATGGAGGGCAGACGCTGGTCTGAGGGTCTGCATCAGGCAATTGAAGCCAAAGAAGGTGTTGCAATTCAAGATGAGACTCAAACGCTTGCCAGTATTACTTTTCAAAACTTATTTAGGTTATACCCGAAACTTTCAGGCATGACAGGTACGGCAATGACCGAAGAAGCTGAGTTTGGAAAGATTTATAACCTTCCTTGTACTGAAATTCCTACAAATAAGCCTGACATCAGGATTAATTACCCTGATGTAATTTATAAAACCCGCGAAATGAAGTATCTAAAAGTTGCCGACGAAATTGAAAAAATGGCAAAAATGGGCAGACCGACTCTTGTAGGTACTATTAGTATTGAAAAATCCGAATACCTCTCTAATATCCTTAAAAAACGCGGTATTAAGCATAATGTCTTAAACGCTAAGGCGCACGAGAGAGAGGCTTATATTATCGCTCAAGCGGGTCGTGTTAATGCCGTTACTATTGCAACGAATATGGCAGGCCGCGGTACGGATATTTTACTTGGCGGTAACCCCGAATACCTTGCAAAAGAGGACTTGGATTCAAAAGGTATAACCTCTGATGCTCCTGATTATGAAGCTCAAAAAGAGGCCGCTCTTGAGCGTGCAAGAAAAATAACAGAAGAAGAGCACGCAAAAGTTGTAGCACTTGGCGGTTTGCATGTTATAGGTACTGAGCGCCATGAGTCAAGACGTATAGATAACCAGCTTCGCGGTCGTGCAGCGCGTCAGGGTGACCCGGGGTCTACAAGATTTTTCTTATCTTTGGAAGACGATTTAATGAGAATTTTTGGCGGAGATAAAATCTCTGCCCTTATGAGTATGTTAAATATCGAAGAGGATATGGCTATAGAAAATCCTCTTATAACCCGTCAAATCGAATCTGCACAGAAAAAAGTCGAAACTTATCACTTTGACATAAGAAAAAGCGTACTTGAATATGATGATGTCATTAATATTCAGAGGGAAAAATTTTACATTCAAAGGCGCAAAGTTCTTGCTTCAAGGAATTTAAGCTCTGATATTAACTATATGATTAACCTTGAAGTTGATAAGATTTTAAGACAATACATCTCTCCTGATATGCCTCCTGCCGAGTATGTTAAAGACGACATAAAAATGCTCACAAATGAAATTCACTCGGTATTTCCGCAACTTGTTGATGTTAGCGTTGATGAACTTATGGAAAAAAGATATCAGGATATGTCTGATTACCTAAAAGGTCTTGTAAACAGTGCATATAAAGAGATGGAAGAGACATCTGTTGCAGGTTTTAACGACATTATGGCCCGCTATGGCAATGCGGACGTTAAAAAACAAGAACCTTTTTCAGATGATAATGTTATGAGAACTCTTGAAAGAGATGTGCTGCTGCAGGTAATTGACTCTAAGTGGATCGACCATTTGAACAACATTGACGCTCTAAAGGACTCAATTGGTCTTGTAGCTTACGGGCAAAAAGACCCGCTTATTGAGTATAAAAAAGAGGCATTTAACCTTTTTAACTCTATGATGTCAGATATTCAGTCAGAAACTGTAAGACACTTGTTTAGAGCGCGTTTTGGTATACAAATTATAGATGAAAATGAAAATCCGCTTGAAGATGTTCCCTTTATGGGCGCTGATACAGAAACAGAAACCGAGCTTACCCGTGCTCTTAAAAATTCAACTTCAAACTATGTGGATGAAGAGCCAAAGAATGATATGCCAAAAGTCGGCAGAAATGACCCCTGTCCATGCGGAAGCGGTTTAAAATACAAAAAATGCTGCGGAAAAGATAAGGTTTAAAATGAAAAAGAGCCCGTGCGCGAGGCTCTTTTTGATTTTCGTATCTTAATCGGCGCACTCCAGATAAAAATTTGAGCCTTGTTTTGTGCCTCTTTGTTCAAAAATTTTATCTATTAGATTTAGTGTTTCAAACTTGTTATTTACCCATTTTGGTGCAACAAGAGTTTTTGAGTATCCGCTGCCTGCAAGCCTGTGAATTGTTGTGTTTGGCGGCAACAGTTCTAAAAAATCACACACCAAATTGCAATATTTTTCCATATCAAGGAGTTTTATTTTTTCATCCTTATATATTTTAGCAAGCGGTGCATCCTCTAAAACTGTAAGCATATGAAGTTTTACACCGTCGACTTTTAGCTCTGCAAGCCTTTTTGCGCTTTGTTTTATCATTTCATCATCTTCATCAATTAAGCCTAAAATCATATGCACGCAGACATTTATATTTCTTTCTTTAGCCAGATTATATGTTTTTAAAAAACATTCATAATCATGTCCGCGGTTGATTTTTTTAAGAGTAGAGTTGTGTGTGCTCTGCAGTCCAAGTTCAAGCCAAGGGTTTTTGTAGCTTGCAATTAAATCCAGTTTTTCTTCATCAAGGCAATCAGGTCTTGTGCCGATTGAAATACCAACTATTTTATCATCGCAAAAAGCCTCATCATATATGTTTTTTAGTCTTTCAACAGGCGCATACGTGTTAGAAAACGCTTGAAAATACGCAAGAAATTTTTTTGCTCCAAAGCGCTCGGATAGTGTTTTTATGCCTGTTTGAACCTGATTTTTGATATCAAGTTTATTTGAATGAGCTTTAGAAAAACTCCCCGACTCATCGCAAAATATGCAGCCGCCCTTTGATATTGTGCCGTCACGGTTAGGGCAGGAAAAACCTGCATCCAGTGTGATTTTATATATTTTCTCTCCGAATTTTTCTTTTAAATATTCACTAAAGGCATAATATGCTTTTTGCATTCATCCACCACTTTTCACAATAAGATTTTATTATCTGTTTAAAGATTTGGCAAATTAATTAAGAATTATGTTATAATTAATAAAAAGACAGTTTATTTAGGTGGATTTATGAGAATTTTAATTTCTAATGATGACGGTATAGCTGCAACAGGTATAAAAGCTTTAATTACCCGTTTGTCACAAGAACACGATGTATATGTGGTAGCGCCTGACAGAGAAAGAAGTGCAGCAGGACATTCTCTAACTCTACATACTCCACTTAGGGTTGAAGAACTTGAATCGCAGTTTGGCGCAAAAAGAGTCTGGGTGACATCTGGTACACCGGGAGATTGTATTAAACTTGGAATTTGCGCGGTGCTGGAGCAGGGTGAATTGCCAAACATTGTAATA
>CASDXV010000016.1:0-28748 GCA_949285255.1 uncultured bacterium | reverse complement strand
GATATTTTATACTCAGGTACCGTAAGTTGCGCTATGGAAGGCGCTATGCTTGAT
This sequence comes from uncultured bacterium, assembly GCA_949285255.1. Taxonomy (GTDB): domain Bacteria; phylum Cyanobacteriota; class Vampirovibrionia; order Gastranaerophilales; family Gastranaerophilaceae; genus Galligastranaerophilus. Next base: position 28,694 of record CASDXV010000016.1, on the reverse strand, counting down.
TACCCGAGTATTGCGGTATCCCTTGCCAGTATGACATCTGACCCTACATATTTTGACGTTACGGCAGATTTTGTTGCTAAATTTTTACCCAGAATAAAAAAGATTAATTTTCCAAAGAAAACTATTTTAAATATCAATACTCCGGCACTTGAAGAAGAAGATATTGCAGGAGTTGAAATAACTAAACTCGGTACAAAAATGTTTACTGATAACTATGAAAAACGTATTGACCCCAGAGGTAAAGTATACTACTGGATGGCGGGCGAACTTACAACAAAACATGAAGAAGACGGTACGGACATAAGTGCCGTTAGAGCAAACAGGATATCAATTACACCTGTTACTTTTGAGATGACTCACAAGAGTATTATGGCAGATTTGGAAAAAGAATTTTGTAAAGACGGAATCTGTGACTGGTACGGATATGGTTCAAATAACTCTTAACGGCGTAAAAAAAGAAATAGCTGATAATACAACAATTGATAAGCTCCTTGAAACAATGGAGCTGCCAAAGTTTTTTGTTGTAGAAAAGAATTTAAAAATAATTTATAAAGAAGAATATAAAAATCACATTTTAAAAGATGGAGATACGCTTGAAATTGCATCTTTTTGTGGAGGCGGTTAGTAAAATAGCAAAAAAAATTTTCAGCGTTTTTATAAACTTGTACTAAAAAAGCGAGGAAGTTATGAAAATTGCTGCTATCACACAAAGACCTTTTGTGAAAAATATTAAAATATCTAATTCAACCGAAAGATGCTATGAAGTTCAAAATAAACCAGACGTTATGTCTTATTTTGACATTCCTTTTGCTGCTTCTTTTAAACATGAAATAAATGTACCTACAGATAGTGAAATCCAAAATGGTGTTCTTGAATCACAAAGGTCAAAAAATGAAGTTTTAAACCAAGCGCAGCACGTTTTTGATGTATGTACTAAAGCTAAAGAGTTTGTTGGATATTCAAAAGACAAGCTTCGTGCGTCACTGAGTTCTGGCATTACTAAATACACCGATAATGATGGCAATATTAAAAGAGAAATTCTTAAGAATAGGGGTGATAGACCCGATACAATGAGAGAGTACGAGTCAGCAAGGCTTGTAAGGACTACCGAGTTTTACCAGGATGGTAGTTTAAAAATCAATGATAAGGCGTCTAATATGACTGTTTTTGCTGACAGTTTGGGCAATGTTACAAGTATCGAAGTAACAAAAGGTCAAAAATTGTCTGAAGTTATCAATTTATCTGATGACAGGCTAAAATATGTAAAATTTAAAACTGATAAACTTGCGCAGCGTTGTGCTGATGTTTTTATTTACTCAAAAGACTATAACGAATCGAGAACTGAAGTAAAATATTTTAAAAATGTGTATGGACGTGACTATAGCAAACCGGAAAAATGTGACAGTATTACCTATCTTGCAAATGATGATTTAGAGTCGAAAACACCTTTTTATATTTTGGTATATTACAGCGATGTACAAAAGTCATTATCAAAAGAATCATATGCTGCAAAAAATGCAGTGTTTTATACATTTGACGGCTTACTCCCCAATTCTTCAGGTGTTGCAGGACGTATAGTTGCACAAGAGCCAATTTCGTATAATAAACATGTTAAATTTTCAATTGATAAGAAATTCCCACTAAGTAATAATATTGAAAGTCAATTTGCCATGATGAACCATAATGGAGAATACAGTGAATTGCCTTTATAAGTTAATGAAATAATTTTTCCCTTGTGCTAAAATTTTCCCTGTAGATTTTATGGGGAAAATATGAAAAAACGCGCTTATATTAGTGTTTATGACAAGACAAATATTGTTGAACTTGCAAAGAGGCTGATACAGTCAGGCTGGGAGATAGTTTCAACAGGTAACACCTGTAAACTCCTTAACGACAATGGTGTGATTGCTACTGAAAGTTCTACAATTACTGGTTTTAGCGAATTATTGGGAGGTAAGGTAAAATCACTACACCCTGATATTTTTGCGCCTATTTTAGCTGATGAAAACGAGCAAAAAGAGCTAAAATATCCTCCTTTTTCTCTTGTTGTTGTTAACCTTTACCCCTTTGAAAAATACAAAGGTGTTAACGCTGATATTGACACTCTGCTAAAAAACATAGACATAGGTGGAGTAGCGCTTCTTAGAGCTGCTGCTAAAAATTATAAAAATGTGACAGTTGTTTGTGATGTTGATGATTATGAGCTTGACTTTGATAACATAGATGAGAAAACAAGAGAAGCCCTTGCGCTAAAAGTATATGAGCATACTTCAAAATACGACTATATAATATTTGAAGAGCTTTCTTATAATTTTGGTGCAACACACAAAGAAAATATGCCAAAGCTAAAGGCAATGTATCTAAATAAAGTAAATGATTTAAGATATGGTGAGAATCCTCATCAAAAGGCTGCCCTGTATTCTTATGATGCGCAGATTGATTATGAGATACTAAACGGCAAGGAGATGTCATATAATAATATACTTGATGCGACAGCTGCAGTGAATATTGCAAGCGAGTTTTATGATGTTTCAGCCTGCGTAATAGTAAAACATACAAACCCCTGCGGTGTAGCACTTGGTAAAAGTATATCGGATGCTTGGCATAAAGCACTTGACTGCGACCCCCTAAGCGCTTTTGGCGGGATTGTAGCTTTTACAAAAGAAGTTGATGAAGAAGTTGCAAAATGCCTGACTTCAATGTTTTTAGAGATTGTAATTGCTCCACATTATAGCGAGGGTGCTCTTGAGATTTTAAAAACAAAGAAAAACCTTAGAGTTATAAAAATAAATACCGAACTAAAGCAATATCAAAACTTTGTACCTCAAGAGGTTAAGCTAACTCCGTTTGGTGTTTTGGTGCAAGAAAAAGACACACTTGAGCTTGACCCTGATAAGTTTAAGATAGTAAGTAAACTAAAACCTACTCAAGAGCAAATTGAAGATATGGTATTTGCCTTTAAAATTGCAAAACATGTTAAGTCTAACGGTATAGTTGTTGCTAAAGATTTAAGGACATTAGGTATATGCGGCGGGCAAACTTCAAGAGTCGGAGCGGTTGAAATTGCAATAAATCGCGTCTGCGATTCACCTAAAGGGGCAATTTTAGCAAGTGATGGATTTTTCCCTGCGATTGATAACATTCATCTTGCAGCACAAAACAGAATTGCGGCAATTATTCAGCCAGCTGGTTCCATAAAAGATAAAGAAGTTATTGAAACTGCTGATAAAATGGGCTTGATTATGGCTGCAACAGGCATCAGGCACTTTAGACATTAGGAATAAAATTTATGAAAAATGCAGACAAAAAAGCGCTATTTGGTTTGTGTACGGGGCATTTTATGGTTGACTGGTATGCCTCTGTCCTTGTGCCCTTGTATCCCGTAATTACCGCTAAACTTGGTATATCGCTTTCATTTATTAGTGCAATTATTGCCTTTGGGCATATGTTCTCATCAATGCTGCAGCCTGTTTTTGGCTATGTATCGGATAAACTGAAGCACAGGACATTTATGTTTTGGGGACTCGTGATGTCATCTGTATTTATACCTTTAACTGTTGTGTCGCATACTCCCGAGTTTTTAACCTTATTTTTAATTTTTGGCATGTGCGGCAATGCTTTTTATCATCCTCAGGTTACTTGTCTTGTAAATACATTTAGCTATAATAATCCAAAACTAACAAAATATATGGGAGTGTTCTTAGGCTTAGGGACAATCGGTTACGCCATAGGCCCTGTGTGCTCTTCAGGCATGGTACAAAACTTTGGAGAAAATTCCTTGCTTTTCTTCACTGTCCCTGGGGTTTTAACTGCTTTATTTATATATTTTGTTGTGCCAAAAATCCCTCAAGGGTCACTTTGCTCTGCGCATGAGAAGTTTCTGCCTATAATGAAAGAAATTCTATGTTCAAAAGCGATTTTAGGGCTTATATTAATTTCTGTGGTTAAATCGGGCGTTAGTATAAGCTTTGGTACTTATATGCCTTTTATTTTGGAGAAAAACGGCTTTACACTAAGTCAAATCGGGCTTATTGTAACGCTTTTCTTTACTATTAGCGGGTTTGCCACAATGATTAGTTCAAAAATTGAAGAAAAAATAGGCGGAGCAAATGTTATCAGGCTTTCATTTTTCTCAATTTTGCCTTTAACTTTGCTGTTTTTATATTTAATGAAATTTTTACCTGTTTTATCTGCAATATTGTTTATTTTAACAGGGTTCTTTATCCTTTTGTCGGTTTCTGTTACTCTTGTCAGTGCTCAGAAAATAATGAGCAGACACAAAGGCGTGATTTCTGGTGTTATGCAAGGGTTCAGCTGGGGCTTGGGCGCTTTGTTTTTAGCTCCGATGGGTTTAATCGGTCAGCACTTTGGGGTTGAAAAAATCTTAATCATAATGAGTATAATTGCATTTTTAACAGGTGCCTTTGGTATTTCAAAAGAGTTAAAAAATATATTTGAAAATAAAACTCCCTAGTCTAAATTATCCCATCCATTGACATATTGAGCGCATATCTTGCCGCCCTTATGGGAGAGGCAAAAGAAGTGCCCGAAATTTTTTCAAGACAAGGAGTAAGCTCTTCTTTTGAATTTAGTTTATATGGCGTCCAATCTCCAATTGCCAAGTATATTTGTTTATAATTGTCCTCATATTCTGTATTAAAAAGCGTATAAGCTTGTTTTACGCTCATTACCTTTTCTTTTTCTGCTAATTGCCCAAAAAGTTCGTAGAACTTTCTCTCTCCTCTTTTTTTGTATTTTATAAGGTTATTGAACTCTTTTTTACTAATTTGCTGTGAGCTGAGTTTTTTACCTGCAAGAGGAAAAATTACCGACAGATTGCAATTAAAATCACAATGGTTTCCGCCGGTGTAGTTAATGCCGTCTTTTACCGCTTTTATTGTGTATTCACCTTGCTCAAAATGCCTTGTAAGATCACCCTTTCTTGATGAACTAAAGTCAGACAAACGCCCGTTTTCATCCAGTGAACCTACACCTTCAACGCTTTTTGCAAGCAGAACAATGTTGAAGCTTTCATCCCCACCATTTCCTGCCGATATAAATACCTTAATGCCCGCATTACTCAGTTTGTTAATAGTATCAATTATTTCTGATGTGTCCTCAATATCAGCAAATATATTTTTTGTTTCATCGTTATCGGCAAAGTTTCTTATTGCTTCTGCTGCGATATTGCTGTAGTCATGACAGTTTTTGCCGACAAAATATTTAAAAAATTCGTTTGGATAAATATCTGCCCAAGAAAAATTTATCTCGTCCGCATTTTGGTATTTGTTGACAAGGTTTTTAAATGCAAGGTTTATACTCCCGCCTTCTTTGTTTGATTCTTTCTGCATATCAACAAAGATGTAGTTTGCAAAAGGATTGTTTACAAAAGCATATCTGGCAACCATTTGCCCGTGAGGTATATATGGAATTTGAGGTATGTTGAAATTTCCATCTGCTATATAATAGGCAGCTTCGCTGAATTTATCGATTATCACAACTGTCTTTGGCTTTATTTCAGCATTTTTTATAAATTTTCCATTCTCGTCAAGGATTTTTATTCTAATGCTGCCGTCTTTGTTTGTACCAAGTTTAATTAGGTTATAAACCTTGCAATTTTTCGGATTAAACCAGGTAACTCTTTTTGACGGCGCTTCAAATGAAGTATCTGTCAGTATTTTTAAATCTTCGCTGCTTGCTTCAGGATAAAACTTTCTTGCCCCTTTTTTTATTGCATTTAGTGCAAAAATATTCGTCCTTAGGGCATACAAGTTTTCATCTTTATATTCTGAGTTTGTGTCGCTAGGTTTATCCCCTCCAAAAGATACTTTATTGTTATATGAATGTGTTCTATATGTGGCTATTGCATTTATCTTCATAACAATGTTTCTAAACCTGTAAACGCTCATTTTTGCAGTATATTTAAAAAAATATTACAAAATCTTAACATTTTTACAAACAAACGGCAATTTCTGCAAATAAAAATACTTTATTAAAGCATAGGGAACGGGATTTAAAATTTAAAGGGAGAAAGATATGGCTATCGGAGCTAAGGACAAAATTGATGCACTTTTAGTGAAAAAATATCAAGGTCTGAAAGTTGATAACCCTGTTATTCAAACATCAATGGTTGACCCTTCAAAAATGCTTGATGCTATGAATGATTTTGCAATGGTTCATATGAACGCTCTAAATCTTCAACAACAACTTAAATCAACTTGCATTAAAGCCATTTCTTTAAATATTCAATATCGTAAATCAAGAAACTTAAAACCTGTTCAAAAACAAGCGCAAGCTGCAAGGTAAGTGTGTTATAATTGCAAAATGAAAGATTTTGCAAAAAGACTAATACTTGCCTCTAACTCGCCTCGAAGAAAAGAGTTGCTTGAGCGAAACGGATACAATTTTGACGTTATTACATCTGATTATAGGGAAGAAAAATTTGAAAAATTTTCATTTGAAAATATAAAAAAGAATTCATCAGGTAAGGCACTGGCTGTCGCAGATGTTGTTGATTTTCCTGCAATAGTAATTGGTGCTGATACCATGGTAATCCTCGATAGTGTGTGTTTATTAAATAAGCCTCAGGATATTTCCGAGGCTATTTTTATGTTAAAAAGACTTAGCGGTAAATCTCACGATGTTGTAACCTCAATTACCCTTGTTGACAGTGTTTCAAAAGAGCAATTGACGAGATTTTCTAAGACAAAAGTCTATTTTAGGCAACTTTTTGATGATGAGATTATAAGCTATATAAATTTAAAAAACCCTCTTGATAAAGCAGGCAGTTACGGTATTCAGGATTTTATTTCTTTTGAACAATCAAAAAACCCTCCAAAAGATAGCTTTATAGAAAAAATTGAGGGAGATTATTTTAACGTGGTAGGTCTTGACGTTAACCTTTTAGAGCAAATGCTAAAAGAGTTTTAATGGGGTTTACTTTCGCCCTTATGTGTAGTTTAATAGGTTGGTAGGAGCATAATCAAGATGGGTTCGTATGATTGAGATACTAAAAACGCAGGATAATAACGAACTTGTTGAAGTCAGCATTTCTGAGGCTCAATGCGGCTCTTGGTTTAACCTTATTGACCCTACTTATGAAGAAATTCAAAAAGTTTCTCTTGTTCTGAATTTAGATGAAAGTTTCTTAAGAAATTCTCTTGACGTTGACGAGCGCTCGCGTATGGAGTATGAAGACGGGCATCTTTTAATCATCACAAATATTCCTGTAATGGAGGATGAGGGCGCTTTTGATACTTTGCCTTTGGGTATAATTTTTACCCCGACAAGCTTTATTACGGTTTGTTCTAAGGAAAATCGTATTGTAAGTTCTTTTAACAAAGAAACCGCCAGCTTTTTTGATACAAGGAATAAAACAAGATTTTTGCTGAATATTTTGTTCCGTTCTACAAAATATTATTTGAGGTATTTGAATTTTATTAACAAGCAAACGGACAAAATTGAAGATGATTTGCGCCGTACAATGAAAAACAAAGCACTTTTTCAACTTTTTGAGGCGCAGAAGTCACTTGTTTACTTTACAACTGCGCTAAAAGACAACTATATTGTTTTGCAGAAGATTTTGCGCATGACAAAGTCGGCTTATAATACTCCGCTTAAATTTAGCGAAGATGATATAGACTTGTTGGAAGATGTAATCATTGAAAATAAACAGGCGCTTGAAATGGTTGAAATGCACAGGAACATCTTGGAAAATATGATGGATGCTTTCGCTTCAATTATCTCTAATAACCTTAACATTGTGATGAAATTTTTAACCTCAATAACAATTATTCTTGCAATTCCTACCATGTTTGCAAGTTTTTGGGGTATGAATGTCCATGTTCCTTTTGCGCTGCACCAGTTTGGCTTTATAATTGTTGTATTAATTTCTGCAATCGGCGCAATGTTGGCTGCTGCTTTATTTGCTAAAAAAGGCATGTTTTAAACATTTTTTATCTATTTATAACTTACAAGAAAAGGGCGCAGTATTTATCTGAAAGCGCCCAAAAAATTAAGATACGAAACCTATGTAGTAAATTTTCTACGCAGCTTGTGCTGCGTTAAAATTTACAAGGAGGCATAAGGATGTAAGGGTGTGCAAAAAGGCGAGGAGCCTTTTTGACAGCTCATCGCAAGCCCTTAGGCTCACTCCGGCTCACGCTTTTTACTCCTGCTCACTTGCATCCCACCTTATCCTCAAATAACCACTGGACCCGTTACCACCTGAGCCTTGTTCAAAGGAGTCACCTACTACTCCTCCGCCTCCTCCTCCGCTTCCTCCAAATTCATTGTTAACAGGGTCATGACTTCTTGCGGTATTGCCTTTTGGAGAACCTGACGTACATATATATGTGCTTGCATTCGTATTATTACCGTAAGTTCCTAATATACCTCCGCCACATATAACAGATAATGCTATAGAGTTTTGCATTATGCCAAAAGGCGAGCCCCCTACTCCGCCATCAAAACTATAATTCCAAGGTACTATGTCTTGACTTACCTGTGATGGAGATTTGCCATTCTGCCCTTTGTAACTATTTGATAAAATACTAAAACTTATCTTCGACGCATCGTAAATTATTCCCTGTTGATTGTTTGTGATTGTATTGTCAATCCCTATTATTCCGCTTCTTCCTCCTGCTGGTTTGTATACAGAGTTGTTTGTACAATTATTTATTTCTGTTGTTGTTGATGAGTTTAAAACACAGTTATCAATATTACTTCTTTGTGCTTGAGTTAATGTTTTCCCGCTTTCGCCACCAAGAAATATAATTTTATTGCCATTTACTGTTGTCGGACTGCCGTTAGTTCCGTCTAAGCCTTCTGAACCCCCCACTCCGCCTGCTCCGACTTCGAATACTATTCTTGAGCCTTCTTGGACAGTGTATTTTATTTCGTAGTCTAAATTTTCCGTATTTTTCCCGCCTACGCGTGATGCTGCACCGCCGCCTGCGCCAGGGATATAAATCTGAAAACTAATTTCTACTTTACCACCTCCTCCTTTTCCGCCCTTAGAACATGATGAAGGAGTCCTAATGCCTCTTGCACAGGTTCCGCCTCCACCGCCTCCACCTGATACTGTAGCATTATATCCTAACCCGTTGCCACCATCTCCGTTATCAATTTTTCCTCCTTCTGCGGATATTGAAACATCAGGTGTAGCTCCGCCACTGCCGCCGGAAATTTCACTACCATCTTCGCCGCTATATGATATTACACTGCAAGTTGTATTTCCTCCGATAAACGAACCGTTTGTCGTTGTTCTGTACTTTGCATAACAGGTTCCAGGTGGTGTTGTTTGTGTTGAATTTGTACCATCAGTATATGCGCTGCCGTTTGATGTTGAAGTAGCAGCTTTTCCTCCTAGACCACCTTGCACATAATATGTGCCAAGTTCTATGCCGCCCCTTTTGTGTACTACTTTTGTTGTTCCGCCCTTAGAACCCGAGTTTGCTGCTAAGCCACCCGCTCCTCCGCTTCCTATTGTTATTATAAAATCATCATTAGGCAGGACATTTATTGTGCGTTCAATAATCGCACCTGACGCTCCTCCAGCCCCTGAATATTGATACCAGTTATTAAGGTCATAAGCGCAAAAAACTCCGTATGCATATGCTTCAGGTGCCGGATTATCAATTTTTACATTTGACCATAAGGATAGTGCATATCTTTCGTTTAACCATGTTAAACTTGGGTAACCATATGAGTTTACTGACCCATTTGCTCCACCTTGTCCTGTCATATCACAAACTGCACATTTACTAATATTATAAGTGCTGCTTTTTGTTGAAGGTAATTTGCAAACATCCATGCCGCCAGCGCCCAGCCTGTTTCTATCCAGTATTCTCTGCATTTCACTTTTTGTTATGAGCCTTCCTTTTCTTGTTAGTCCAATAGTATCAGCAAAGGTTGTTCTATTTGGCTCCCCTGTGCACCAAGTTTTTGCTGCATAGTAAGTGCATACTGTTCTTTTACATCCTGAAACTCCTCCTGATGGAGATGCGCTACAAGTTGCACTATTTATTTCTTTCCAACAACATTCCGAAGCAGTACATAACGAAGAACCTGAAACAGTTGTTACTGTGCCCCAATTTGCAGCATTTGTTGGAACCTGCGGTTTAGATATGCACATATCTTTGTTGCTATCGGATAAATAAGCAAAAAGGGTGGTCTTATTTTTACAACTTTCAGTTGCTTTTCTACCGTATCCGCCTCCGCCTCCACCTCCTGAGCCTGTTATTTTAATGGTAACTTTATTAACCCCTTTTGGAACTTTCCATGTTTGAGATGTTGTTATGTTAACCTTGGACGGATTTATTTTGGTAGCTCCTGCTCCGCCCCCGCCACCTCCTGAGCCTTGCAAGAAAAGAGTATTAATCCCAATAGGAACATCAAAAGTATAGGTCCCTGGGTTAGTATATATTTCAAGTCCCTTTTTATTATCTGTCTGTACAGCAACAGAGTCTTTCATTCTTTTTGTTATAACGGGAGCTAAAGCTACCATAATAACTGATATTACAAGTACGGCTGTTAAAAGTTCTGCAAGAGTAAAGGCGCGAGAATTCGCACAGGTAAAATTCCTTCTCATTTTCGTATTCCTTAATTCTATATTTTTTAATTATATTTTTTAAAAAAATTTAAAGTGTTGATTATATTATATATGCTATTACAATATAAATCAATAAAAAATATAGTCATGGCAATATAAATATTTTTCAAATTTGTTGCAAGAATATATATGAGGTTGCTATGTCTGATATAAAAATATTTTTAGGTAAGCGTATAAAAAGTTTGCGAGAGTCAAAAAACTATACACAGGAGTATTTGTCTGAACTTGTAGGAATTGAGCAAGCTACTTTAAGTAATATTGAAAGGGGTAAATCTTATCCTGCGGTTGAAACATTGCAAAAAATTGCAAATGCGCTAAATGTTGAGCCTCATGTATTGTATATGTTTAGGGAAAATAAAAGCACCCAGAGCATAATCGATGAAATATCCTTGGCTATTAAAGATGACGAGGCTTTAGCTAATCTTGTTTACAAATTTTTTCTATGTGTCAGATAATTTCACTTATCTTTTTTGCGACACAATAGGCGCTGCTCCAGCAGTTCTGCAGATTATACCCTCCACAAAAACCGTCAATATCCATAACTTCTCCGCAAAAAAACACTCTTGGCTCAAGTTTTGACCTGCAGTATTTGTCAATTTCTTTTAGGTTTACCCCGCCAGAGGTTACTATTTCTCCTTTATTATCGGTTGAAATTACTTCAAAAGTTATTGTCTTTAGTTCTTCAATTTCTTTTTTGCTAACGTTTGCGCATTGTTTGTCATAATTTTTTAAAATAACATGAGCTAGTGATTTTGGAATAAATTCACTAACTACATTTCCAAAGCTTTTTTTGGGATTGTTTTTGACTTTGTGCGTGAGTTTATCCTCGCCTATAAGCGGTAGCGTGATTTTATAAGGGAACGGCTCCCTTGCTTTAAGAGAAGAAATTTTATATATCAAAGGGCCGCTAATACCGTCTTTTGTAAAAAGCACATCGCCGTCTTTTGTTTTTAAAACAACTCCCTGAGGGTATTTTGGAGAGTTGTTTGATAATTTTAGTCCGCACAACGCTGGCTTTGGCTCAACTATAGAATGTCCAAAGGCTTCGGCAAGCCTGTATCCGCTTTTTGAGCCTGTTGAAATTACTATAAAATCATACTCTTTTAGCTCGTCTTTTGAGGTTATATTTTGTTTTTTTATTTTAATATCGCAAAGTGCACTGAGCATTTTTTTTCTCATATCAGATGAAGAATTTGACTTTGGGAAGTATCTTTCATCCTCTTGAGCGTAGGTTTTAATTCCAATTTTTGAGAAAAATTCAAGTGTGTCATCCACAAAGTGTTTAGAAAAAATTGAGTATAGAAACTTCTCTCCTCTGGGGTAATTTTTTGCAAATTCTTTAATATCATTACCCCTGTGCGTTAAGTTACATCTGCCGCCGCCTGTGGGTAGAAGGGTAGATAAGGGGGAATTTTTTTCAAATATTTCTATATTTTTTATGCCAAAACTTAAAAGACAAAGTGCACAATACACGCCTGATGGGCCTGCGCCAATTATTGCAATTTTTTTCATTTGTTCATCTCGGGCATAACTGTGCCGTATAAAAATACATCCTCGGGGTCATCAAGCGCCTCATGTAGCTCTATTATGTTTTTGTTTAGCACAGGATGTACAAGGTTTGCATTAACCTCAATCATCGGTACAAGTGCAAAAGCCCTAAGGTGAACGTATTTGTGAGGGATTTCCAAAATTTCATTTTTAAATATTAAGTTATCGTAAAATAAAATATCTATATCTATAACCCTTTCGCTCCACTTTGGCTTTCCTTCTCTTATTCTGCCGAGTTTTGACTCGATATCTTGGCAAACTCTAAGAAGTTCAATCGGTGAAAGGTCTGTTTCTATAGCAATTGCAGCGTTAATAAACCAATTTTGCTCGCTATGCCCCCAAGGTTGAGTTTCGTAAAACGATGAGGCACGCAGAAGCTTTATATTATTATCACTTGTTAAAAGTCTAACCGCCTGCTGAATGTTAGACAAGCGGTCGCCTAAATTTGAACCTAGTGATAGATAAGCTTTTGACATAAATGTATTCCTGATTAACATTTTATTATTCTTTTGATATAATGGCAACAGAAATATTTTGTTACAGGGGTAAAAATGAACAAAAATCAATCCATGGGAGTTTACATAATCGTTGGTATTATAGCGCTTTTGCTCGCTGTTGTTGCTTTTGCGGGCCCTACTACCACAAGTAGTGAAATCTCTTATTCTCAGTTTATGCAAAAGGTACAATCTGGCGAGATTGAAAGTGTTTTACTTTCCAAAAACTCCTTAAGTGCTGTCCCTGTTGATAAAACCAAAAAGGATTCTAAAGAAGTTCAATCCCCAAAGCCTGATTTAGTAGGTTTTTCTAATGTAAATCAGCCTGCGACTTTTCAATATAAGGTGCAAATTCCTGAAAATGCTCCGAATTTGCTTGAGGAATTAGAAAAAAATAACGTAGAAATTAATGTCAAAAAGCCTCAAGAGGGCTCAATTTTAGGCACTATTGGTTCACTTTTAGTACCGATATTCTTTATAGGTTTGATAATACTATTGCTGAGAGGCATTCAGCAAGGCGGTTCTGCTGCCATGAACTTTGGCAAATCACGTGCAAAACTTATGCAAGAAAACAAGGTAAAAGTAACTTTCGCTGATGTTGCGGGAATTGATGAAGAAAAGCAAGAGCTTGAAGAGATTGTTGATTTTCTAAAAAATGGCGAAAAATATACAAAACTGGGTGCAAAAATTCCAAAAGGTGTTCTTTTGGTAGGTGTCCCGGGTACCGGTAAAACCCTTATGGCAAAAGCTGTAGCAGGGGAAGCTGGAGTTCCGTTTTTCTCTATTTCAGGTTCTGATTTTGTAGAGATGTTTGTCGGTGTTGGTGCATCTCGTGTTAGAGATTTATTTGAACAGGCCAAAAAACACCAGCCCTGTATAATATTTATCGATGAAATTGATGCCGTAGGTCGACAAAGAGGTGCCGGTATGGGCGGCGGTCATGACGAGCGTGAGCAGACACTAAACCAGCTGCTTGTTGAGATGGATGGTTTTGATGAAAATGTAAATATAATTGTTCTTGCGGCTACAAACCGTCCTGATATTTTGGATAATGCGCTTTTAAGACCCGGCAGGTTTGACAGACAAATTATCATAAACCGTCCTGATATTTTAGGCAGAGAGCAGATTTTAGGAGTTCATGCCAAAAATAAACCTCTTGCAAAAGATGTTGATTTAAAAGTTCTTGCCAAAAGAACCCCGGGGTTCACGGGTGCTGATTTACAGAATTTATTAAATGAGGCTGCGCTTCTGAGTGCGCGCCATGACGAGAAAGAAATCTCTATGGAGCATATTGAAGAAGCCATAGATAAGGTAATGGCAGGCCCTGAGAAAAAATCAAGAATAATTTCTGATGAAGAAAAAGAAAATACAGCATACCATGAAGTAGGGCATGCGCTTTTAGCAAGGCTTCTTAAAGATTGCGACCCGCTGCATAAGGTGTCAATCATTCCTCGCGGTATGGCGCTTGGTATTACAACAGTGCTGCCCGAGAAAGACCATTTAACGCTTAAAAAATCTCAACTTTTAGACAGAATTACAATGATTTTAGGCGGAAGAGTAGCAGAAGAGCTGATTTATGGCCCTGAATCAATCACAACAGGCGCTCAAAATGACCTTGAAAAAGTTTCAGCTTTGGCTCGAAAAATGGTTACAGTGTATGGTATGTCTGAGAAAATGGGAAATCTTGCATACGGTACAAGACAAGAGCATGTCTTTATGGGTCGTGACTTTGGACATCAGAGAGATTTTAGCGAGGAAATCGCAGCTGACATCGACAAAGAAGTAAAAAGAATTGTTGATGAAAGATATAATATTGCAAAACAAATGCTCAGTGAAAATGAGGATATGTTAAGAAAAATCGCAAAAGAGCTATTAGAAAGAGAAACTCTTGATGAGGCTGAATTTAGCGAAATTATGAATAAAATTCTTGAGCAAAGAGGTCAGCAGTAACAGTGTCAAAGGGTTTTGATTTTCTAAATATAGATTTATCAAAAGGTGTAAGTAACCTCCCTGCTTTTGTGTTGGAATTTCCGTATGAGGTTAGTGAGAATTATTCTCCCGTGTTAAAAAAATACTGGGGTGATGCTATTTCTAACCCTGTTGATTTTTTTAAAGCTGCACAACAAAAAGCAAAATCGTCAGGCGCAAAAGCTATTTGCATTTATTTTAACATTCAAGAGCCGCAAGAAAACGAAAAAGAGGCTATTTTACTAAAATGTACTGATTTTTTTAAAGCGGTTTTGAAAATTTGCGATTTCCCTCTGATGGTAAGATTTAGCGGCCATGGCAAGTGGGATATTGAGCTTGCAAAGATGATTTTGCCTGTTTGTGATAGAGAACTTATAATTTCTCCTATTCAGGCTGCAAATTACGAAGAGCTGATTAAAATTACAAAAGCAACAAAGTTTAACCATTATTTTGTTCTGAGGACACCAATTGATATAAATTTAACAAAAGAACTTAATATTTTGTCAATTGATGCAGGTGTCAGCGAAAAAAATATTTTAATAGACCCCGAGATGGGCTGTATTGGCTATGGTATTGACTACGGTTACAGTATTATAGAGCGTCTGTGTCTTGCACGCAAAGATGGTGATAAAATGCTTGATATGCCAATAATTGTCTGCGCGGGAGAAGAGTCTTATAAAGCAAAAGAATCCAAAAGCTCTGACTTTTCTTCGTCATGGGGTGAATTATCTCAAAGGGCTAAAATGTGGGAAATCTCAACTGCGTCATCGTTAATTGCAGCCGGAGCAAATATTGTTGTAATGTGGCACCCTGAGTGTATTGAAGTGTTGAAAAAGCAGCATAGTGAGGTCTTATGTCACTAGGAGCTATGGATATATTTAAACATCTACCCGCAGGAAAAAAAGAGGCAAATGCAAACTGTAAAAAATGCGGTTGTCTTACTTGCATGATGTTTGCGATGAAATTGTCCAAATCTCAAGCTGAACCCTCACTTTGCCCTTTTATTCCTGAAAATTTGCGCCAAATGCTAGAGCATAACAGTAAAATCCAGCAGCAAACACTTACCTTGGGTCATTTAAAAATCGGCGGTGAAACTGTAATGTATCGCCATGAAAAAACTTTCATTAACCCGTGCGTCTATGCAATAACGCTTGATTCAAAGGATGTTGATTACAACAAAAAATTAAATAAAATTCTTAATTATGAGATTGAGTGTATTGGTGAAAAATATAGAATTGATGCGGTATATTTTAAAAATCCATTAGATTGTGATATAGAAAAACTAAAAGAAAAAAATATAGAAATAATAACAGACGAATTTTTATCTGGTTTATATGAAGTTAAATATACTAATTACGCTGATACTGTAAATGAGCTTGTAAAAATACGTCATGAGGCTATTGTTAACAGAAACGAAAAGTATTCAAAACCTGTATTTATGAGGCTTTGCGGGTCAGATTATTTGAATATTTGCGCTATTTCTTCAACTGTTGTGTGCAAGTACGCTAATTTGTTGATATTTGATGAGTTAAATGAGGCTTTGATGTCATCTTTAATTACTTTAAGGCTAAACATATACACTGACCCTCAAAAGCCTCTGCAAGTTGAATCTAAGGTTTATGAGTTTAATAATCCTGATGAAAACGCTTTAATTTTCCTTACGACTAATTTTGCACTAAGCTATTTTGCGGTTGCAAATGAGCTTTCATCTCTTAAATGCGGTTCATACCTTGTTATTACACCAAGCGAGGGTATGAGCGTATTAACCGCCTGGTCAGCGCAAAAAATCACTGCTGAAATTGCTTCAAAAGTAGTAAGCGCAAGTGATGTTTTAAATAAGGTAAAAAATAAGCAAATAATAATCCCCGGTCTTTTATCTGACCTAAAGGATGAGCTGCAAGAGGCGCTGCCTGAGTGGAAAATAATTGTCGGTACAACAGAAGCGTACAAAATTCCTGATTTTGTAAAAAAACTACAAAGTGCTAGTCTTTCATAAGTTTTTTAAAATCCCTTTTAACCATTTCATATTGCTTGTTCATAGTATCTTCAAGGTATTTTCTTTTGTTTTCTATTTCAATATCATCAGCGTTTGAGTCTACATAAATCGGCTCGCCGTAGTACATTAACATTTTTCTGCAAAAAAGCGGAAACCTAAACTCATCCCAGGTTTTGAGCTTTATATAGCCTTTTGATGGCGAGTACCAAGTAATTGGTACAATTGGAACGCCAGTCATTCTGGCTATTTCAATGATACCTTTTTTAACCACACGATTCGGGCCTTTTGGACCATCAACGGTTATCGCTCCGTTGTCGCCTTTTTTAATTCTGTTTACAAGCTCAAGTGTGGCACTTGCGCCGCCTCTTGTAATTGAGCCGCGCACAGTCTTAAGCCCCATAATTTCTGCTGCGCGTGCTATTATTTCCCCGTCTTTTGAGCGGCTAATCATGACATTTGTTTTGCTTTTGCCTTCAAGAGAGTATAGTCCGCACTGATGTGCATGCCAAAGAGCAAAGATACAGGGCTCTTTTGGGTAGTTTACATTTTTGCACCAGTAGGTAAATTCTTTAAGTTTAAACAAAAGTGCAGCAAGTCGAGAAAAGATTCTTATTTGCAGTTTTTCTTTTTCATTATACTGAAATCTCATTTAATTTCTCCTTAAGTTGCTTGCCAACTTGTGCGCCATAAGCCCTTCTTGTTGTGCAATTTCAGACGCCAGATAAGATAATTCTTTAGAATATTCTTTTGATAACATTTGATAAGTTTGAATTTTTATAAAATCAAAAACGCTTAAGCCGCCTGTATATCTTGCTGCTGAGTTTGTAGGCAGAACGTGGTTTGTACCTGAGCAGTAGTCACCAAATACCTCGGCACAGTTAGCACCAATAAACATTGAGCCGTAATTTGTGAATTTATTTGAAATTTTATCTGCTCCATCAAACATTAATTCCAAATGCTCAGGGGCTCTTTGGTTTGAAATTTTTATTGCTTCATCAATGTTTTTAACAACTATTGCCGTAGATTTTTCAAATGAAACACTTGCGATGTCTTTTGTTTCAAGCTTGTTTAGCTGTTCTTTGGCTGATTTTATTACCTTATTTGCAAAATCTTCACTAAAGCATACTAAATACCCTCTTGCATCCTTGTCATGTTCGCACTGTGCAAGAATATCAGCGCTTACAAGCGATGGGTATTGATTGTCATCGGCTACTATGAGTACCTCTGACGGCCCTGCAAGAAAATCAATAGAACACTGACCGTAGACGTATTTTTTGGCATATGTAACATATTTATTGCCGGGGCCCACAATTTTATCAACGGGCTCGATTGTTTCTGTTCCGTATGCAAAAGCACTTATTGCCTGCACTCCGCCGAGTCTGTAGATTTTATCTGCCCCGCTTAGCTTTGCCGCAACTATTGTCTGGGGTTTTATTTTTGGAGATGTGAGGATAACCTCTTTTACACCTGCAACTTTAGCCGGTATGCAGGTCATTATTGCAGATGAAGGCAGCGGATAATTTCCCCCAGGCACATAGCATAAAACTCTATTTAAAGGAATAATTCTGTGTCCGAGTTGCGAAGCGTTTTTTTCTATATCAAGATTTTTTATACATTCAAGTTGTTTTTGAGCAAAATCACGCACATTATCAATACATTTTTGAAGTGATTTAATAACATTTTCAGGTACTTCGCTAAAAGCCTTAGTAACTTCATCTTCACTTACAATAAAGTCTTCAGGTGAAGGAAAATCCCCGTCACCAAATTTTTTTGAGTACTTGATGACACTATTGTCGCCATTTTGCCTAATATCTTCTATGATTTCTTTTGCACTCTCAAGATTATCAAGAGTTGTGGTTTTAAAAAACTCGTGATTTTTGTCGTTTAAAATTTCTTTTGAGTGGATGATTTTCATTATTTTGTCCTTGATGATAGGTTATTTATTAAGTCTTCATAGGTAGTATTGTGCATAGCCATAAATACAAGCATATGATACATTAAATCTGCTGATTCCCAGCTTAAGCCGTCGCCGAGTTCAAAGTTCACGCTTTCAAAAGCTTCTTCCATGATTTTTCTTTTCAGGTAAAATTCGTTCTTAAAGAGTTTTGTAGTGTATGAGTTTTCAGGCAGTTTTTCTTTTCTGTCTAAAATTAAGTCATAAAGCTCGTTTATGGTAAAGTCTTTATCCTCAAAGCAGCTAAATCTGTTCAAGTGACAGGCGTTACCTTTTTGGTTGACTTTAAAAAGTATAGTGTCAGCGTCGCAGTCAAATCTTGCCGCTACAAGCTCTTGAGTGTTACCGCTTGTTTTACCTTTTGTCCAAAGCTCGTTTCTTGAGCGGCTAAAGTATGTTGCTAAGCCCTCATCCAGAGATTTTCTCAACGATTCACGATTTGAATAAGCCAGCATAAGTACTTGTTTTGTCTTTACATCTTGAACTATTGTAGGCACAAGATTGTTGCATTTTTCAAAATCAATAATAGCTTCAAATGCGTCTTTTAAGTCAATTTTTCCCGTGTATATTGACATACCGAGCTGAGAAGATATGTTCATTTTCTCAAGTTCTTTGATTTCATCAATACTTGTTATACCGCCTGCTGCAACAATTGGTTTGTCGGTAATTTTTCTGATTTGTTTGAACGCTTCAATATTTGTGCCGCCAAGCATTCCTTCTTTTTCGACAATTGTGTATAAAAATCCGCTGCAATAGTTCTCAAATCTTTTAACGTATTGTTCTGTTTTTATTTGAGTTTCTTTTTGCCAGCCTTCAAGAGTGATGTTCCCATTTTTTGAGTCAATTGCAACTATAACTTTATCTTTTGGTAGTTTTGATAAAAATTCTTCATTTGCTGCAGTGCCAATTATTATTTTTTTAGCACCCATGGCAAGCATTTTTTTTGCTTTTTCCTTATCTCTTATGCCGCCGCCTACTCTGCAGGGGGCAATTTTGCAAATTTTTGCAATAAGTTCCTCGTTATTTTTGCCGGTATTAAGTGCTGCGTCAAGGTCTATGACAGCAATCTCGCCAAATCTTGCATAATATTTTGCAAGTTCTAATACATCTTCTCTTTCAAGAACTTTTTCCTTGCCTTGCTTTAGCTGAACTGCTTTTGAATCCATCAAATCTATACTAGGGATTAACATTTTTCCTCACTTTGTTGTTGTCATACGTGCTATTATACGATAAAAATTACTCTAAGATATATTTATCTATGATGCTCCAGTCAAAGACTGTCTTTCTTTTTTGAGTTATTTCATTATGCTCTTTATATTCGATAAATTTTCTGAATTTGCCGTTATAGTCATCAGGTTTTTTTGAAACATCGATACTTTGCAGCTCAAACTCTTGAGCTAGGTTTGCAACTTTCGGGTCATACGGGAGAGCGAAAACTTTTATGCCGTATTTAAGTCCAAGTAGGCAAGCATGAAAGCGCATAGCAAAAAGATATTCCAAGTTAGAAAATCCTTCAACTATTGATTTTATTGTATTTTGGCTGCGTATTTCATGCTTCATCTGCGGCCATTGTGACTTTAGTGCTTTTTCAAACAAATAGCAAACCTTTAAGTCTTGTGAATTTTGGAAAGAATATAAAATTATCTTTCTGTCTGAAAAATACAGTCCGATGTACTTTACAAGCAGTTTAATAAAATCAGGGTGCATATCTGCATAATAGCGCAATTGTACGCCAACATAACCTCTGCTCTCTCTTGGAAGTACAGGTATATCCCAAGCGGGGTCGCTTATCAGCCTGCATTTTATTTTCCATTTGCCAAGAAGTTTGTAGCTTTGAGTATCTCTAACAGTGACAAGGTTGCAAAGCGATAGTGTAAAAGCAGTTAGTTTTTGCCAGAAAGAGCCGTTTATAGGGCCTATGCCTTGAGCAAAAATTATTACTTTTTTAAACATTAATTTTGCAAGCAAAATGATTGTAATGTAGTATAAAAGGCTAAAATTGCTCGTAGCATTCTGCAGCAAGCTGCCGCCGCCGCTTATTAAATAATTGCAACTTGCAATCCCTTTGATTATGTCAAAGAGGTTCATATACTTTAGAGTGTTTACCTTAAATTGTTTTTTTGTTTTGTTAGGATTAGACGAAAGTGCCGTTATTTCAAAGCCTTTTGCTTTTAGATGACGTGTTAGTATAGCAAAAATTGCATCGTCGCCAAAGTTTGAAAATCCTATGTATCCTGATATAAGTACTTTTTTAGCCATAAATCTCGTTATATAATTTCTCTGTTTCTATTCTATCGGGTATTGATTTTATTGCACCGACATTTTTAATCTGTAAAATTGACAGTGCATTTGCAAGTTTAGCGCATTTTATTGTATCGTGTCCCTTAAGGAAATAATTTAAAAATGCTCCGTTAAATGCTGCCTCCCAGCCTGTCGCGTCAATAACTTTGCAGGATTCATATTTTACAAAATTGTAACTGCTGTTATTGAGCAGATGTAGTCCGTTTTTGTGTTCTCTTATAATACTTATTTTTATAGCTTTATCACTAATTGCCTTTTGAATTTTATCGATACTTGAGGTGTCAAATAAAGCAGGTGCGTCAGATTTTGTATTTAAAAAGATAATGTCAATATATGGGGCTACTTCTTCAAAAAACTCTTTTGCTTCTTCGACTGTAGAGACTTTTTGCGAGAAATTAGGGTCGTATGCGACAAGTATTTCATTTTCTTTTGCAAATTTAAAAATTTCTCTTACAACTTCCCTTACACTTAGGGACAGTGATTGTACAAAACCCGTGGCATAAACGCATTTTGCGTTTTTAATGTAGCCAAAGTCAATGTCATCAATAGATAAGCCCATGGCAGCCGTTTTTCTTCTGTAGAATACAAATTCGCTTTTATTTTCTTTTTTCCCTACAAAATAAAGCCCGTTTTGCCCTTGACTGAGTTTAATGTGCGATGTATCAAGACCTTCTGCACCCCAAGCGTCAAGCAGATATTCACAAAAATTATCTGTAGCAAGTTTTGTAATGTATCCTGCGCTGCTACCGCATCTGAGTGCTGCTATTGCACTGCAAAGGGAATCCCCGCCGTAGTATTTATCAAAAATTTGTGCAAACTTTAGCGATGTTGAACTGGATAGTTCTACAAGCCCCTCGCCTATTGTTATTATGTCCAGATTTTCGTACATATATTCTTTTTATCATAATTTTTATATACGGTCAAAATTGTTAAGTAGAATGACTTTTCTTTATAATTTGTGGTATAAATTTTCTATGGATAAATTAAAAAATGTTCTTGTCATAGCAGGTAGCTCACAAATTGGACTTGAGGCGGTTAAACTAATGCTTGATGGCGGCTACAGAGTTTATGTGACCTCAAGAAGCAATATCGATTTTGAGCATAGCAATCTTTTTAAATACCATTTGGATATTTCCTCTAATGACTCGTTTATGGCTTTAAAAGAGAAATTAAAAGATATTCAATTTTGCGCCATATTGAACAACGCAGGTATTGTTGTTGCCTCTCCTGTTGAGTTTTTATCGGAAGATGAGCTAAAAAGACAGCTGGATGTTAATCTTTTTGGACTGCTTAGGGTTATAAAACATTTTTCAAATCAACTTACAAAAGACGGCAAAATCATAAATATCAGCTCTATGGCGTCATACGGTGTGTATCCCTTTTTATCCCCTTATTGTCTTTCAAAAAGGGCTGCAGATATTCTTTTAAGAGCTTTTTCAAATGAAACGGGACTAAGATATGTATCAATCAGACCCGGTGCTATAAGGACAAAGTTTTGGACTGATAGTATTGAGCAAAATAGGGATAATTTTAAAAACTTTATAGGAAAGTATGAAGATATCGGCAATTATATGCTTGAAAATGCCAAGAGTAATGCTCTAAATGCTCTTGAACCAAAAAAAGTAGGACAAGCTGTGTATAAATGTCTTAAGGCTAAAAATCCCAAATGCGTTGTAAATGTGGGTTTAGATGCTCATATTTGCGCCTTTGCTTCAAGGTTTTTGGATGAGAATTTGTTAAATAAAATAATAAGAATAGCACTAAAAGTAAAATCAAAATGAGTGAGAATAAAAAAGTTTATTTAATATATCCTCCCTCTCCTGTTATGAACAGAGAGGACAGATGTCAGCAGCCTACTGATGATTTAATTGTAATACCGCCTTTGGCTCCTTTAGATTTAATGTATTTTGCATCAATTGCAAGGCAAAAGGGCTATGAGCCCATAATTAAAGACTATTCCTATCCTGCTTCAACAATCGAAGATTTAAAAAGTAACCTGAAAGATATAAAACCAAAGTATATTGTTGCAAACATTACAACTCCGACCCTTGAAAATGACCTTATGTCGCTAAAGTGTGCAAAAGAAATTTTTGGTGATTCTATAGTAACTATTGCAAAAGGGGCGCATTTTTCTTTTCTTGCTAAAGAAGTACTCCAGAGCCATGACTTTATTGACATTGCAATTTGCGGCGAGGGTGAGTTAACTTTTGGAGAAATTCTTGAAGGACTGCCATTGCCGCAAATAAAAGGTATTTGCTATCGCAGCGACTTTGAAATAATTGAAAACCAAAGACGTCCTTTCAATGAAAATCTTGACGAACTGCCTTATCCTGCGCGTGATTTGATTGACAATTCTCTATATATTCGCCCTGATAATAACAAAAAGCAAGCTGTTATTAAGGTTTCTCGAGGCTGCCCTTATCATTGCTTTTTTTGCCTTGCAACACCGCTAAACGGGCGTATAGTAAGGAAAAGAAGCCCTGAAAATATCATAGGCGAGATAAGAGAGTGTGTTGAAAAATACGGTATAAAAAATTTCATTTTCTGGTCTGATATTTTTAATCTTGATAAAGAGTGGACAAGAGAGCTTTGCAGGAAAATAACAGAGTCGGGTTTAAAAATTACATTTTCTACAAATACCCGCGCGGATAGTGCTGATATTGAAACAATAAAACTTATGAAAAAAGCAGGCTGCAGACTGGTTTCAATCGGAGTTGAGAGCGGTTCACAGTATATGCTTGATAAAATGGGTAAAAAAATTACCCTTTCTCAGATTATAAACACTGTAAAAGCCTTTAGGGGAGCCGGTATTCAGATTTATGCCTATTATGTAATAGGGCTTCCCTGGGAAACAAAAGAAACAATCAAAGAGACTTTTGAATTTGCCAAAAAATTAAATACGGATTATGTAAGCTTTTACACCGCTACTGCACTTGTGGGTACTACATTTTATGAATATGTGGAAAACAGTTCGCTTGGTGAGCTTGATTATTCTCACCCATACTATTATCCAACGGTAAAAACCCACTTTCTTAGCTCTCAAGAGGTTTTTGAGTGCCATAAACAACTTGTTAGAGGTTATTATTTAAGACCTTTTTATATTTTAAAAATGATATTCAAAATTCGTTCGTTTGTCCAGTTGAAAAATTACATAAAAGCAGGTCTTAGAGTCTTAAAAAGACATTGATGAAACTTTTTTACTCTCTTTAAGTCTTATTAGAGTAAGGAGAGTTTTTATGGATGATGTTTTACATGCCTATATTTATGAGCTAAAAAAAGGCACAAAACTTATGGCATTACTTACAGTGAATACGTACTTTCGTGAACGCTATTGTGAAAAAATAAGAAAAAATCATCTGCACTGCTGTATACAAAATATAGGCACAAAAGACAATATTTTCTTTGGTTCAAAAGAGTGTATCGATATAGTTTCTGCATTTTTAAGTAAAAAATTGCACAAGTTAACTCCCGAGCAGGATTTTATACTTGGCATTATGCTTGGTTATAATCGGGCTCATCAATGTAAGCGCTATTTGAATAAACTTAATTCTACCCTATCGGGTAATATGAACATATAAATTATATTTTAATATATTCTTGTCAATGAGTGATAAGGAGATTAAAATGATAGTTTCTATAATGGATGGATGCACTGCTTGCGGCGCTTGTGAGGCGATTAACCCTGAGGTTTTTCATGTTGATACGATAGCACATGTTGATAAGTCGCATATTGAAGGCAATGAACAGGACTGTATTGACGCGGCTTTGATTTGCCCTGTTAATGCTATTTGGGTAGAAGATATTTAAGCTTTTTTGTAATCCTTTCTCAAATTTAATATGTTTGATTGATTTTAGCCTAAAAAACCTTGCACCAGTATGTTTTAGACGATAAAATAGATATATATTAAGGAGATTGGATTATGAAAAAATTAGTATTAGCTCTATTACTTGTTTTAGTTTTTTCCTCTGCAGCAATAGCTGAAGATGCAGTTTTTGAGTCAATGGATTCTGTTAGTGAAGTTCAAAAGGTTGAACTTGTACCTGTTTCAAATACTACTTCAACCCCTGCGGTGAGTACCCTTTCAGGCAGTATTCAGGAAGAAAGCTTTAAAAAAGCTATTACTAACTTAGACGATGCTTCAGCTGAAATTCGCGAACAGTTAATTAACTACAACTCTCAACTGGCAACTGTTCAAGCGCAAGATGACCAGCTTAAGGCTCAGATTAAAGAACTTAAAAAACAAGTTAAACAAACAAAGAAAAAACTAAAAAATATTGAAAAATCAAAGAAATATATTAACTCTAACTTTGATAATGAACAAAAGTAAATCCTATCCTATGCAGGATAAAATAAGTTCATGCATCTTGTCGAGTTCATCCTCGGCAAGATGTTTTTTAAATTCGTTAATTTTTGAAAATTCCTCAATCAACAATTCGTAAAGCGAGTTTTTAGAAACTTTATCCACACTTGCAGGTTCAAGGTATTTTATTTTATCTACATCAAGAATTTCTATAAAACCGCAAGATTCAAATATCTCAAGCGCAAGTTGTGTAAACTGTTCGCTGACGCCTGTGGCTTGAGAGAGTTTTACAATGTCTATTTCTCCGTTTTTGTGGTTATTTGAATACTTGAGCATTCCCGAGAGTAATTTTAACGTATTTTCAATGTTTTCGTTGTACTTATCGTTCATAAGATGAACTTTTTTGGGTGAGATTTTTTCAAGTATTTCCCTAAATTCTTCAAGACTTGACGGGTAGTCAAAAAACATAATGCTTTCAAATTTTCTTAATTTTTGAGTAAGTCTTGAATTAATTTCGGGATAATCCTTTAAATTGTTCAGTGTATTAACATTTTTTGCCCAGATTGTAATATCGGGTTCATCCTTTTTTAAATAATCTGATATTTGCTCTAAAATGCCTGTTTTTTTTCTGTGGTCATAGAGCTTTAGCTTGCCTTTGTGGGCTTTTGGAGTGTATTTTTCGCTATAAACATCAATTATTTCAAGTTGCAGAGTTTCTTGATTGTTAAAATCATTTACACTTGCGCTAAAAATAATATCCAAAACCGCATCCTGCGGGAGCAAAAGCGGCTCTTCGTTCCACTTTACACATTCAAAGTTCATAGAGTCTTTAGCACAGTAAAACTTTAAATGGTTAGAATTCTTGCCGATTTGTTTTGAACCTTTAAAAACTGTATCTTTTAGGGCAAATACTGGGCTTGGATTATCCTGACCGTATGGCTCAAGCTTTTTTAGGGATTTTATAAAATCAACCGTTAAATCTTTGGCATCTAAAAATTTATCAGCATAAATGCAGCCTGTTTCTTGCTTGTCAGGACTTATTTCATCAATTGTATTTAAAATTGCCTCTTTAATTTCTTCAAAAGCGTGGATTTTCGGGTCAAATGAAAATCCGCCTGCAAGCGAGTGACCACCAAAACCAAGAAACAGTTCCTGATTTCTCTTTAGTATTTCATAGACATTATATCCCTCAATTGAGCGTATAGAGCACCTGCCGATGTTATTATCATCTGTTGTTACCATAAATGTCGGCTTAGAATATTCTTCAACAAGCTTTGATGCGACAATGCCTATTATACCGATATGCCAGTCGTCATTAAACAGTACAAGGGCGTTTTGAGATTTTATTTTTTTATCCTGCAACACCATATCTTTTGCTTGAGCAAAAATATTTTCGCATAAACTTTGACGAATTTTGTTGTAATTATCAAGCTTTTCAAGAATAAATGACAGAGAGCTTTCGTTGTTTTCAACTAAAAAGTCAAATGCCAGTTGTGCGCTTCCAAGCCGTCCTACGGCGTTTATTCTCGGTGTCAAAATAAATGCAATATCGGTACTTGTGATGTTTTTTCTGCAGTTTGCCTCAAAAAGAAGGGCGATACCTTTATGTTTTTTTTGATTTATAAGCTCAAGCCCCTTTGAAACTATTGTCCTGTTTTCATTTAGAAGCGGCACAACATCTGAAATTGTTCCAACGCAAGCTAAAATTGCAAGCTCGTCTTTTATGTTGTTGTAATTATCGTCTATTAGAGCCAGTGCAAGTTTATAGGCAACACCGACGCCTGATAGCTGTGAAAGGCTTTTTATTTCATCTAATGTTAAGTCATCTCTTAGAGAATACGGTGCCTGAGGGTTTAGTATAGCGTATGCTTTAGGACATTCTCCTTCAAGTTTGTGGTGGTCTGTGATTACAACATCTGTACCAAGCTTGCTTATTACATTTACTTCATTTGTGTTTGAAATGCCGCAATCAACTGTTATCAGCACCTTTATTTTATGCTTAGATATAAGCTGTAGTGCGGTTTTTAGGTTAATACCATGCCCGTGCTCTTCTCTGTCCGGTATAAATATTTCAAAATCCGCACCAAGAGCGCTTAGGGTTTTGTGCATCAGCGCACTTGAAGTTACACCGTCTGCGTCAAAATCACCCCAGATAAGGATTTTTTCATTGCCCTCTATTGCTTTTTTTATTCTATCCAGTGCTTTTTTGCCGTCTGTAAATACATCAAGCTCACTTAGGGGTTGTTTATCACATTCAAAGAACTTTTTTGCCTCATCTGCCGTTTTAATGCCTCTTAGTACAAGTAAATGAGAAAGCAGGGGGTCACCTGTGTATTTAAGTAACTCCCCGCTCACATTCGGTATAGTTTTTTCTTTTATTTTTCTAAAGTTCATTTTTTATCTGTTTCTGCTTAGTTGGGCAAGCAGTCTTAGAAGTTCAAGATATAGCCATACTATTGTAACAAGCAGTGAAAATGCGCCAAACCATTCAAAATATTTTGGAGCCATTTTTTGAGCGCCTTGTTCAATAAAATCAAAATCAAGGATAAAGTTAAGTGCTGCAACCCCGCAGAACACTAAGCTCAGAACTATTCCAAGCCAGCCTGTGTTCCAAATTGCAATGAAATTTGGATTAAAAAAGCTGATTACAATACTTGCAAGGTAAAATATCATAATAGAAAAAGTTGCAGTGTAAATAACTTTTTTAAATGTATCAGTTGCCTTGATTACTCCTGCTTTATATAGAAAAAGCATAACAAAAAGGGTTAAAAAAGTTATCAAAGCAGCATTTGCAACAATACCTTGCAGTTGCATTTCATACATTGCGGAAAGTCCGCCTATAGCAAGACCTTCACATACGGCATAACCGATTGATAACAATTTAGCATTTTGCGGTTTAAAACGCATAATAATGGCAAGTATTAGCCCTGCTATTATACCGACCCACATCAGCATTACTACTTTGTCCATATACCCTGCAAATGCTTGTGTCCAAGTAAATATACCTGTGGCGAATGTGACAAGCAGTAAAAGAATTGTCTTGTTAACCGCTCCTGAAACCGTCATAGGTTCACTGTCAAGAACAACATTCTCATAAATCTTTTCCTGAGTCATGGGATTTGATGTCATTTTTGCTCCTCCATAAATATCTTGTTGAATTATACTACTTTTTTCAAGTAAAATAAAGCCATGATTAAAGTTGGTTTAACGGGTAATATCGCATCAGGCAAATCCTGCGTGGAAAATATTCTTAAAGACCTTGGCTATAAGGTCTATGATGCTGATAGCGCTTCGCATAAAATACTTGAAAAATCTTCTGAAATTAAGGAAATTTTTGGTACTAATAAAAGAGAAGAATTAGCAAAAACAGTATTTTCACATAAAAATAAATTAAAAAAACTGGAGCAAATTATTCACCCGCTAGTAAGAGATGAAATAATAAAATTTTTTGCTGAAAATAGCAAAGAAAAAATAGCTTTTGCCTCAGTCCCGCTTTTATTTGAGGCAGGTTTTGAAGATT
>CASDXV010000015.1 GCA_949285255.1 uncultured bacterium | reverse complement strand
AATTCATCATTTTTTATTTTTGCTAGTTTAATAGATTTTTTGCTTTATTTGTATTATTTTTAATGAATTAGTTTAGTTTTGTTTAACCATATAAAATCAGCATACCCTCTTGAAAAAGCCCTAATTCTATGATATAATCATAAAAATAGCAAGAGAGGTGTAACTATGGCTGATTTACCAAAATCAAGCGTTGGTGTAGTCTTAATCAATGGTCTAGGATTATATAAGAGCAATATGTTTGGCCCACTGGACAAGCTACTTTTTTGCCCTCAAAAGACTAGTTTTTTGATAGCAAACAAACGCTACTGTTATGGAGGAAATGATAAAATCACTCCCCCTACTACCCCATTCCCTAATAATTATCGCCCACCTGAATATGGCAAGCCACTTTTGCTCATAGCTGAGGGCAAAGTTCCTAAAAATATTGCAAAAGCTTACATGGATACATATTCTCTAGATGGCCCTTTCGGTAGAATCGCAAACCTCGGGTATCTATGCGTGCCAAATATAGACTTGATTTGCCAGCATATCACATCTACCAATCCATTATTACAGAAGCGCGCGCTGAAAGTAATAGCACGTGATAAAGTAGTAATTGATTTGATTAATTTGTGCCTAGATGCAGAAGAAGACTTGACAGACCCTAAGATGAAGGAAAAGGTAATAGATAGAGTATTTTTTGCACTAGACTACCTAAAATATATCCCGCTTGAAAAAGAAATTAAACTCGACACAAAGGGGTTAAACAGAGAATATCGCAAAGAAGCATCTAAGGGTGATGAAGGTAAATACGCTGAGATTGGGAAATCTGTATCAGATGGTTTGATAAAACTTGGTATTCAGCTGCATTTTCTCGCGGGATTTAAAATTCAGTACAGCGTATGAAATCTGCTTTTGCACAAGGGGAGCAATTTGGAAAATCTCGTTTTGCTCATCCGTTATTTCATCGGGGATGATTTTTATAGCGCCTAAGATTTTTGTTTCTTCATAAATCGGCATATATATAATATTATCAACGAGTTTTGCGTTTTCTTTTGAACCTACAAAAGAATTCAGTACGCTTTGAATTTTTTGGTTTTCTTCCCCGTCAGACATATTCTCCCAAGGCTTTTCAAAATCCTTTAAGACGAAAGAAAACTCATCAAGCACGTATATTTTTATTTTTTCTACGCTTAAAATCTTTGAAAAAGCGCTCTCAAGGCTCTCGATAAAATCCGTCCTGCACTTTGATTTTTCAAAAGAACAGGTGAGTTTATACATAAAATTATAAAAAGTCTTAAAATCCACTAATTTTCCTCATTAAGCGTTTTAAAGTGAACCTTTGCCGAGCAGGTTTTAAAGTTTTTCAAAACAGCTCTGTCAAATTCATCGGTTACAACAAGCTTGCCGCCGACATAAGTAAGTTCAGCCTGATTATAACCGTCTTTATGCCCCTCTTCATCAATATGTTCGACAAGATATTTATAATCACCCTGCTGAACCATTTTTTGCGTTACTTCACTTAGGACATCATAAATATATCTTGTTTTTACACTATCACCGTCTATATCTAAAATCAAACCCGCTTTTTTAAATTCTTCTATAGAATCTCTGTAGAGTTTCATATCCCTTAAAAGAATAGCAAGGTTGTAGTGCGCTTCATAATTAAGAGGAGCAAGTTCAATTGCCTTACAGTAGTTAATTCCTGCCTCTTCATTGTTTCTCAAAAGCTGATTTGCAAGGGCAAGATTGTAGTAAATATCGTAACTTTTAAGAGTTTTTAGCGCTTTTTGATATGATTCTATTGCATTGTATAAATATTCTCTTGCGGAAAATTTATTTTCCCCGACAAGCAAAGACTTCGCGCGCCACGCCAGACCCATATTGTAGTAGGCAATACCTGAGTTATATTTGTATGTTTTTCTGTTGTTAATAAAAAATGGAATATACACCCAAGCCGGCCTGTTTTTTATAGCGTTTTGATACTCTTCAATGGCTCTGTCATGATTAAACGTAGCTTCAGATAACACAAGAGCGTAGTCAATACGAGCTATCATAAAGTCAGGCTTTATTTCAAGCGCTTTTGAATACTCACCAAGTGCAGAGTAATAATCCTCATAAGTTACATAAATATTTGCAAGGTTATAGCGCGCCTTGTAGTGGTTAGGGTGATATTCAAGGGCTCTTTTATAACAGTTAATTGCTCTTTGAGGTTTATTTTGCTTGTAATATCTATCCCCCTTGTATACCCAATAAAAACTTACGCCTTTTTTAACTTGTCTTACATAAGCATCAAAAAATAAAAAAATACTCAGCAAAAAAAGTATAAGCAATAAAATACTTACTATTCTAACTGTTGTGTTTTTGAAAAATTCAAGTATTTTTTTCATTTTGGGGCTAATCTACTATGCTTCAAACAACTTATAGAGCATATCTTCTATCATCTGCGATTCAATTTCGGGGTTAATTTTATTTAAGTTAAGCGCTATTTGATATTCTTTAGCAGCGTCGATTTTCTGCTCCATAACTTCATAAGCTCGTCCGATATTAAAATGCGCCAGAACATAGTTAGGGTTAATATCAACCGCATTTTCAAAATATGCTAACGCGCGCTTCGCATCACCCAAACCATCAAGGAAAATTACACCCAGATTGTTGTAGGCTATATCATATTCAGGGTCTAAATCTATTGCTTTTGAGTAGTAAATAATTGCTTTTTCAATATAATCTTTTTCCCAATAAGCCATTGCAAGTCTTGAATAAGCCTTAGGATTAGCACAATCGCCATCAAGCGAACAGTTGTAAAATTCTATTGCTTTATCTAAGTCCTCCATATCATAATAAACATCAGCTATCGCTTGATATATGGGAGCTTTATCTTTTGTCAAAAGCAGAGCGTTTTGTAGCATTGATATTGCAGCATCAAAATTACCCTTAACCTGATGATAAATAGCTGCAAGGGCTTGAGCAACAACTGCCGACCATTCATTGTCAGGATTTAGATTAAGCGCCTTTTGATAAAGTTCTATAGCGCTGTCATACTGCTCAAGTTGAACATATGCAAAAGCAAGAGAGTTAAGATAAAACGGGTTTTCTTTTTCGTATTCAAGAGCAAGTTTAAAAGCGTTAACCGCACTCATTTTATCTTCTTTTTTAAGATATAAATGTCCAAGCTCATAGTAGCAGCGAGGAATATCAGGGTTTTGAGCAGTCAAAACCGTATATAAATCTATTAACTCGTCGGTTTTATCGGGGAAATGCTCTTCAATAAATTCTATAGCACTGACTACGCACATCGGATTAGCATTGGAGAGTGCAACTGCGTTTTGGTAACATTCAAGTGCAACTTCAAAGCGTTTTTTCTTCTTTGCAATTTGCGCCATTTTTTCATAGAAAACAGCCTTGTTTTTTGTTTTATCAAGAGCACTTGCATACATATCATAAGCTGATACTTCATTATGAGTTTTCTCTAAAATCTCGCCAAACGCTCTGTATTTAATAAAACTCAAATCATCTGCCAAGTTTTTGGCAAACATTTTTATATTGGCTTTATCAAACAAAAACAACAGTGAGCCGGAGAAAATGTAGTACATTGCGGAAGAAAAATCCGCAAATGATTTTTGTTTCGTTTTTGTTTTCTCAAGTAAAGTAAGCGCCAAAACAAGTCTTGTCCTTGAAGATTTAAGCGGTTTTAGCTTAATGGCGGTCTTAAAGTGCTCGCTTGCTTCAACAAATTCATTTTTAAGAGATAAAAAATAGCCAAGATACATATGTGCATTAGGATTTTTAGGGTCAATATCAACCGCTCTTCTACACTGTTCAATAGCAGATTCTATCCCGATTTGTCCGTTATCATGTAAAAGGCTTGCCAGTCTAAAATAGGCATTTGGTGTGTCAGGGTTATTTTTAAGTGCTTCTATATAAAAATTTATAGCAGTGGTCAAATCTTCACTTGAAGAGTGTAAAAGGTACCTCTGATGAGCAGCTTGCGCAAGCTGCATAGAACGATTTGACCCGCTGTGCGAGTCTGCATGCGAATTATCGGGAGTTTTCTGTTTGAACATTTTATGTTCCTTTGGACTAAATTTGATTATACAAATTATTTTAACGGGTTATAGGAATTGTGCTTTATATATAACGGATAAAAATCATCCAAAAGGTTGAAATTTTAAAAAAAATATTCAAAATGCAACAATAAAGCCAAAAGTACAACAATACATGTATTGTCAGAGTTAAAAAATAGTTGTAATATTAATTTAATAATGAATTAGCGGATAAAGGATTTTATATTATGGGAATACACATGCAGATACTGATTGCGGTGCTTTTAGGTATAAAAAGAAACTGGCATATATTTTTCGGTTTAATAGCAGGTATCGTGGTAGGGATACTTTTCCCCTCCGCAAGTTATCCTATGATACACAAAGTCCTTAATTTTATAGGCCAAGGCTTTATTAACATTATACAAATGGTTGTTATACCGCTTGTTATAAGCGCCATTGTAATCGGTGTTTCAAACATAGGCGACAACAAGCAGCTTGCTAAATTCGGCAAGAAAATGATATTTTATTATTTCATAATTACCGTTTGCGCAGTAACAATAGGTGCTGTTCTTGCTTTGATATTTAAACCCGGTATCGGCGCGCAAAGCTTTATCAACTCTGATGTTGCTCAGCAAATGCAAAGCTTTGTGGCAAGTGCAATAGCAGAGCAAAGAGCCAATATGGCAGGTATGGTTCTTGATATGATACCTAAAAACCCGTTTAACTCTCTTGCTCAAGGACAAATGATACCTATTATTATTTTTGTACTTGCTTTTGCAATTGCTCTTGCAAAAGTAGGCGAAATAAACCGTCCCGTTGTTTCATTCTTTGAAAGCGTTTTTGCGGCAACAATGAAAGTAACCGATTGGATTATGTACCTTGCAGCACCCGGTGTATTTGCCCTTACTGCAAGCTCGGTTGCAAGCTTTGGTATGCAGATGTTCTCCGAAGTTTGGAAATACTTCCTTGTAATCTGCTTAGGTCTTGCAATTCAGTTCTTTTTTGTTTATCCGATGTTAATGAAAATATTCTCAAAAGTTCCTGTAGGTAAACTCTATACTGCAATTACAGAGGCTATTATGGTAGCCTTTGGTACCGCATCCAGCTCTGCAACTTTGCCTTTGACAATTACATGTTGCGAGAAAAGAGGTATTTCAAATAAAATCTGCTCTTTTGTACTGCCCTTGGGTGCTACTCTTAATATGGACGGAACTGCACTTGTGCAAACGGTTGCGGTTATATTCCTGACTCAAGCATACGGTATTGAGCTTTCTTTGGGTATGATAGTTCAGGTTGCAATATTAGCAATGATAGCTTCTTCAACATCAGCAGGTATCCCCGGTGCCGGTTTAATCACCATAGCACTTGTTCTAAACGGCATAGGACTTACTCCGGAGCACTTGGTTGTAGGTTTCTCGTTCCTGTTTGCGCTTGAAAGACTTGCGGACATGCTTCGCTCAACCGTTAACGTAGCTTCTGACGCCGTTGTTGCGGCAATAATAGCTGATAACGAAAATGAAATAAACTATGACCTTCTAAACAACCCTGACGGCTACAAAGAAATCGTTTAATGAATATAAAAATAATACTTGAAGGGAAAATCAAAGAACCTTACTTTAAGGCAGGAGTAGACGAGTTTAAAAAAAGACTGCTGAATAAAGTTGAGGTTCTTGAAGTTTCAGACATTTATGAATTTTTAAAAGGCAAAAAAGGAGCGTATATAATTACCCTTGAAATAGAGGGCAAAATGCTCTCAAGTGTTGAATTTGCAAACAAAATAAGAGAGATTGAAACAAGCGGTATAGCTAATGAAATACTATTTTTAATAGGCGGAGCAGAAGGTCTTAGAAGAGAAGTTTGTGACATGTCGGATTTTAAATTTTCAATGTCAAAGCTTACATTTTTACATCAGGAGGCGACTTTTATCCTGATTGAGCAAATATATAGAGCTTATAGAATTTTAAACAATGAACCGTATCATAAATAGGAGTAATAATGAGAGCAGTTGATTTAATACAAAAGAAAAAACTCGGTCAAAAACACACTCGTGAAGAGATTTACTCTCTTGTTGAGGGGTACACAAAAGGAGAAATCGAAGACTATCAAATGTCAGCTTGGCTTATGGCGGTATGCTTTCAGGGTCTTGATAAGGAAGAAACCGCATATCTCACCGAGGCTTTTGTTGACTCAGGGGAAATTTTAGACTTTTCTTCAATAAGTAATTTTGTTGCAGATAAGCACTCTACAGGAGGCGTAGGGGATAAAGTAACAATAGTTTTAATCCCCTTGCTTGCAAGCTTAGGTGTAACTTGCGCTAAGCTATCTGGCAGAGGCTTGGGCTATACGGGCGGAACGGTTGACAAGCTTGAATCTATACCAAATTTTAAATGCGAGATGTCAAAAGATGACTTTATGAAGCAAATAAAAGAAATCAACGCCGCTATTTCTTCTCAAAGTCCAAATCTTACCCCTGCTGACGGTAAAATATACGCTCTTCGTGACGTAACCGCTACTGTTGATAACAAATCTCTTATTTGCGCCTCTGTTGTGTCCAAAAAAATCGCAAGCGGTGCAAATTCAATTGTTTTAGATGTCAAATTCGGCTCCGGCGCTTTTATTAAAACAAAAGAAGAAGCTCAAGAGCTTGCCAAGCTTATGATTGAAACAGGAGCACTGCTCAATAGAAAAATCTCAGCTATTATTACCTCTATGGAGCAGCCTCTTGGCAAAAACATCGGTAACAGTCTTGAAATTATTGAAAGTATAGAGTTTCTAAAGGGCAACTATTCTCAAGACCTCTATGACGTTATCTTAGAAATTGTAGCTAAAACCCTTATATCAGGCGGTTTTTGCAAAACAAAAGATGAGGTAAAAGAAAAAATGGATGAGAGCATAAAATCAAAAAAAGCTCTTGAAATGCTTAGAAAAATTATATCTTATCAAGGCGGAAATCCTGATGTAGTAGATAATTACAGTCTATTTAAACAGGCAAAAAACAAATATGAAATAAAAGCACAAAATCAAGGTTTTATATCCGACCTTGATGCCCTTGAAATAGCCCATGCCTGCAAGCTTTTAGGCGCAGGAAGAGATAAAAAATCCGACTCTATAGATTTTAGTGCAGGTTGCATTTTATCTAAAAAAATATCAGACAAAGTCCAAGAAGGCGAAACTGTTTTAACACTTTATTATAACGATGTTAAAGAAGAAAAACTAAAAGAAGCAATTGAACATACTAAAAACTCCTTTAAATTGAGTAATAATGAAGTAACTCCCCCTGTTCTTATTTACGAGGGGTAATGTTCATAGTATAATCGTCTTGAAAAACAGAGGTAAAAATTATGAATAAATTTATGGTAACAACTGCAATTGACTATGTAAACGGAGCCCCGCACATAGGTCATGCGTTTGAGAAAATATTAACGGATGTACTTTTTCGTCATTTTAAACAAAGATGTGACAAAACATTTTTTCTAACAGGAACTGACGAGCACGGTATAAAAATCCAAAAAACAGCAGCCACTATGGGTATTGAGCCTAAGCAGTTGTGTGATGAAAATTCTCAAAAGTTCAAAGACGCTTGGGCGCTTTTGGATATAAATTACGATAAATTTATAAGAACAACGGATGAACAACACAAAAAAATCGTTCAGGAAATTTTTGAAAAACTCCTTAAAAAGGGCGACATATACAAGCACAAATACGAAGGTCTATACTGCAGCGGCTGCGAGAGCTTTTTAAGTCCAAAAGACTTGGATGAAAACGGCTGCTGCCCGATACATGGCAAAAAGCCCGAACTTGTAAGCGAAGAAAATTATTTCTTTAAATTAACAAAATACAAAGACGCTATAATTAAATACATAAAAGAAAATCCCGACTTTATTATGCCATCTTTTAGAGCAAATGAAGTTTTAAATCAGCTTGAAAATATTGAAGATATCTCTGTTTCAAGGGCAAAAAGCAATGTAAACTGGGGTATTGAAGTAAAATCCGACCCCGAGCAGGTAATATATGTATGGATTGACGCACTTAGCAACTATATTACGGCTCTTAACTACAATCCAAACGGCGAAAGCGGCGAAAACTTCAAGACTTTCTGGCCCGCTAATTTTCAAATAATAGGAAAAGATATTTTAAAATTCCACTCAATTTATTGGATAGCAATCCTTATGGCGCTTGAGGTTGAACTGCCAAAAACAATCTATGCGCACGGCTGGATTACAATTGACAAAAACAAAATGTCAAAATCAACAGGTAATGTAATCTCACCAAAGACAGTAATGGACGCGTTTGAACTTAGTGAACCTGACGCATTCAGATACTTTATGTGCGTAAGCGCACCGTCAGGAAAAGACGGCAACTACTCGGATGAGGACTTTAAAGAACGTGTAAATGCTGATTTAGCAAATAACATGGGCAATCTTTTAAATCGCTCTTTAAATATGCTATGCAAATACTTTGACGGAAATATTTTAGAAGAACACATTTGCGAAAATATTTTAACTGCGTCCTCTATGAATGCTATAGCAAAAGTAAAAGCTCATTTTGACAAAGTTGAAATATCAGAAGCTGCCTCTGAGATAATAAATATCGTAGATGAAGCAAATAAATTCATTAACGACAACGCTCCTTGGACACTTGCAAAAGAAGGCAAAATGAGAGAGTGCGGCGAGGTTTTATATTCAATATTTGATTTAATGTGCAAAGTTGCAATACTTATTTATCCTTATTGCCCTAATATTGCGGCAAATATGGCGCAGCAGCTAAAAATCGATATTAATATGAAACTTGATGAACTAAAGCCAAAAATGATTAAAGCAGGTAAATTAATTGAAAAATCAGAAATTCAGCCTGTATTTTTAAGGCTGGATTCGGAGTTTGCCGTAAAAAAATAAGTATAGATTAAAAGTAAAACAAGTGATATAATTGCACATATGGCGCAAGAATTGACAAACACTAACGATATAATTGACCCTGAGAACAGAGTTAATCAGTGGCTTCAGGAGTACAAAGAAACCAACGACGATGCTACAAAAAAGCATCTTCGAGAGCTTATAGTGCTTGCGTATATGCCGCTTGTTAAAAAAGTCGCACGCTCGCTTGCAAGGCGTTCTACCGACCCTATTGAAGATATCACTCAAGTTGGCGCTTTGGGGCTTATTAAGTCCATTGACCTTTTTAAACCCGAGATAAGTTCAAACTTTAAAACTTATGCAACGTATTTAATAACAGGTGAAATTCGGCACTATTTAAGGGATAAAAGCACAATTATCCGCGCTCCGCGAGAAATAAAAGAGCTTTCCTACCGTGTGCATAAAATTACACTTGAATTAACCGAAAAATTGGGTACAACACCATCTGATAAAGAGCTTGCTCAAGCACTTCAGATGAGCGAAAAGAAAATTGAAGAAGTTTTTGAGCTGGACAGACGTACAACAGCTATTTCAATTGACCAGATTGTAGGTAACGAGGACTCCGGTAACTCTACTCTTTCTGACAGATTGGTTGATGAAAGCCAAAAAGACATTATAACAGGATTTGAGAACAGATTAATCTTAAATGACGCCATAAAAAGACTGGACAACGACGAGCAGCAGCTCATTATCCTTAACTATTTTGAGGGTTTAAACCAGCGTGAAATCTCTCAAAGGCTTGATATGTCACAAATGCAGGTTTCAAGAAAATTAAAAAAAGCTCTGGATAAGCTTTTTAACCTTATTACCAAAAAAGGTATACATAAATATGAGCGTTAATACCCTCTATGCTATATTTAGCGCGCTTATCGGACTTTGTATAGGAAGCTTTTTAAATGTTGTTGCTCTAAGAGGCCTTAGCGGCGAGAGCATAGTATATCCGCCCTCAAAATGCCCGAAATGCGGAAAAAAACTAAATTGGTACACAAATATTCCCGTTATTTCTTATCTTTTTTTAGGGGGGAAATGCCAGTTTTGCAGGGAAAAAATCTCTCTTCAATATCCTATAGTTGAAGCAGCAAATGCTATTTTATATTTATTTACCTATCTTAATTTTGGCTTAAGTTTAAAAACCCTGTTTATCTGGGTCGTCCTGTCAATTTTTGTACTTATTTGTATAACCGATTTTAAAGAGCGCGTTGTACTTGATGTGCATACTTATATATTAATGGGCACAGGAGTGTTGTATAATATCTTAAAACTCGGCTCATTATCCCCAATTGATAGCCTTTTAGGGCTTGCAGCGGGGTATTTGATTTTTGAAATTATGGCGCATTTTGGCACATTAACGCTTAAAACAAGAGCCTTTGGCGAGGGCGACACCCTAATTGCTATGGGTATCGGGGCACTGCTCGGGTATAAAATGCTTATTTTGGTTGTTTTTATAAGTGTTGTTGTTCAGGCACTTTTTGCCATTCCTGCTCTTTTTATAAAAAATTTAAAAAACAAAAACTATAAGACCTGCTGGGCGTTAGCTGTCATTGTCTGCTCAATTGCGGCGTTAAAATTTTTAAATACAAATTCAAATTCCTATATTTTTTATCTTTTAGGGATTTGTATGGTTCTTCTGTGTTGTTTGTTGATTATATTAAAAGGGATAAAAACCGAAAAACAAGAGCAGAACCTAAGTTATATGCCTTTTGGCCCTGCTCTTGTATTTAGTGCTTTTTTAATGATATTTTTTTCGCAAAAAATTCTAAGCTTTTTTATCTAATCTTTCAGATTTTGGAGTTACGGCTTTAGATTTTGTTGCAATTTCCTTACCGTAAGAATACATTGTGCCGCCAACAGCAGCTATAGCTGCAATTGCCCCTGTGAATATAAGAGCTTTCTTATTTTCTCTTGCAAAATTAATTGCCTTATCAAAGAAATGCTGATTAAGCGGGTTAAGACTTTCTAACGCTTCGGCCACTTCTTTCTTTCTTGCAGCTTCTTCAAGTTGTATTTGAATATCTCTTTGTCTTACCTCAAAACCTTGCAGAGCTACGTTTTTGGTATCTTTATACGAAGCTTCAATCTGCTCTGCTGTTAATTTAAGGGCATCTTTAATAGTCTTTGGCGCATCTTCACCTGAAGAATAAAGGGCATTTCTGTATTTACAAATTTGCTCATACAACTGAGCGCCATCACCCTCGTTTAGACCGCGAGCTTTCATAGCTTTTGCAAGAGAGTCAAAATAGTTATCGCCAAGGCCTTTTTCAAGCGCTTCCTGATAAGCTTTTTCAAAACCCATTATATCAGTTGCAATTTCAGGTGTTAAATCATCAAAATGCTTATA
This sequence comes from uncultured bacterium, assembly GCA_949285255.1. GTDB lineage: Bacteria > Cyanobacteriota > Vampirovibrionia > Gastranaerophilales > Gastranaerophilaceae > Galligastranaerophilus. Next base: position 31,081 of record CASDXV010000015.1, on the reverse strand, counting down.
AAAGTTTTGTGATAAAGCAACTTCACCACGCTTTGCAGCCGCGTATCTGGCAGGATGAATAAAATCTTCATCCTGAAGTCTTAAATCTTTTTCTATAAGATGTATTGATTGATTTACCTGACCAAGGTCTTTTATTTGCTGAGCTAAAGATGGCTCTCCTGCTTTTCTTACACCATGGGTAAAATCACCCTGAGGCAAATGCATCCTATCGGTATAAAAACTTGTAGAGCCCCATAAGTTACCACCGTTATCGTTAATGTAGTTACTTGAACCTATTATATTTTTACCCTGAAATTTTCCAAAAACTTTGCCTGCATCCCAATCATATACACCTCCTGCGTCATCTACCTGAAACATAAGAAGTTTAGGGTCAAAAGACTCACCCTTAACTTTTTGAAAAATCTCAGCAAACAGATTTAGCTGTTCTTCAGAATACTGATGAGGATTAACCACCCTAAGACCGTCATAAGTTTTTGCAGCATTTTCAATTGCTTCTTCAAGGTTTTCTGTTTGAAAATCAAATTTTGCAACTCTTTTAATTCCTTGAGTACTAAGTGCTTCATCAACTACGGACTTATTGCCCCCTGTAACTTCAGGAGAAATTTCAACTGTATTTATGCCGAAAAGTTTTTTTGCCATTTCAAAAAATCGGCTTATACTTTCTTTTGCAGAGTTTTCAGCTGTAGGCTCGGGTATTTTTTCTGATGGAATATATAAAACCCCCTTGCCTTCTTTAAACCCCATTAACACTCTAACATTTTTAGCACTCTCATATGCCTGCTCCATCTCATCTGGCTTTAGAGCCCTGCCGAAGCTTAGAGAATTATATCCGCCACTAATTGCACTTACTTTCATTTACTAACCCTGTTTATACTAAACAACACTACAAACATAAAACATGAAAATAAAAAAATTTGCCATTACCCAAGGTAATTAAATAAAATATTTTTATTTGTTAACAAAATTTAACCAAATTTTTTTCAAAAAGGCAATTTTTTTAAGAATATATTTTTTATATAAATACGATATACTTAATAAGAGGAAAAAAGATGAGTGCAACCATATTTGATGTAGAAGAACAAGTTTGTATATTTAAAGACACAAAAGACCTCAAATCAAAACTTGATTATATGGATTCAAGAAGTATTGTACCATCGTTTAGAAGAACAAAAGACCCTATTAACCTTGCTTTTGAACATATTGATAATAAACCGCTGGATAAACTTGCAAAGGAATTTGTAAAAGAAACATTCTTGGATGCGATTTGTTTTATATCTAAAGTTTTTGAATAAAATCGGCTCAAAAAAGCCGATTTTTTTATAAATAATAAAAAATCAATCTAAAGATTTAATTTTTAGAAAAAATTACACCGTATGATTGATGAGAACACAAATAGAGTGAGGGTATATTTATATTGTAAGTGATTTAACACTTATAAAATGGTAAGAGGTAGGTTTATATAAAATGAGTGAGGGCTTAATAACAGGTCTTGACTTGACTTTAAGAAGGTTAAGTTCGATTGAAAATAATTTCAACCGCATTTTAGGTACGGATGATAGTATTTCTGTGCCCGATAAATCTGCTGCAAAAGAGTTTAAAGCCATTCTTGATGAAAAAATGGGCGAGAAAAAAGAAACGGTTGAGAAAACTACATTTAAAAATTCAAGAGAAGACATAGAAAATTTAATAAATAAATACGCTCAAAAAAACAACCTCGACCCTGATTTTATAAAGGCCGTAGTTAAACAAGAATCAGGCTTTAACCCTGACGCTAAATCAAAATGCGGCGCTATGGGGCTTATGCAGCTTATGCCTCAAACCGCAAAAGGGCTTGGTGTCATTGATGCTTTTGACCCCGAGCAAAATATTGACGGCGGCACAAGGTATTTAAAAAGTATGATGAATCGTTTTAACAACGACCCTAAACTCGCACTTGCCGCGTATAACGCCGGCCCTGCAGCAGTTCAAAAATACGGAGATATCCCGCCATACAGAGAAACTCAAAACTATGTTAAAAATATTTTATCCTCCTATGAAGCTATGAAAGGAGGAAAAATATGATAACAAGAGGGCTTGAATCCGCTACAAAAGGCATGATGTCACTTCTAAAGCAAGAAGATGTTAACGCAAACAACCTTGCTAACGTAAATACCGTAGGTTTTAAAAAGACAAATATAACTTTTAAAAACCTTATGGACGCGCAAGTTGAAGTAAAACAAATTCCAATAACAAACAACCCAAAAGATACACAATTTATGAAAGTGGGCTACCTTAGCCTTGGAAACGCAGCTGATAGAACATATATAGACTTTTCTCAAGGCGGGCTTATAACAACAGGTAACAAGCTTGATGTAGGTATTCAAGGGGACGGTTTCTTTAAAATCAGACATCAGGAAGTTCCTGATAATGTTCAATACAACGAAGCAGATTACTACTACACCCGCGCCGGTAATTTTCAATTAACCGATGATTATTACCTTGTTACAAAAGAGGGTGACTGGGTTATGGACACCAGAAACAGAAGAATAAGAATAGTCCTTAATCCTGAAGATGAAGAAAACAATCCAAACAACAGAATAGATTCTCTTAAAGATATTGATATAGGAGAAAGAGGGGTTATTCAAATTACAAACCCCGACAACCCGAGAACTCTGCAGCAGATACAAATCGTTGATTTTACAGATAAAACAAAAATCTCAGCTCAGGGCGAAGGGAAATTTGTACAACCCGAGGGAGTAGACGCCGGAATGTATCAGAACAACAACAGGGCAGCGCTACAACAGGGATTTCTTGAAAGTTCAAATACAAATACTATTTATGAAATGATAAATACAATTACAGTCACCCGCTCATATGAAGCGATGGCAAAGATAGTTAAAACACAAGGCGACACCGTATCAAAAGCAATTGATTTGGGAGTTATAAGAGGATAAGGAATTTGAGGAAATAAAATGCTAAGATCACTACACACAGCAGCAACAGGTATGATTGCACAACAAACCAATCTTGATGTTATAGCCAACAACATGGCAAACGTCAACACTTACGGTTACAAAAAAGTGCGTGCAGAATTTCAGGATTTAATCTATCAAACAGAGCGCGCCGCAGGTGCTCAAATGGGACAGGGCACATACCAGCCTGTCGGTGTTGAAATAGGTCTTGGTGTAAAAACAGCCGCTACATCAAGAATTTTTACTACAGGTATTATGCAATCAACAGGCAGAAACCTGGATGTTGCAATTGAGGGGGATGGATTTTTTCAAATTACTCTTGATGACGGTACAATAGCCTACACCCGTGACGGCTCTTTTAAAATGGATGCTAACGGAACACTGACCACAACAGATGGTTATCAACTTATGCCTCCTATTCAAATTCCTCAAAACACAAAAGAAATTACAATCACTCCTCAAGGTATGGTATCTGTTAAAGTCGGCAACCAAATCGAGCAAACTCAGGTAGGACAGTTACAAATCGTAAAATTCCAAAACAACTCAGGACTTGCAGCGGCAGGACACAACCTCTACCTTGAAACACCCGCTTCAGGCGTACCTGTACCGGGTATTGCAGGACAAGACGGATACGGAACAATTCAACAATACTTTGTTGAGGGTTCAAACGTACAAACGGTAGAAGAAATGATTGCTCTAATTAAAGCAGAACGCGCTTTTGAATCTAATTCAAAAATCATTACTTCAGCTTCAAATATTTTACAGGTAACAAATAATCTTCAATAAAAATGAAAAACAAACTAACTAAAATCTTAACAGTACTTTTTTCTCTGCTTCTGATATGCACGGTTTGCAGCGCGCAAACCCTAAGTGAAGAAGAATTTAGGGCTGCAATAATTGAGAAAATAACAAAACAAGCCCAAAAACAAGTTGACAGCTTAGGCGGAGGTGAAATTAAGGTAAGAATTTTAAATATGCCTCAAGGAGAAATAACTGCAAAAGACAAGGTTGAAATTAAAGTAGAATCAAATACAAACGGTTTTTTAAGCCGTGACATAAAAAGAGTAAGCATATATGACGGAAAAACCTTTATAAAGTCTTTCCCTATAAGCGTTAATACCCTTGTATACAAAGAAGTCTTATGCGCAACAAACCCTATCGTTAGAGAACAGGCAATAAGCGTTTCTAACTCAAGTGTTCAAAAAATGCAAATCGGACAATACTTGGGACAAACAATTGATAAATACCCAAAAAGAGAGCTTGTAGCGACAAGAAATGTTCCAAAAGGTTCTCCAATCTTAAAAAACTACGTAAAATCAAAACCCGATGTACTTAAAGATTCGACAATAAACATTATTTTTAAATCAAATGACAATCTAAAAATAACAGTCGACGGAAAAGCCCTTAAAGAAGGGAGTATAGGGGATAACATACAGGTTAAAAGCCTAAAATACAATAAAATCTATCAAGCAACAGTAAGCAACAAAAACGAAGTGACCGTGAAAATCTAAAAGGATAAAAGGATGATAAAAAAGTTAGCACTCACAATATGTTTAATGACATTTTTGCTCCCACAGGCAAATGCTGAGAGTCTTTTTTCGCTGAATGCAACTCAATCAAGCTTTATTGAGCCAAGACCTCTTTATAGTTCAGTAAGGGCAAGAAATGTCGGAGACCTTGTGACAATTGTAATCGATGAAGTACCCACGCTTACGGATTCAGGCGTTTATGAAACAGAGAAAACCTCAAGCATTCTTGAAAACCTGACAGGTGCGCTAAATACAATATTTAAAACAAATCTAAAGGGTGCTCTTAACAATACAAACGGAACAATCTCCGTTTCAGGCAGCACAAGCACTCAAAGACGCCTTGGAATACAAGACAGGGTTGCAGTACAGGTTATACAACTTTTACCCAACGGAAACCTTCTTGTACAGGGCAAAAAGACCCTTGTTAACGCAAACGAGCGTGTAGACCTTCTGGTATCAGGGGTTGTTGACCCAAGATGGATTGACCAGCAGGGTGAAATAAGCTCAACTCAAGTTGCCAACCTGCAATTTGCAATGAGCGGAGCAGGAACGGTATCAAGAGGTCAAAACGAAGGTATACTCTATCGTTTCATGAGATATATATTCTAATTTTAAAAAGGATGACAACAGTGTTTAAAAAAATTATTCTGACAGCATTAATACTTGCGATATGCCTATTCCAAACGGGAATTGCAAGCGCAATAAGCGGACAGAGCGTAAGAATTAAAGATATAACCCACATCAAAGGTGTTAGAGAAAACCAAGTTGTAGGTTACGGTCTTGTTGTAGGTTTACAAAACACAGGTGACAACTCTCGTCACACACAAATGACAAACCAGCTCTTACTGCAAAATTTAGGCACTGTAATTGACCAATCAAACTACATTCAAAAAGGTGCTTCCGCCGCTGTTATTGTCACCGCCACCATTCCTCCTTTTGCAAAAAACGGCGATAAGGTAGATGTTGTTGTTTCAGCTATGGCAGACGCCAAAAGCCTTGAGGGCGGAGTTCTTGTTCAAACTCAACTGAGAGCTCCAAACGGAGAAATTGTAGCCGTGGCACAAGGCCCGCTCTCAGTCGGAGGTGCAAGCGCAAAAGCAGCCGGTTCAAGTTCAAGAACGGCAATTACAACAACAGGCAGAATCCCGGGCGGCGCTATTGTTGAAAGAGATATCATAAGCGCTATAGGAGATGAAAACTCTCTGACATTAATCTTAGACCAAGCTGACTACACTATGGCAGCTCAAATTGCAAATATAATTTCAAGAAACGTATCAGACGCCATTGCACTTGACGGCGGCAGTATAAAAGTCAGCATCCCTCAGAGATATTTAACGGACAGAATTGCTTTTATTTCAATACTTGAAAACATAAGAGTAAGCGCCCCTCAAGAAAGAGCAAAAGTAATAATAAACGAGAGAACAGGCACTGTTGTAATAGGAGCGGACGCCAGACTTATGCCTGCAGCAGTAGCCCACGGCGGTATTACCGTTACAATTCAAGCATACAATGACGTATCTCAACCTGCACCTTTCTCACCGCAAGGTCAAACAGTAGGTGTTACAAACGCACAAATTGATATAGAAAAGAAAGAGGGCAGCTTGGTTGAGATGAAAGCAAACTCGACTTTGGGCGAGCTTGTAAATGCTCTTAATTCGATAGGGGTAACTCCTACAGACTTAATAGCTATACTTCAGGCACTCAGAATGTCGGGCAGCCTGCAAGCAGAACTACAAATAATTTAGGATGACAATGAGCGACAATTTTTATTCACTACAAACAAATACAATAACAAACTACTCACAAGGCGCGGATTATGATGTAGTTAACACCATAAGGTCATCAGGCACGCAAAAAGAGCAGTTAAAAAAAGTTGCAAAAGAATTTGAGGCAATCCTTGTTTCAAAAATGCTCACACAAATGGACAAAACCGTTGACAGAGAAAACTCGATGTTTGGCGATTCAAAATACATGGACAACTTTAAATCCATACTTTTCAATCAAATAGGCAGAGATGTTGCAAACTCGCCTACATCAAACATCGGCTTTGCAAAACAACTCTATCAACAAATGGAAAAAACTCTTCCGGATGAAAATATAACTACAAAGGATATTTTAGGTTAATATGACAATTTCAATGAACACAAATCAAATAGCGGATTCTCAGGCTATTAATCGCATATTTTATAACTATGCGATAAAAAACACACAAAACTTAACGCCTAAAGAAGTGCAAAATACCGACACAAAAGAAGATGATATTAAACTTATTCAAAATGATTTGTTTAAAAATGTCGATGTAGAAGACATCAAAAACTCTGCAAAATTAATCGGCGAAGATATAACAGACGATGACATTAAATACGGTCTTACCTACGGAAGAAGTGTACTTGCGGACTATAGCGCATAGAGAGAAAAATGAGCGGTATAACTTTTGAAAAAATAAAAGAAATATACATAAATATAAAAACACTGCTTGAAGATAAGCAAAAAGCACTCATTGAAAAAAACCTTGAGATGCTTGCAAGTTGTGATGAAAAGCTAATCTGTGCTTATGATGAAATAAAAGCGATTTATGAGAAAAAAGACGAATTTGAACTCAACCAATCGCAAAAAAAAGAGCTAAATGAGATAACCGAGAGAATTAACAAACTTCAAAAAGATAACGAAGTATTAATTACTCACTCCCTAAATGTTATAAATAAAATTTTTGAGGGAATTTTAAACATATCGTCTGCAAAAAATGCAGACTATAATCATTTGGGCAAGAAAAATCAAGACAGCACACTTGATATTTCTTCAATCACGGAAGAAGCCTAAGGCGTCAAAGGAGTTTTAAATGACGATAAATCAAACAATGAATATTAGCAGAGAGTCCATGAACAACTATCAGCACGCGCTTGCCGTCGTGTCTCAAAACCTTGCGAATATGAATGTAGACGGCTACATAAAATTACGTGCGGACTTTCAGACAAATCCTACATTTGGCGGTGATAATGTATATAGTCAAATAAGAGGGCTAAACGGTGCAAGCATAGCCAAAATTACAAGCTACGCTAATAACGCTGCAGCTAACAGTCTAAGAGGTGCTAATTCAAACGCACAGTATTATTACACTCTTGGTACAATTATGGACCAGTTGAGCTCAATTACTGACGAACTTGGAGAAGAAGGGCTTCAAGCAAGCTTTAAGGACTTTTTCTCAGCTGCACAAAATCTAAGTGCTAACCCCACAGACCCCTCTGCAAGAAGAATTTATATAGAAAGTGCACAAAATGTAGCTTTCAAGTTCAACTCAATAGGCAGCTCTTTAGATAAACTTCAAGAACAGCTTGTAGGCAACTGGCAGCAGCCTGCAACTATAGAGAGCAGCGATATTTATATGAGCATACAAGACTTCAATAACGGTCTTGAACGTCTTGCTGACATTAACAAACAAATTGTTATACAAGGCGAAGGCGCAAGTACAAGTCTTATAAGCGAAAGAGAAAATCTCCTCAAAGACCTTTCATCTTTTATGGACTTAAACATCGAATACAACAAAAACGGAAGTGTTGATTTAAAAGTAGGAGATATAAAACTTGTATCGGGTGCAGAGCAGCAGCTTAAACTAAATGCCGTTGCAGGAGATGCAGACACGCCGGCTATAATAAGAGTTGAGAATATGGAAGGTACGGTTATCATAGAAAACGCCAACAATGAAGTAGAAGGCGGACAAATAGGTGCCATTCTTGATATAGTAAACACATCTGATGACGGCCTTATAACAATAAGCGGCATGAGAAGCAAAATCGATGAAATGGCAAATACTTTTGCAACAGAAGTGAACAATGTCCAAACTTTTGTTGACGGAGATATCCAAGCTATGGCATTAGGTACCGACCCTGTTACAGGTGAGCAGATTTTAGTACCGTCAACAGAGCCTATATTTAACCTTGGCAACCCTATAACTGCAGGAAGTATAAGCGTTAATCAAAATGTTATAGATAATCCAAACCTTATAGCAACAGCTCGAGTTGACACATCAGTTGACGGCTGGGAGCATAATGTAGGAAACTCGGACAACATTGTTGCAACCGCACAATTAAGAGATAAAAACACCATGAGCACTTTTGGCGGTGATAATAATGTAACTTTTGAGGGATTTTTAACCTACTTCAGCGGAGAAGTAGGACTTCAACAAAGCGATATCGCAGGGAAATTTGAAACCGCAGATGCCATAAATCAATCCGAAAATACAAATTATCAAAGCATTACAGGTGTAAATCTGGATGAAGAACTTGCGGATATGATTAAATACCAAAGAGGCTATGAAGCCTCAGCAAGGATATTTAACGTAGCAAATGAAATCTATCAGGTTCTTGTGGCACTCGGTGAATAAAAAGGAATAAAACACTATGAGTATAAGAATTACAACTCAAATGTCTTCTAATCTGATGTTGACAAATATGAACAAAAATCTGTCAAATATCTACTCAACATACGAGCAAATAACTTCAGGCAAAAAACTTACCTCAGTAGGACAAAACCCCTCTGACGGTACAAAAGTTATGAAGTACAACAAGCAGCTTTCTCAAATTGATGATTGGTCAAAAAATATAGAAACCGCAAAAGATGAAATTAACCAGTCTTACGACACTTTGGGCCTAATTCAGGAAAACTTGCAGAGAATAAACGAACTTACAATGCAGGCTGCTAACTCTTTTAACTCTGAAGACAGCTTAAATGCTATAAGAGATGAAGTTGAGCAAAGAACAAGAACAATAGCTCAACTTGCAAATACAAAATATCAGGATAAATACATATTTGCAGGCACTAACACATCAACCGTTCCTTATAGCCTTGATGATGACTTAAATGTCACATACTCGGGCACAAAACAAGACGGAAACTGGGAAAGAAACATTGAAATATCAGAAGGCGTTACAATGCCTCTTAATGTCAATGGCGAGCAGATTTTAGGTGATGAAAACGGCGGAATATTTGCCACTCTTAAAGAATTAAACGATGCACTTGCTAATCCCGATATGGATATAAAAGCAATCAGCGCTTGTCTTGACCCGATTCAAGCAGGAATTAAAAATATAACAGATGTACAATCAACTCTATCAAGCAGAGTTCAAAGACTGGATGCTACAAGCAACATAAATGAAAACGCCTCACTTAGTTTAACCGAGATGAAATCAAACCTTGTAGATACAGACATAGCTGAAGCCACAACTCAGCTTATGATGTATCAAACAGCTCTTCAAGCTTCACTTCAGGCGGGTGCTTCAATTATGCAGCAAGCATCGCTTTTAAACTACATTTAATTAATAAAATATAAACTTACCATTTTATAGCCTTTTGCCCAAGCGAGAGGCTTTTTTCTTTATATTTTATTTTCCGTTTGGAGCAAGAACCATAACTACGTTTCTGCCCTCTAATGCCGGAGCTTTTTCAAGAGCGTATGTTCCTTCTTCAAAATCACCTAAAAATTTATTTGCAAGGTCAAGAGCCAGCTTATTGTGCTGCATCTCACGGCCTCTTAGCATAACGACAACTTTTACTTTATTACCTGATGCTAAAAACTTTTTAGCGCTTTTTAGACGAACTTCATAGTCGTGAGTGTCAATTTTATAGCGCATTTTAACTTCTTTAATATCAACTGTATGCTGCTTTTTGCGTGCTTCTTTTGCACGTTTTTCCGTTTCGTATTTATACTTGCCCCAGTCCATAATTTTTGCAACCGGAGGAGATTGGTTTGGAGAAACAACAACTAAGTCTAAATCTTTTTCTTTTGCCATATCAAGCGCTTTACTTGTGGCAACAAGACCATGGTTAACACCCTCGTCGTCAATGAGTCTTACTTCCTTTGCTCTTATTCTTTCATTGACTAATTCTTTTTGAGCTTTGATTTCTTTGTTAATTGTTTTATCTCCTTATTATTGTAACTTAGTAATTTTAGCATAAATATGCACATTTGCAAAAGTCAAAAAGCCGACATCAAAGAATTAACTCAAATGCCGGCTTTTTAAAACATTTAATTCAACACTTATTTAACAAGTTCTTTGAATTTTTTACCTGCAGAGAAAGCAGGAACTGTTTTAGCAGCGATTTTGATTTCTTTACCTGTTTGAGGGTTGCGACCTGTTCTTGCTGCTCTTTTTCTAGCTTCAAAAGTACCAAAACCTACTAAAGTAACTTTTTTGCCTTTAGCAACTGTTTTTTGTACTGTTTCAAGAATAGAAGCTACAACTTCTGCTGTTTGTTTTTGAGAAAGTTTAGCTTTTTCTGCAACTGTTTTTACTAATTCTTCTTTGTTCATCTATGAACCCCTTTCCATATTTACCCCTTTATTATACCTATTTATAGGCATTTGGCAAGCATTTTTTAATAAAAAGGTTAAAATAACTGGTTTTTTAGCTGCAAAAAAGTTAAAACACTTGCTACAGTTGAGTTTTAACAACTGAAAATCTTACGTTTTTGTAAAAATAATTTAATATTTGATAGGCATTATAGCCTTTATTTGCAAGATTATTCGCCCCATGCTGACTCATGCCTACACCATGGCCGTTCTTTCTTATGCCGTCATCAAACGCTTTTACCGATTGAATATAAGGCAAATCTCTTGCCCAAACGGCACCTGAAGATACGGTTTTTCCGCCTGATGAGGCATGATAGTAAGCAGGAATTACCTTTCCTCCATAAGTTAGGACAATACCCTTTGTTGCCATAACTGCCTTTGTTGTTTGAGGAGTTTCTGCACTTGCACCACCGTATGCCTGGTCAAGCGGAGTATCTTTAAGGTCATATCCGCTGTGTTTTCTTTTACCCAGATTTGCTATAGCATAACTCCTTGCTGCAATTGCCTGAGCTTTATGCGCTTCAAAGTTCCATTTAGATGGCATCTCAGAGGGCACAACACCTAAAAGATATTCTTCAATGGGAACATCGTTAATAACAACAAGTTTTTTATTTATGTTATATACAATAAATTCTCCCCTGTACCAGCGTTTTTTGGTAGCAAGAAAGCACTTCTTTTCTTTGGGTTTTAATTTTATATAGTTAGTTCCGAAACTAAAGTATCTTCCATCAATCTTTATAACAATTACATTGTTGTACGCTCTTATTGTATACGGTGTAAAAGATTTAATTGTATAGAGCTCTTTGCCCGTTTTACCGTCCACTACAACACTTGGCTTGGATGAACCGATATATGTTTGCTTAACACCGTCATCAAGTCCGATTTTAATGGCATGAGCACTTTGAGAGCCAAACATTAAAAACACAAAAACAAATAATAAACTTAAAACCGTCCTTCTCATACAGTGTATTTTATTTAAAACCTCCGCAATTATCATCAGGTATATGCATGAAAAATTTTATTTCAATTTATCTTTATAATTCCTGATGTAATCTATTATTTCTAATGATAACTGCTTTTTTGTATCAAAGTCAATTATCTTAAAATATTCCATGGCTTGAAACATTGTTTCATTATCATCCTGCCATCTTTTCCAAAGATAATTAAACGCATCTTTATTTTCAAAACTGATATGTGCACCTCTGTTTTTTGCCTCTTCTATTATATAGTTTGCGCAATAGAGCTGAATATCTCTTGATGATTTTTCAAGCATATTAACGGCAAGACTCACTGTCGGGTCGAGGTCGTACCATCTTTTGTTTTGAAAATTATTATCACTCATTTTTGTCTGATTTTTTAATTGTCTTTGAAATCATATTTAATATTAAAAGTACCGCAACAAGAACAACGGTGCTTATATAATATTTACTGAAAGAACCCGCTATAAGTATTGAAATAACCGCACAACCCATCGCAAAAGTAGCTAAAATCAGCACAACTTTATCTTGAGAGCAGCCATGGTGCAATAACTTATGGTGAATATGCTCGCTATCCGCCACAAAGGGGCTTGAACCTTTCATAATTCTTCTAATACTTGAAAATGCCACATCTAAAATAGGTACCGCAAGAATTATAAAAGGCAGATACATAACAGCACTTGAAGAGTTTTTCATGATACCTGTTATAGATAATGTTGCAAGCAAAAATCCCGCATAGAGCGCACCTGAATCCCCCATAAATATTTTTGCGGGGTTATAATTAAATGTTAAAAATGCAAGCATAGCACCCATTAAAATAAACGCAACAAGAGCTGATATAGGAGATGGCGGAGTCACAACCAGAGATACTATACCTATTGCAATACAACCTATAGTAACAATTGAACCTGCAAGCCCGTCAATACCGTCAATAAAGTTTGTTGCATTGGATATACCGACAATCCAAAGCAAACTTATGGGATATCCCCATATGCCAAGCTCAAGAGGGGAGCTCATCCAAGGAATGTATAGTTCCTCAATTCTTACACCCAAAAGAATAACCATAGTAGCTATAGCGATTTGAATAAAGAGTTTAAATTTTGCATTGAGGCAGAAAATATCATCCACAAGTCCTAAAAGAAACATCAAAGACCCGCCGACAATAATGCCAGAAAGCCCGACACCTTTTGGATAATAGCTCAATAGTACAAGGAATAAAAAGGTAAGCATGACAGAAGTCCATACAGCTATACCGCCAAGCCTTGAGATTTGTCCGTGGTGGATTTTTCTTTCGTTTGGAACATCAACAAGTCCTGCCTTTTTTGAAAAATAAATCACCGGAGGAACAATGAAAATCCCCAAAAGATAAGCTATTATAGCGCCGATTATATGAGCTTGAGTAAGTTTAATCATTTTCTACACTCCACATTGCATATCAGGGTAAAGCGGATATTTTTTGCACAATTCAAGACTTCTTTGTCTTAGAACCGCCTCGTCCTCACGCTCTAAAATACCGTCAGCAATGATTTTTGCAAGAGTTTTCATATCTTCAACCTTAAAACCTCTTGTGGTAACGGCAGGAACGCCGATTCTGACGCCTGAGGTTACAAAGGGGCTTTGAGGGTCATTTGGAACGGTATTTTTATTTGCGGTAATACCAATTCTCTCAAGCATATTGGCAACGTCTTTACCTGTTTTATTGAGCTTTCTTAAATCAACCGTCATAAGGTGATTTTCACTCTCACCGCCCACTATATCAATACCCTCTTCCATAAGCGCGCGGGAAAGGGCTTTTGAATTTTCTATAATATTTTTTCCGTACTCCTTAAACTCGTCACTCAGGGCTTCTTTTAGCGCAACCGCTTTTGCTGCAATTACATGTTCTAAAGGCCCGCCTTGAATACCGGGGAAAACTGCTTTATCAATACCTTGAGCGTGCTGCGCCTTGCACATTGTAATACCGCCCCTTGGACCTCTTAGGGTTTTATGAGTTGTTGTTGTAACAAAATCCGCATACGGAGCGGGTGAGGGGTGATAGCCCGTTGCAACAAGCGCTGCAATATGAGCAATATCAACCATTAAATACGCACCAACAAGGTCAGCTATTTCTCTAAACTTTTTAAAATCAATGATTTTAGAATAGTTGCTTGCCCCTGCTATTATCAACTTTGGTTTATGTTCAAGAGCTTTATTTTTAACATCTTCATAATCAATTTCACCGTTATCGTTAACACCGTAGCTTACGACATTAAAATAAAGTCCCGAAAAATTAACCGGTGAGCCGTGAGTTAAGTGGCCGCCGTTTGATAAATCCATACCTAAAATAGTATCACCCGGTTTCAGTGCATATAAAAATACTGCCATATTGGCCTGTGCACCGCTATGAGGCTGAACATTTGCGTGGTCAACTTTAAAGAGTTTTTTACATCTTTCAACTGCAAGCTCTTCGATTTTATCTACATTCTCGCAACCGTTATAAAATCTCTTATAAGGCTTACCTTCTGCGTATTTGTTTGTTAAAACACTTCCCTGAGCCGCCATAACGGCTTGAGAGGTGAAGTTTTCGCTTGCGATAAGCTCAATTGTATTTTGCTGGCGTTCAAGTTCTTGTTTAATAAGACTTGCAACTTCGCTATCAACTTTATTTACTATGTTTAATTCCATTTCTAACTCCTTTTCCCCATAGAAATTATTTTACCTTAAAATTTTTTGTTGTACAATAATTTTACCTACAGAAGGATTGACAACAATGAAAAAGAAAAATATCAGAAATATAGCTATTATTGCCCACGTTGACCACGGCAAGACAACTCTTGTAGACTGTATGCTTCAGCAAACAGGCGTTTTTAAAGAGCACCAAGAGGCAGGCGAGAGAGTTCTTGACAGCAATGACATCGAACGTGAGCGCGGTATCACAATATTATCCAAAAACATTTCGGTAAATTATAAAGGTGTAAAAATTAACGTCGTTGATACCCCCGGTCACGCGGATTTTGGCGGTGAGGTAGAGCGTGTTTTAGGCATGGTAGACGGGGCCCTTTTAATCGTTGATGCTCAAGAAGGCCCTATGCCGCAAACTCGCTTTGTACTTTCTAAAGCACTTGATTTAGGTATAAAAATTATTGTTGTAATAAATAAAATCGATAAACAGGGTGCTGACCCAAACGGCACAATTGACAAGGTATTTGACCTGTTTACAGAACTAACGGACAGAGAAGACCTAATAGACTTCCCGATAATTTACGCCAGCTCATTGCACAAATTTGCAAAAAAAGAATTAAACGACGAAGAAAAAGATATAACACCGCTTCTTGACTGCATACTGGAAAACATTGAACCTCCCGTTGCAGATGATGATTTGACACTGCAATTTCAAGTAACAACACTTGATTACAACGACTATGTCGGAAGAATTGCAATAGGCAGAATTAAAAACGGAGTTTTACATTCGGGCGAACAGGTGACGCTCATTAAAGCGGACGGCTCAATGCAAAAAGGCAAAATTGTAAAACTCTTTGGCTTTAAAGACCTTGGCAGAGTTGAGATTGAGGAAGCAAGCGCAGGTGATATCGTAGGTATTGCAGGTTTTTCAGACATTCAAATAGGTGAAACAATATCAAGCCTTACAAACCCTGTAGCGCTCCCGCTTATAAAAATTGACGAACCTACACTGCAGATGAATTTTTCAATCAACAATTCACCTTTTGCAGGTCAGGAAGGCAAGTTTGTAACAAGCCGTCAGTTAAGAAAAAGACTCTACTACGAGCTTGAAAAAAATGTCTCTCTAAGGGTTGAAGACACCGATTCAACTGACGTATTCAGGGTTTCAGGCAGAGGTGAATTGCACCTTGGCATATTAATTGAAACAATGAGGCGCGAGGGGTATGAATTTGCAGTTTCAAAGCCTGAGGTAATATTTAAAAAAGTTGACGGGCAGACACTTGAACCTTATGAAAATCTTATAATAGACGTGCCGCAAGAATACGCAGGCTCCGTCATTGAAAAACTCGCCTCAAGAAAAGCTCAAATGCAAAATATGGAAACAGGCGAAAAGCGCACAAACATTGACTTTTTAATCCCCGCAAGAGGACTGATAGGCTTTAGGTCTGATTTTGTAAGAATTACAAAAGGCGAAGGCATTATGTACCACACATTCTCCCACTACGGAGAATACGCAGGCGACATACCTCGCCAGAGAACAGGCTCTCTTATTGCTTTTGAAGACGGCGAAGCAATTCCTTATGCACTTCATCAATTTGAAGACCGCGGAGTGTTCTTTGTTACACCGAAAACCAAAGTCTACAGAGGTATGATAGTTGGCGAATGTAACCGCCCGCAGGATTTAGCAATAAACATCTGCAAAACTAAAAAACTTACAAACATGCGCTCGGCAACGGCTGATGTTATGGTAACTCTGCAAGCTCCAAAAATTATGGGGCTTGAAGATTGCCTTGAATACATAGCTGAAGATGAACTTGTTGAAGTAACGCCTAAAAACGTCAGAATGAGAAAGGCTAATTTGAATTTTAAAAAGTAATTAAACTAAAAATTCAATTGCGCATTTTTTCTGAGCTCTTTTTATCGAAGCTTCCATTCTATGCTCGGGCATAACCCAGTCGCCGTTTTTGGTTTCAGAAAAGCTTGCTTTTTTAAGTTTTGGTTTATCTAAGGCCGAAGTTGAAGCGGTAACACTCTGGTAATGTCTTCCAAAAGCATCGTTAACACTTTTTGCTACGAGAATTTCTTCAACATTATCACCATCGCCGTTTTTTAAGCTTATAGAATCTATGCAAACAGAAGTTCCCGGGATATTCACGGAATCTCCCTTGTAATGGTTAGTTGTAGCGGACATACCGACTATTTCCCCTGTTTCATTGTTAACAAGCGCATTATAAGTTCTATAATTTCTATATTTGTCAAAATCTCTGAAAAAACCGATTACCGTGCTTGGAAACCAGCCATTATTTTCAATAAATTCTCTGTCTCTGACATCCCTTGTGTTAAGTTCATATATTGATGCATTTTGTTTTTCTTTAGAATTTCTATCTACTATTTGACAATTTGCAACTAATCTTTTACCAAAAGCAGGCTGAGAGTTGATTTTACTTATTTGCATAACTTAATTCCTTTCTTACTGTGTATCGGTAAAAGACACCTGAATTTATTTTTTTGCTAAATAAAACCCCGCCAAAATGCGGGGTTATTTTTTGAGGAAATGAGAAATTTTGTAAACTAAGCTTTTACAAGCCCCTCTTTTATGGCTTTTACTGCCGCTTGAACTCTATCATCCACACACAACTTCTGTAAAATCGAACACACATGCGCTTTTGCAGTATGTACACTTACTATAAGCTCTTTTGCTATCTCCGTATTTGACCTGCCTTGAACAAGCAACCTTAAGACCTCTTGTTCTCTTTCTGTTAAATGTCCTTTAGGGTCAGGGTTTGCACCTTTTGATAAAAACTCTGCATTCTCAGGCTTTGGAAAAAGCTTCAGTGCAAGCTTTGCTACCGTGGGGTCAATCCAACAAGCCCCTTTTGCAGCGCACTTAATAACATCAGATAATGCCTTTGGGTCAATATCTTTTAAACAATATGCCGTAGCGCCCGAGCCTAAGGATGCCAAAACTTCTTCTTCTCTGTCATGAGAAGTTAAAATAACCACCTGAGTATCGGGAGAAATTTCTTTAATTTTTATAGTTGCCTCAAGTCCGTTCATATTGGGCAAACCTAAATCCATAAGCACAACATCGGGGTGCTCTTTTTTAATAATTTCTATACCCTCTTCAGCGCTTTCTGCCTCTGCTACTACATTAATGTTTTCAATTTGATTAAGCGCATATCTTAACCCGACGCGGGTAAGTTTGTAATCCTCAACTATAACCACCTTTACCTCATCTGTTGCAAAATACGAATTAGCCTGTGCTGACATAGTCCCTAACCTTTCCTTATAAAAATATTTCCATTCCGATGAAAAAATACTAAAACAATATTTTATTTTCGGGCATTACCCAAAAGGGTAAATTTAACAATGACATATTACCCGATGTTACTAGCAGGGTTTTTGTTTGTGCTATAATTTTTCTATGAAAGACTTAATCTCAATAGGTAAAATACTTAATTTCCACGGCATTATGGGCGAAGCCAAAGTGGGCTTTAGCGACGCTCAACGACTTAAAAATCTAAAAAAAGTTATTGTAAAAAACACCCAACTTACAATAGAAAAACTTAGATTTCACAAAAACTTTGCCATAATAAAATTTAAGGAAATTTCAGATATAAATGAGCTTTTGAACTTTAAGGGAGAAAATATCTACCTTGAAAAAAAAGAGGTTCAAAATACGCTTGAAGAGGAAGAATACCTGATAGGTGACTTAGTCGGGCTAAATGTGTTTGATGATAAGGACGATTTAATAGGAACGGTTGACTCTATTGCAAAAAGCACAGGCAACGATATTTTATCAATCAAGCCGCAAGATGATAAATACGGAAATATCTTAATTCCTTTTGTAAAAGAACTTGTGCCGATTGTTGATATAAAAGGCAAAAAAATCATTATAAAACCCATAGAGGGGCTGCTGCCGTGGGATTAAGGTTTGATGTCATTACTCTTTTTCCTGAAATAATTGAGGGTTACTGCTCTTGTGCACTTTTAGGCAGAGGCATAAAAAATAACATAATAGTGCTAAAAACAACAAACCCGCGCGATTTTACCCATGATAAACACAGAAGAGTGGACGACACACCATACGGAGGCTCCGCAGGTATGGTAATGATGGCGCCGCCTGTTTTTGAAGCTTATGAAAGTATAGAAAAACTCCCTGATAGTGAGTTTATTATGCTCACTCCGCAGGGCGAGCCTTATAATCAAAAAATAAGCAAAGAGCTCTCTCAAAAAAGTCAAATTATACTTTTGTGCGGAAGATACGAGGGTTTTGACGAGAGAATACGCACAGGTTTAAAACCAAGAGAGATATCTTTGGGTGATTATGTTCTAACGGGCGGAGAATTAGGCGCACTGTGCATTATAGATAGTGTTTCAAGACATTTGCACGGATTTTTGGGCAAAGACGAATCCGCTGTCGACGATAGTTTTTCAGAAGGATTAAAAGGGCTTTTAGAGCACCCTCAGTATACAAAGCCTCGCGAATACAGGGGGATGAGGGTGCCTGATGTACTTTTAAACGGTAATCATCAGGAAATTGAAAAGTATCGACTAAACGAGCGCATAAAGCGAACAAAAGAGCGCCGAGCCGATTTGTGGGAAAAGGTTAAGGATAAAATCAAAAATGAAAAAGAACTCTGGTAAAACCAGAGTTCTTTTTAAAAATTGCAAATTTATAAAACTAATCTTTGTTTTTAAAATGATTAACAATAGAACCAATAACTGCACCGGCAACAACGCAAACTCCCGCCGCTGCGAGCATTTTGCTTGGCAAATTTTTCTTCAGCTCTTTTAGTGCATCATCACTCATTTTAATCATTTTATCAAACTCTTTAGCTGCTCTCTCGGTATAATCACTCATTAGTTTTTCATCTGGTTTAATTCCTCTTTCTTCATATATCTTTACAACTCTATCTGTAGCAGTCTTAACAAATTCATCCTTATTTGTTGTCATCGGAGAAATTAATCTTTTTTCAAATAAATATGTAGCGCCACCTGCAGCAAGTCCAACTCCTGCACCTGCCATAGCACCTTTTTTTGCACAATCACTAACTTCTTTGCCAAATAAATTGGCAGTTTGTGTATTGCTATTTGAGACATTGTTCATGATAAAATCCCTTCCTAACGAATCTAACCTAATCAAATAAAAACACCTAAATATAAATTATTGCCAGTAAAAATTAAAAAATCAAGTTTTGTTACAAAAAACCATTTCCACATTGCAACTTTTTCCTTGCCAATGGTTATTTTTATGCGAAAATAACCTTATAGTAGTAATTTAATTTAGAAAAGGAAAAAAGTATGCCTAGAAAGACACCTTTGGATAAAATCAGAAACATTGGTATCGCAGCGCACATTGACGCAGGTAAAACAACTACTACCGAACGTATCCTGTTCTATACAGGTAAAACTCACAAAATCGGTGAAGTTCACGATGGTGCTGCAGTTACTGACTTTATGGAACAAGAAAGAGAACGCGGTATCACAATTCAATCTGCTGCGGTTACTTCATACTGGAAAGGTCACCAAGTAAACATAATAGACACCCCCGGACACGTTGACTTTACAATCGAAGTTGAACGCTCGCTTCGTGTATTAGACGGTGTTGTTGCAGTATTCTGTGCAGTAGGCGGTGTTCAATCTCAATCTGAAACAGTTTGGCGTCAAGCTAACCGTTACGAAGTTCCCCGTATGGTTTTCGTTAACAAAATGGACAGAACAGGTGCTAACTTCTACCGTGTAGTTGACCAAATCAAAAACAGACTTGGCGGAAACGCTCACCCGATAAGACTTCCGATTGGTGCAGAAGACCAATTCAAAGGTCTTGTTGACTTGCTTGAAATGAAAGCATACATCTACACAAACGACTTAGGTACGGATATTAAAGAAGAAGACGTACCGGCTGATATGATGGAAGATGCTAAAAAATACAGAGAAGCTCTTGTTGAAGCAATCGCTGAAGTTGATGACGATTTAATGGAAAAATACCTTGAAGGTCAGGAACTTTCAATTGAAGAATTGAAAAAAGGCTTAAGAAAAGGTGTTTGCGAAAACAAAATCGTTCCCGTTACTTGCGGTACAGCATTTAAAAACAAAGGTGTACAACTTCTGCTTGACTCAATTGTTGAGCTAATGCCTTCTCCTGTTGATGTTAAAGCTATCGAAGGCGAACTTGAAGACGGTACAAAAGTTGAACGTCACTCTTCAGATGATGAACCCTTCTCAGCTCTTGCATTCAAAGTTATGACAGACCCATACGTTGGTCGTTTAACATTTATGAGAGTTTACTCAGGTAAATTAACATCAGGTTCATATGTTCTTAACGCTACAAACGGCAAAAAAGAGCGTATCTCAAGACTTGTACAAATGCAAGCTGACCAAAGAAACGAAATCACAGAAGTTTACGCAGGTGATATCTGCGCTGCAGTTGGTCTTAAAGATACAACAACAGGTGATACATTGTGCGATGAAAAAGCACCTATCATCTTAGAAAAAATGACATTCCCGACACCTGTTATCTCGGTTGCAATCGAACCTAAAACAAAAGCTGACCAGGATAAAATGGGTATTGCATTACAAAAACTTGCCGAAGAAGACCCGTCTTTCCAAGTTAAAACAGATAATGAAACAGGACAAACAATCATCTCAGGTATGGGCGAACTTCACCTTGACATCATTGTTGACCGTTTAATGAGAGAATTTAAAGTTGATGCTAATGTCGGTAAACCTCAGGTTGCATACCGTGAAACAATTAGAGGAACAGCTGACCAAGACTCTAAATTCATCCGTCAATCAGGCGGTCGCGGTCAATACGGTCACGTTAAAGTTAAAATTGAACCCGCTGAAGAAAATGCCGGATTTGTATTTGAAAACAAAATCGTCGGTGGTGCTATTCCCAAAGAATACATTGAACCGGCCAGAAAAGGTATGGAAGAAGCTCTTGAAGGCGGTATCATAGCAGGTTTCCCTGTAATCGACGTTAAAGTTACTCTGTACGACGGTACATACCACGATGTCGACTCTTCGGAAATGGCGTTCAAAATCGCAGGTTCTATGGCTATGAAAGACGGTATCAAAAAAGCTCGTCCTTGTATCCTTGAACCTATGATGAAAGTTGAAATCGAAGTTCCTGAAGAAAATACAGGTGATATCATCGGTGATATTTCTTCTCGCAGAGGCCGTGTAGAAGGTATGGAAATGATTGAAGGAACAGGTATTCAAAAAGTTCGTGCAATCGTTCCTCTGGCTGAAATGTTCGGATATGCTACAGACATCCGTTCAAAAACTCAAGGCCGCGGTACTTTCTCAATGGAATTCTGCAAATACGAACAAGTTCCTGCTAACGTAGAAGCTGAAATCATCTCTAAATCAGGTGTTTCTAACTCATAAGCTGAAACTTGGTAAAACAAAAATAAAAGCGAGGCAGATGCCTCGCTTTTTAATATTAAAAAATAAAATTAAAACTTAAAATCCCTGCCGCCTTGTTCAATTTTTTTAAGGTTTTCAGTCACTATATTTTTTATTCTTTCATCTTTTATTGTCTGCAGTTCTTTTTGAATAATCTTCTCGCCCACCGCTTTTGTTTCATCTGAAGCATAGTCTTCAAGATATTCTTTTAGTGTCATAATGGCATTTGGTTCGCAGAAGTTATGTATTTGCTGACTTTTGCAAATCTCCATAAACCTATCGCCCGTTCTTCCTTGCCTGTAGCAGGAAGTGCAAAAACTTGGCAGGTAGCCTAATTCCATCAGCCATTTTATAACTTCATCCAAAGGACGCCTGTCTGAAACATCAAACTGAGCAGAATCTTCACTATCGGGCATAGGCTTAAAATAGCCTCCGACGCTTGTTTTTGAACCGCCTGAAATTTGAGAAACACCAAGGCTTAAGAGTCTTTCTCTGCACTCTTTGGATTCTCTTGTTGATATAATCATGCCGACATATGGTGTAGCTATTCTAATACATGCAACAATTTTTGCAAAAGTATCATCATCTATACCATTATCAAAAGTATCAGGGTCAATATCATCGGCGTGTTTTATCCTTGGAACACTTATAGCATGAGGCCCCACGCCAAAAGCGGCTTCTAAGTGTTCAGCATGCATTAAAAGCGCTGCAAACTCATAGCGATAAAGCTCAAGACCAAATAAAACCCCAAGACTGACATCGTCAATTCCCGCTTCCATGGCTCTGTCCATAGCCTCGGTATGATATGCATAATTGTGCTTTGGCCCTGTCGGGTGCAGTTTTTCATAAGATTCTTTATTGTATGTTTCTTGGAATAAAATATATGTGCCAATGCCTGCGTCGTGGAGCTTTTTATAGTTTTCAACCGTTGTTGCCGCTATATTTACATTCACACGACGAATTGAACCGTTTTTGTGCTTAACGTCATAAATTGTTTTAATAGAATCTAAAATATACTCAATAGGATTGTTAACAGGGTCTTCGCCAGATTCAATGGCAAGACGCTTATGTCCCATATCCTGAAGTGCCGTGACTTCCTGTCTTATTTCTTCTTGAGTAAGTTTTTTTCTTGGTATGTGTTTATTTTTCAGGTGATACGGGCAATAAACACAACCGTTTACACAGTAATTGGACAAGTACAGGGGCGCAAAAAGTACAATTCTGTTGCCATAATAATCCTGTTTAATTTCACGAGCAAGAGCATAAATTTCCTCCACTTTCTCGGGTATGTCACAGTCAAGCAAAACCGCAGCTTCTCTGTGAGTTAAACCCTTTTTAAGACGAGCTTTTTCAAGTATTTTATTAACTACTTCAAGATTGTCTTTGTTATTTTTGGCATATTCAAGAGTATCTAACACCTCCTGATGACAAATAAATTCTTCAGCCTTGTGTGATTTTGGATTATACATATTACTACCTCTCTTACAAGCAACATTATATCACTTAATAAAAAAGGCAATAAAATTTTATCTTATTCTCCAACTGTAATTAATATAGGCGGGATAAGCATAACTTGCACAACATGGTCTATAATAATAACCTTTATGCCAATGCCCCTTTTTATGCGGGCCCCTGTGCGGTGGCGGTGGCGGCGCAGGATGATTGCAAGGTCTTGAGAGCGCTCCTGTTGCAATAGCACCAATTGCAACACCTGCTACAACTCCTCCTACAACAGAGCCTACATTAGAACATTTTGCAAATGAGGGAGATGAAGTTACAAAAAGAAAACCGAAAATGATAAATATCGCAGCTATTTTTTTCATATTTTAAATCCCTTACTCCTACAAATATATAACGAGCATGGAATAAAAAATGTTCAAAAAAAGGTGCACCTTTTTAAAAGTGCACCTTATAAGCTTTATTATCTATGGACTAGTTGCATCCGCAAGAGCAGCAGCATTGAGATTTGCTTTGTCCTTTGAATGCTTTAAGACCCATATATCTTGCGCTTGAACCAAGTTCTTGTTCGATTCTGATTAATTGGTTGTATTTTGCAATACGGTCAGAACGGCTTGCAGAACCTGTTTTGATTTGTCCGCAATTTAGAGCTACGGCAAGGTCAGCGATGAATGTGTCTTCTGTTTCACCTGAACGGTGAGAAGCAATAGCACTGTAGCCTGCTTCATGAGCCATGTTAATTGCGTTTAGTGTTTCAGTTAAAGTACCGATTTGGTTAACTTTGATAAGAATTGAATTTGCAACTTCACGTTTAATACCTTGTTCAAGTAATTTTACGTTAGTAACAAATAAATCGTCGCCTACTAATTGGCATTTGTTGCCAATTCTATCTGTAAGCATTTTCCAGCCTTCCCAATCTTCTTCAGCCATGCCGTCTTCAATTGAGATGATAGGATATTTGTTAACCCAACCTTCAAGGAAATCAACCATTTCTTCACGGCTTAAAGTTTTACCTTCGCCGGCTAAAACATATTTGCCGTCTTCATAAAATTCAGATGAAGCAACGTCTAAACAGATTTTAACTTGGTCAGTTGTGTAACCTGCTTTTTTAATAGCTTCAATAATAACTTCAATGCCTTCTTCGTTTGATTGAAGATTAGGAGCAAAACCGCCTTCATCACCAACTGATGTTACAAGGCCTTTGTCATGAAGAACTTTTTTAAGGTTATGGAATACTTCAGCACCCATTCTGATAGCTTCTTGGAAGTTAACAGCGCCTACAGGAGCAATCATGAACTCTTGAAAGTCGATGTTGTTATCAGCGTGAGCACCACCGTTGATGATATTCATCATAGGTGTAGGAAGTACAGTTGCGTTGATACCGCCTAAGTATCTGTATAGAGGCATTTCATAAGCTAATGAAGCAGCTTTTGCTACTGCAAGAGAAACACCTAAAATAGCGTTTGCACCTAAATTTGATTTATTTTCCGTTCCGTCTAATTCAAGCATCAAGGCGTCAATTTCTTGTTGGTTAGAAGCGTCTTCACCAATTAATTCGGGAGCGATTTTAGAGTTTACGTTATCAACCGCTTGCATAACGCCTTTACCTAAGTACATTGACTTGTCGCCGTCTCTTAATTCAAGAGCTTCGTTAATACCTGTTGAAGCACCTGAAGGAACAGCAGCGCGACCTACAACACCGCATGATAAAGTTACATCAACTTCAACAGTCGGGTTACCTCTTGAATCGAGGATTTGTCTTGCTTTTACATCTTCAATAAATGTTGACATATTGTAATACCTTTCGTTTTTAAGTATCCTCAGCCACAATTATCGCACATCAAAATAGGCATGCAAACACTTTTTAAATTATCTTTATACAGATATAAAGATTGTATAAACAAAACAGGGTTTTATATTTTTTTGGATTATACTTTAAAAGAAGTTAATCAGGAGAAATGAAATGCAAGCAGTTTTAAACCCTACAAGAACTATTGTTGAAGATAAAGAAACAAAATTGGATACATTACTTAAAATGCTTATTGACGCAGACCAAAAAACAAAAAGTGATGTTGAAAATCGTATAGTTGGTATGGGTGATAGCATTGCAAATCTTCTTGTAGACAGACTTCAAAATGCAAAAGGCACTCAAAGAGGCGTTATTGCAATGAGCCTTATAAGACTTGGCGAATGCTCAATTGCCCCCTTAAGAAAACTTGCTATGGAATCTCGCGAATTTCAATGGATTGCAAATTACTTAATCTCTGAAATTTAGATAGTCTTTAGCCTAGATAAGGTAATTTAAATAGTCCTTTCAGATAACCTTTTATGGTAATGAAGATATAGTTTAGAAAATGCATAATTCAAGAAAAATGAGTTATGCATTTTTTATGTTCAAAATAAACATGTCTTTCAATAAAGGAGGAGAAATGACTATTAAAAAATTCGTACTTTGCGCAACAGCTGCCTCTGTGTTTGCTCTTACCGTACCGGTAAGCTTTGCCGCATGCCCTCTTAATAACGACTGCGGCTGCCCCGACTCTACGGTTCAAAAAGTAACCCCTGAAACTGCTGTTTGCAAAAAATGTAATCAAACACCTTGCAAATGCAAAAAAGAAAAGAAGAAAAAGCACAAATGCGACCCTTGTGAAACAGGCGCAGCAGCACCGGCACCGGATTGCGGATGCGATATGCCAAAAAATGACTGCGGATGCGACACAGGAGCAGCAGCTCCCGCGTATGAACAAGCACCGCTATCTAAAGCTCAAACATACGCTTATCCTAACTCAATCTATTCTAACGCCAATGAAGCAATTGTCGGAGAAAGTGCAAATACTGCAATTATTAACGACAACATGCTTGAAGCATACAACGGCGTAATGGTTGATGATTCATGCACTACAGGCGCTGCGGCACCCATTATTCAAGATTTGCCAAAAACAGACTGCAATCCTGCTCCAAACGTGTCTTCACCGACAAGTATGGATGCAAAAAAGGTAATTAAAGAAGAAATACCTAATATTACAGGTATGGCAGCCGACATCGGCGAACAAATGTATCCCGATGTTCCCGATAACTACTGGGCAAGTGCTGATATTAACCGCTTGACTGAACAGTGTATAGTTGTAGGTTATCCCGATAAATTCTTTAAACCTAACAAAAACGTATCAAGAGCCGAGATGGCTACAATGGTTGTAAAAGGCTACAATCTTGAAGACCAATGCTTAACTGAAGCAGGCAACTTCCCCGACGTACCTAAGTCTCACTGGGCTTACGAAGCTATCAACAAAGGTGTTGGTGCTGATATGATAGAAGGTTATACTAACGGCTTATTTAAACCTAACGGCAACATCACAAGAACAGAAGCTCTTGCAATACTTTCAAAAGGCATTAACTGCCCTATGGATGAGTGTAAAGCCGATGAAATATTGTCAAAATACACAGACGGTTGTGAAGTTCCTGCTTGGGCAAGAGAATGTGTAGCAAAAGCAATTGACAACGGCGCACTTAAAGATGAAGCAAGTTCAAAAATTCGTCCTAACCAAAAAGCAACAAGAGCTGAAATCAGCTCAATGCTTCAAGGCGTACGTGTAGCAGGCGGATATGACAATGAAGTTAAATCAGCTTGTGCACCTTGCGAAAAAACGGAAAAAATGTTCGTTGAAAAAGAACAATGCGTAAAAATCCCTACTCTTGAGCTTTCAATGAACGATATCATCAACGCTAAAAACGCAAACGTAGGCGAACAATTTGCTGCAAAAACATTAAATGAAATTACAATTAACGGCACTACATTCCCTTGCGGTTCAACTGTAAGAGGCAAAGTAACCGAAGTTGTACGTCCTTCAAAATGCAACTCAGGCGCACTTAAACTTTCATTTAATGAAATTTCTTACGGAAAATGCAAAGAAATGCTGCCAAGACAGGTTCACACCGCTATGGTACAAAAACAAAAAGATGTTAACTTCCTTGTACGCGCTATTGAGTTCCCATTCACTTGGGTAGGTTCAGTTATAGGTACTGCAGGAAGAACAGTCGGCGGTGCGGCTATCGGTCTTGCTAACGCAACTGAAGCTCTGTTTGACCAAGCAGGTACAGGTACGGGCGAATTGTTATCAGGTAAATTCAGAGCAGCAGGCAGAAGCTATCAAGACGGCTTAAAAACTGCTTTCAAAGCTCCTGTTGACCTGACAAGAACAGCTCTTTCAGGCACCTTAGGTACTCTTCAAACTTCGGCTGATGAACTTACATACCTTGTAGACCCTAACGGTATGGCAATTTCTAAAGTTAACCCTAAAGAAAAAGTTACCATCGCCTTTGGAGAGTAAACAAAAAACAGGGTGAAATCTTGAGCTTTTAGTGAAAAAGCGAAAGATGAAACCGTTGACAGGCGACGTAGGATAATCGAGCGCAACGGCGCGAGATACCCACAGGAGCTAAAAAACAGGGTGAAATCTTGAGCTTTAATAAAAATTGCGCTTCTTAGCGCTGCTAAAACCTCGCATTGAGGTAAGGGGGAACCAAATTAGGTGTCCCCCTTTTTTATGCTATATTATTAAAGTAATTATTTGGAGAGTAAAAAATGGATAACAAACTGGCTCAAATTGCTGTAGATAATTTTTTAAATAAAGGATACTCATGCTCAGAAAGCGTTGTTATGGCAGCAATTGAACTAAATATAGTTCCAAAAGAACTTCTGAGCGTTGCAACATCATTCTCAGGCGGCATGGGTTCAGGATGTCTTTGCGGGGCAATTGCAGGCTCGCAAATGGTTATAGGCTACCTTTTCGGTAAAGAAAAAACAAATACTGCTCGCGCTTTAGCTAAAGAATTCATTGAAGAGTTTAAAAAATCACATAAAGCAACTTGCTGCAGAGTGCTAACAGCAGGCTTTGACTTTCATTCTAAAGAAAGAAAGTCACACTGCTCAAATATGGTCGAAAGTTGCGCTACAATTCTAAATAACATCTTAGAGCGCGAAAAATCTAAAGTCTAACCTATGCTTCTTAAGTTTAATTTATGCTGAATCGGCTCGCACTCAAGCAAATCTGCAATAGTGCACTCCAGAGCCTCACAAAGTCTATCCATATTCTCATAGGAAGGCTGTGTTCTGCCGTTTGCCCAGGAGTAAACCGTTTGCTGCGGAAGATTAAGTTCTTTAGCCAGTTTATAAAGACTGTAGCCCTTTTTTTCTTTTGCCGTTTCTCTGATTTTAATTTTCATTTTAATGTCCCGAAGATATTAATACTATACAAAAACATGTTATATTATATCGTTGAGGATAAATTTAATACAGTGATTTTAACTTTTTTACTCTTTTTGTATGAAAATTCACAAAATCCAGTTAAAAACGTAAAAAAAATAACGTAAATATAAATAAAACACTTGTCTTTTAACAAGAAAACATTATAAAATATAGAAAAAGAGGTTTGTTTACTTTATGAAAAAGACTGCATGTATAATATTATGCTTTTTAATAATCGGAGGCTTTGCAACAAGCTACGCTGCAACAAAGTCAGTGAGTGCTCAGGTTTACTCGGGAATTTCTAACTACAAAAAAGCAAATTACACAGGCTGCATTCAAGATATGGAAGCAGCACTAAAGAAAAATCCAAACGATGTACTTGCCAAGTACTATCTGGCTCTTGTTTATACAAAAATAGGACTTAAAGAAGAAGCAAAAAAATACTATCAGCAAGTAGTTGACCAAAACAGCGAAAAAGTCCTTACAAAATATTCTAAAAAAGCCCTTGTTTGCCTTGAAATGCCGGATGATAAAATCTGCGGCGCAAAATTGAGCGATGAAGATAAAGAAATGGATGAATTTATTAAATCAGGAGAATTTTTGCACCCTGATTTAAAGAAAAATCTTGAAAAAAGAGAGCTTAAAGACATAAAAGACACATTTAATGCGGATAAATTTCCTAACATGGAAGATTACAAATTTATAAATGACGCAAAAGACGAACTTGAACCAACAGATGCTCAAATTGCAGCTGCTGTTAAGATTCTTGCAAAAGTAGGCTACAATCCTGCAGCACAAGTTTACAATAACTCATTTATCAGCCCTCAGGCAGCTCAAATGAGCATGATGGGCATAAATCAAAACACAAATAACAATAACTTTTTAAATATGCTGCCATACCTTATGGCGCAAAAAAACGGTACATCTAATTCAAATATAAGCCCCGAAATAATTCAAACCATGCTTATGAATCAAGCTATGCCGGGGTTTTAAACTAAAATAGAGAAAATTATGGAAAAAAATTTAGAAAAAATCAAAACAAGTCGCTTTGGAGAGGTAGAAGTAGATAACAATCTTTTGTTTAACTTTGTTTCACCGATTATAGGCTACAGTGAGCACAAACGCTTTACACTTATTGACTACAGGCCCGACTCGCCTTTCAAATGGCTTCAGTCAATGGAAGATATGGATTTAGCTTTTCCCGTAACGCTATGCAGCTATTTTAATATTGACTATCAGTTTGAATTAAGCGATGAGGACGCACAAACCCTAGGTGTTAAAAGTGCAGATGAAATTCTTGCCATTAACATAGTGACAATACCTCAAATCAACCCTCAAGGAGCTACAATAAATCTTTTAGCACCTATTATAATCAACACTACAAATAATAACGCTATGCAGGTAATACTAAAAGATTCAAAATTCCCCGTAAGGCATCCTCTTTTTGAAAAACAAGAAAAAAAGTCTGATGAGGGTGCAAAATAATGCTTATTTTAACAAGAAAATTAAATCAAAAACTTATCATAAACGATGATATTGAAGTAGTTATACTTGAAACATACAAAAATGCCGTTAAAATAGGCATTAAAGCACCAAACCATGTTCAAGTATTTAGAGAAGAAATATACAGAGAAATTAAAAAAGCAAACGAGCAGTCTAAAATTTCAGATGTAAAAATACTTGATAACATAAGTACACCAAATGCTCAAAGCTTTAATATTGCAGATAAATTAAAACATAAACAATAATATGTCAGAAGAACTTGCAAAAGATTTTTTCTACAAAGGGGATTATGAACAAGCACTCAAATTATTTAAGGAACTCAACCTTAATTATCAATGCGGTCTGTGCTCACTTTTGTGCGGGGATAAGGAACTTGCTAAAGACTTCTGGACAAAAGATAAAGACCCCGATATTGCAACTAAATGGGGGCTTATCGTATTAAATATTATTGATTTAAAAATCAAACAACGCCCGACATTTTTTCAGGTAAGAGCATTTTTAGAAGTATATATTAATCTTTTTATACAAAGCAGACATCTTGATTGGGCAGAAAACCTTATAAGCGCTTGCGATATTTTAGTGAGGTCAAATCCTGAAACATATAAATTTATAGCTCGAGCGTTATTTGCAAACGGATACCTAAATCTTGTACATAAGTTTTTATCAGAGTCAAAAAAACTCTTCTATGGCGACCCTGAGGCGCATTTTATAGAAGCGCAATCATATTATCTTGAGCAAGATTATAAAAGTGCACTAAAAAGCATAAATGAAACGCTAAAATCAGTACAAGACTATTATCCTGCAATTCAATTTAGAAAAATAATAGAGCAAAAAATAAACCCCCAAGCCATATAAGGCAAGGGGGTAAAAAATTTAAATACATTTGCCAATATTATATTAATGACAATGCAATGTTTGGTTGTTGGTTCGCTTGTGTTAACAGCGAAGCAGATGCTTGTTGAAGGATTTGGTTTTGAATGTAGTTAGATGATTCAGTAGCG